>JAMQPH010000798.1 GCA_023717605.1 Pyrinomonadaceae bacterium
GCGGATCATCCCAACCTTCGACATGTCCTTCTTCAACCAACTTCAATAGCTTGCGTTTGCTAAGCAGAGTATGGGTAAGGGACAGCCGGCCGCCCCTGGTCAACAATTGCGCTCGCAGACTCAGTCCGGCATTGATGGCCAACGCATGCAGGCTATTGACCACCATCGTCCGCAGCTTCACCAGCTTGTGCCGGTAACGCAGTTGCCGCAGCACTTCCCGACTCTCCTTTGAGTAACGAAACAAACTCGGAAACTCATCGTGCACCAGCAGGTCCAGCAACAGGTCAGCATCACGTCGATCGTTCTTCTGCCGCCGCCGGGCCAGTCGCCGGATCTCCGCCGCATCTCCCACCAGCAATTGATGACCTAACTGCTCCATCAGCTCCTCAAACCAGTTGGTATATCCACAGGCTTCGATCCCGATGATCACTTCCCCCTGAAACTGACCATAGAACCCTTTGATGTCATCGCGCTCGTGCTCTAACACCACCTGGCCCGTGGTTCCATCCCCGGTATCCAGAAAACTCACCGTTTGTTGTCGCGCGTGAATGTCTACTCCGATATATGATGTCATCGCGGGTGCCTCCTTTGGCGATCACACACCCGGGAGTTTAACCGCTTCCGGTTTCGCAAGGCGCCCGCTTTATAGCATCAGCGTTAGGCCGCTCGTTCGGGAACGATCTTGGGAAGGCGGCTCCTTTCGTAGTGACGCGGACGGCTTACGAATAAGCTGTTCATTTGTTCGTCGTCTTAGGAAGGCCGAAGGCCGAAGGAACTCTGAAGATGGCTACTATTTTCTCTCGTTTCTACGTGTACATAGCGGCCGTCGTTATTTTTATCTCTTGGGTGATAAGTAACAATTTCGTCAGGGCCCTTGAAAGGGACACCCAAACAATGGATGCTGTTCGGAGCGAGCAGGCTCAAGCCCAACAGTTCTCAAATCTATCTGACGGCCAACGAGACTTGCTCAGAAAGATGGCAGAAATTCAGGACAGCCTGAACCAACGTAATGAAGGCAAGCCTGCTGGGGCGGAGGAGCAGAATGATGAAGACGAGGTGGATGCGAAGCAGGAGTGGGTTGAGTCGTTTGCATCCGACTGCGCCCAACTGACCGAGAGCGCCGAAGAACTGGGGGAATTGGCCAAGAGGGTTCGGCCGTCAGAAGAGTTAGAGCAATCCGTCAAAAGTATTATCGAACGGACGAAGGCATTTTATGACGGTCTTCAGAGGGAGGCGGACGCTTACACACAAGAGAGGAACACCGGCCGACCTTCAGAGTCAGGACCAGATGAGACGGACGCCGAAGGCCGCAAGAAGCAGGACGAACAGGTCAGCGCCGCCTTCGAGAAAGTCGCTAAAATGGAACAGACCTATGATGACCTCAACAAGCAGGTGGTTTCTCTATACGATAAGATGCACACGCAAATCACGGAGACGCGTCAGCGCAGTGCCAAAAGCGCAGCCGTAGCGTCGTTCATCGCTTTGGTTTTCTACGCATTTGGCACAGTCATCGGCGGTCTCGGAAAGTGGTTGGAAAATAGACGTCAGGGGTGACGCCTGCCGCAGCATAACAACTCATTCAACCGGACGTGCGATTAGCTTGGCTTTCATCGAAAACTTGTCTGCAGCGGCGGCTGCGCGCCGGTTAATTAGAGACAGAATAGAATCTTACGTAATTAGCTCAGAAGATGATCTTGGAGATCAAAGTGAGGAATTGCACGTACATAACTTGCTCTTTGAGCAAGATTTCCCATCTAAAGGTAGATATTCAGTTCTGACGCTCGCCTATATTGTGCTTGAAGACAGAACAAAAGCTCTGTGCAATGAATTATGGAGCGGAAGATTGTTGTTGATAGGAAACTTGAAAAAAGCCCTGATGAGGGCCACATGCGGAGTGTTCGTCGCTCTCTTCCAGCAGACTACCAATCTACACACGTGCCGCCGATCCTCGGCAGGAGGTGAGTTGCGTCGGGCCGGTGCTGACGAAGAGCGAATCGTTGACCAACGCGTACTACCAAACTAGATTCGGTCTTTCTGAGTTGCTACTTTTGTTTCTTGATGAAGGTAAGTTAACAGTACTCTAATTCTCCTTTCGTCAATGTTAGTTGTTTCTCAGTTTTCATTTTCGTTCTCGTTGACGCGGCCTGTGCATGGCGAAAACGCGAAGCACTAAAAGCGAAAACCCAGCCGCACTCCAAGAGTCATCTCCGACCGACGATCGCCGCGGATGGGGCGCGAATACTGAAAATCGGGCGTCAATCCCATCCAGGGCGTGATGGCAAAATTGTAGAAGGCTTCGAAGCCATGCTCGTTTCGCAAATCCACGATCGGCAGGACCGTATCCTTTAGCTTCCGGCTTATGAAGTACTGGTAGTACCCGACACCAAATCGATCTCTGGGCCTTGAGCGGATTAGCGAAGTTCCACCTAACGCAACGATCACTGCTCCGTGCATAAAGTTCGGATTACCATCGGAAACATTTACCTGCCCATAGAAGCCCCAAGCCTGGCTAGGATCGTTTTTGTTCTCATAGAACATCTGCTCTCCGGAGTATAAGAAGAAGTAGGAGCCATTTTTGATAAGACGTCCTTCAGTTCCGGGAGGCAAAAGAATATCGCCGAGCGACGGCCGTTCGGCAGTACTGTAAGCGGCCTGAAGCCTGTGCAATCCTGACTTGCTCCAAAACCTTGTCTGGCGTCCGAGCGTTGTCGCAACCTTGATGCCGGTGTCAAACGGACGCTCCAGCCCTGTTCGCAGCATCACATCCTCGGGGTCGAAGATCATCACGGTTAGTGACGTTCTATCCTGAAGACGGAAACTCAGTATCCCGCCGAATATTGCGGCCGGCGTAAAGCCAGAAGGAGGAGCGGCAAAGACGACATTCATAAACCCATCGAGGCCGAATCCACCATTTATTCTGTTTCTACCCAGCAAGTCGATCGTGTTGATCTTTCCGACAATAAACGAGAATCGGTCGTTCACCCTTTGCGAAAGGAAAAGGCTGCTCACAATAAAACCCGGCCCATTGGGAATGGGGAAGAATACGGATGTGTTCGACGGAAGAGCGGAGTTGCTGTGGGTATAGGTTGCGGTACCATAACGGAAATCAAGATGCGTTCCGATCACACCGCCCTCCCAAAGGCCCATTTTTTCCGTTTCGGCGTTGATCCAAAGATCCCATTTTCCGCTGTAGTCGATCGTATGCTTACCGTCTCCATGCGTCATGCCTTGCCAAAACTGCGTCCACCTCAAATTGAACGTCACGCCGTGTTTCGCCAATTTGTTCCGTGCGCCGTTTAGATTCCCGAAAATGACTTGATCTTCCCAGGGATCTTGCGGAGCGTCCGTTACCTCATCTCTTTTTGATTGCTGAGACGGCCCAGTAAACAGTGTAGCCAACGCACGGTTTAGTTTAGGTGAGCCGGTTTCGTCCTTGGAGTTTGGATTTGGTTCAGGGAAGAATTCTTTGGTCTGTTCGGTACATCTCGCCGCGATGCTTGACGGGATATGTTTCGTTTTCTCTTCACCAGCGAGAGCATCATCAACATCCCGCTTGTCTGCCTCCGCTGACGGCCGCTGAAGATCATATCGTGCGCATGCTGATGGTTTCTTCGCCGGTTGTTGTGCCTTCGTCTCGGCAGCAACGGCACCGGACAGCAGAAACGTCATAAGCGAAAGCAGGCAACGACTTCTGAAATGTGTTCGGTTCATGGATTCATTCATTTAAGGCATCTCATTCGCGAGCCTTCTTGCCGGCTTCAACAATCAAGGCTTTATCACCAATTCAGCGGCGAAGCTTCAGAGCAAGAGATAGGAAACGAGATGAGATTAGAAGAGTCCGGAAGCAAATCCGGTTTGATAGGCGTACCACAGGCCAAAAGCAATGCTCAGTCCCGCCGCGGCAGTTTGCAGGCGACGGTGAAGTCCAGAAAGGGTTCGCGAGGTCAACGCAAAAGGCAATCCGATCAATCCCGACATCAGCAGCATGCCGACGATCGAGCCCACACCGAAGACTGCCAGATAAAACAGACCCAGGTAAGCCGACTTGATCTGAGTCAACACGAGAAGTGTTAAGGGTCCCGATCCCGCCAGGCCGTGCATTGTCCCGACCAACACCGGTTTGAAGCCAATGGAAGAGACCGCATGAGTATGAGCTGACGATTGCTCGTGACCGTGCCGCGTTGCCGCCTCGTGAAAATGGATGTGCAAGTGCGACTGTCCATCATGGTTGTGCTTATGCAAGTGAACATGAGAGGAGTGCCGCAACAGTCGCGTCAGCGCGAGCACGCCAAGTCCCATAATCATCAAGGCGACGGCAAACTCGAGCCACTCGGCGATGAGCGCGGGAATGGCTGTCCGAAACACCAGTACTAAAAGGCCAACAACCATCAGCGAAGCGGTATGCCCTACACCCCATAAGCCGCCCACGAGCGCCGAGCGAAACACGTTGCGGTGTTCGCTTACGATCGTCGAGACAGCGACAATATGATCGACCTCGGTGGCGTGCTTGAGGCCAAACACAAGTCCCAAGCTGAGCAAGGCGAAGACACCCGCTGATGTAAATGATGCTTCCATCTAGTTAAGAGAAACAGGGGTGCGCATCAGTGCAGCATGCCGTAGGAAATGTCTAGACCACAATCCACCACGTTAACCTGACAATGCCGGCGTGCACTATCCTGCTGCCGTCTTCGATCGGCGCAGAATAAAAGAGAGCATTATCCAGCCCCAACCGCTAGAAATAAGTTCAACGCCCAGGAACAGGCCGATAACCCACGTACCGGATTCTGGCCACTGTTTATATATCATCACGCCCAGAAGTAGCGTTACGATTCCGTTCAGCAGGACCCAGATCCATCCGGTAAAACGATCGAACAGCGCAAAGACTATCCTGAATACTCCTCCTAAGATCATGAAGACCGCAATGATCAGGGTTAGATGTACAGCGCTATTCTCAGGCTGGTCCATTATCAAGAGGCCAACCACGACATAAAAAAGGCCGATGAGGACATGAAAAAGCGTTCCATTCCAGCGCCCAGCGCGAAATGATCCGATAATCTCCCCTATTCCTCCTACCAGCAGGAGGAGGCCGAGGAACCATGTGGTCTTGATTGTGAGTGCTGGAAGGTACGCTCTTGTGATAGCGAAAACACCCAGAACAGCAAACAGAATTCCCACAGCCAGGAACAAAAGCCGATGCTTCTTTAACGATTGAACCTCTTCAGGTGAAGAGGGATCCGGTCTAGACAGGTTCTTCATAGCACGCCTCGCGCAGTCAGGGCACCAATGATCAATTGACAGTTTCCGTTTCGACAATCAGATCGAGTACGTACAAGTTCGACTCCGACCCCGGACGAGTGAAGCTCTTAAGGCGTACCACATTGCGGTGGCCCTCAATGTGAGTGAATCCCTCGATCTTTTCATAAAGCGGCCGCCAGGCTCCGGGCGTGCCTGAGAGAAGGCCTTTCTCGTCAAATTGTCGTTCGCGCATTTGAAGACATGTTGTTTCGCCGCTGGTAGGGTTATTACAACTGACGCGCCGGGCAGCGATCTCGAGAAAAATGATCTTGCCTGGACCATAGACACTTTCCGGCGTGGCTTCGCCGTCAAAGAAGAGTGTTTCTTTCGCCGCAGAAACTAAACGCAATTGGCGCGAACCCTTGCTGTTCAGCACCACCTGCAGAGGACCAGCGAGCATGGCAGCCAGCTTGCTTTCGGCGCTCATCACGGCAGGCTCGCAAGCCCGCCTGGTCGATCGCATCGGGCCCACGACCAACGAAGTCGAACCGCCTCCCGAAAAAGAGCCCGATAACAGGTTGCAAGGTCCCTGCACGTTAAGCATCCCTTCCTCGAAAGTAAAAACGACCGGGCGCTCCTTAGTCATCTCGATCGTGTTATTTTGACTTGTTGTTGCCGATGTTAAGGTCCATCGATTTCCTTCAAGCGTTTGGGCCGAACCGGCTGGCGTAGGCACTGCTGTAGATTCGGTCAATACGGCAACGGAGGATCCGGTACCGTCGGCAGAAAGTTGCGTTAGCTGGCCCTCACCTACCCGGAACCTTCGAGAACCGCCTTTGTTATCGAGCGTTATGACGCTCCCGTTCTTATCCCACGTGAATTTTCCGCGAAAGAGACTCGGGGTCTTATCCCGATCGATGTACTGCGTCGAAAGCAGGTAGGTGCCATTTTGCGAGAGCGTGAGAATTGTTTTGATGCCCGGACAATCGGCACATGGGGTTGTTCCTTGATAGGTTGTCGCCCAATCAAGCGAGTTCCTGCTGTTGTGCATATCGGGATTCGCTGATTGGCCTAACGCCGTTTGCGCGACGGCAAGCGTGTTTTTGTAGACCTTGCCGTCTTTCATTATCACGACAAAGTTGTTTGTTGGATCTTCGATCAGCTTGATGTTCGCAAGGGGATCACCTTTGACCAGCAATAGATCGGCGAACGCATCTTCTTCCACAACGCCGAGCTTGCCGGGATATGGATTGCGCTTTCCGGACATCAACAGAAGCTGAGCGTTGGTGCCGGTAGCCATGCTCAGCACTTCCGCGGGGGTGTACCAACGGACCAGCTTGGTCAGCAGTTCACCGTGACGCGGCGCCAGCCTCGGGGAGAACAGGATGTCGGTGCCGAACGCCGTCTTGATTTTGTACTTCTTCGCCAGCAGGTAGGTTCGGTCTGTACCCGCAAACACCTCCATCGCTTTGGCTCGCTCAAACGAGCCGGGCGGAAACGCCTCGGCCAATTCGTCGGGAAGCGCCTGCATACTCAACCAGATACCCTTATCGGCGATCAGCTTGGCGGTGGGTTCGTCCATCAGATGGCCGTGATCAATGCACTTCACGCCTGCGGCGATTGCTCGTTGAATCGAGGCCGGCGTGTAGGCGTGTACGGCGACGTAGGTGCCCCAGTTTTCGGCGGCTTCGACGGCGGCGCGTAGTTCGGCCTCGGTGAAAGTGGTTGCGTCGAGCGGGCTGTGGGGCGACGCCACCCCACCACCCGCAGTTAGCTTGATCTGAGATGCGCCCAGCATGAGCTGCTCGCGCACACGCACGCGAACCTCATCGGGACTATCCGCGATCATGGCGGCACCGAGCTGCTCACCGCGAGACTGCGTGGCGCCGAGGCTACGCGGCACTTCGAACGGCATGCGGAAGTCGCCGTGGCCGCTGGTTACGGTGATGATGGCCCCGGATGGAAAGATGCGCGGACCGGAGATGACTCCCTCATCGATGGCTCTTTTGAGCCCGAACGACGGCCCACCCAGGTCGCGAACAGTGGTAAAGCCGCGCATCAGCGTGGCGGTAGCGTCGGCGCCTGCCAAGAGATTGAGGTAGCCGACGTCCGCGGTGAGCAGAACTGGGGGCGTCGGCCGAACCATCATCGAGTGCCAGTGGTTATCGATCAGGCCGGGCATAAGAGTCATGCCGCGGCCATCGATCACCGTAACTGTTCCTGTCGCAGCGCTCGGAATCTGAGACGTTGAGATCTTTTCGATTCTGTTGCCTTTAATCAGGACATTAGAAACTGCTGACAGCGTCGAGCTCTTGCCGTCAAAAATACGCACGTTTTGGAACAAGATGCCTGGCTGGGCTTGTTGGGCCACCTGTGCGAAAGATGAACTGAAAATCGGAGAAGCAAGTACAAGTAGACTGGCACAAAGGATCGATAAATACTTCATTGACTCCTCCAAATGGGGACGTTCTGCATTGGCAGAACGATCAGCGAGGCCACCGATTAGTGAGCTCCTGAGCCAGCTCCACGTCGTCATAACCCTGGGCTTGAGCCTCGCCCTGCTGTGAGCCAGAGCTAATATCATCTTCGCGTTCGCTGGTGCTCGCGGTGGCGGGCTTCGCAGCCTGCGACTCAAAGCTGAATGCCATTGCTAACTGCGAGCGAAGAACTGCATCTGGTGAACAACTCAATGGCGTTCGGGCCTCGCATAACTTTCCCGCAGAACCGATACGGACCATCCACCAGTGACATGGCGGTATTTTCAATTCCTCGCGAAATGCGAGACGAACTGCCGCGAACGCATCAACGAGCCTCGGCGATGCGAGGTGAACCTCGGAGGCGCAATCCCATCAATCTGGCGGGGAAGGTTCCAAAGTCCTCGACTTGCCAGCCATCATCTCTGAGCCTGATCCGTGCTGCATAGATCAGCATTCCCTGATTTCCACCGGGTCCCAGATACAGCTCTGCGAATCCAAACTGGAAGTCTCGCGAACGCGTGCCGTAACGGGCCTCAGCGATTCGGACTTCCCGCTGGTATAAAACGGTCAGCTTCGTTTGCTCGCCTTCCTGCGTGGCCATGATGGCGTTGGCTGTAACCCCGACGCCGGTGCCGATGCGGATGCGTCCGGCGTTCATCCTTCTCAGTACGCTGAGCAACTGGTCCTGCCCTCCAGACGCCAGCGCCGCGTTGAGTTGGCTAACCTCATCAGCAGTGGTGACCCGAGTTATGTTCAATGTGAAAGATGCTGACCGAGGCGCATTCGCTGCGCGACCCGACCTCGCTCCACCAATGAAGTGGACTGTTCCGGTTATTGTCCGACCCGCCAGCTTCTCTTCCTGGGTGTCGGTGACTGGCTCCAACGTTCGCGCTTCAAACGGAGTTCCCTGCATGAAGGTCGTCATCACGTCCTTCGTTTCGCCTACTGCTTCGACCTCAGTCGATTCTTTAAACCAGCGTTCGCCCTGAAATTTCTTGGCATTCAAGAGCAAATATTTCTCGCTGTCATTTGCGATGATCCATCCGCCGGCTTCCACCGTTTTCTGGAGCCTTCCACGGACGGTGATTTGCTTTGCCAGCACCTGAGTCGAGACCAATACGATTACCGCAAAGGTGCCCAACGTCTTTAAGAGTGTCTTACTCATACCAATCTCCTTCTTTTGTTCCATCTTTAGCAATAGGCGAGTCGACGTGCGCGCTGTCGACAGCGCCTAATGTCCAGTGGATCGAGGCGCGGTAAATGAACGTTGCGAGTGCGCCTGGCAAAGTGCCCTTGACGAGCATGCGTGGAAGGGCATGCTTTCGATACCGATAAGAGTAAGGGCTTTGAGAAGTATCGTGCCAGCCGTGCTAGATCCCGCAACGCTGACGAAGATCGAGAACTGTTCGGCGTCGGTCATTTTCTGCTCGACCTCGAGCGCCCAACCTCGGCAACGGACTCCTGGAATTCTGATTTAACTCCTGGAGGCATAAAGATCTCCGTCTTCAGATCGTTTTTCGCAGACCGACGCTGGACTCGAACTCGCAGGTTGTTAATTACCAACCGTGGAAATGAAATTCCGTCGAGATTGTGCAATCCGGAGATGCAGAGCGGCATCGGCCAACACGGACTAAAAATGGACTATCGCGTCGTCAGGTTTTAGGAACCTCGACTGAGAAAATTGGTGGCGTGCGACTCTGATCTGCGTTCAGATGTAAGGTGTCAACTTCTCCCTGACCGTCTTTTCATGAGGTGTGCTCTTGACCTCGGCGCGCCAGGTGGTTTCATTTCGTCATTTCACCGTTTACCTTGAAGGCGCACGCCAGCCATATTTACGGCAAACTCGGGGCATCCGGTCGGCGCGAGGCAATCATATATGCTCGGTCACGCGGCTTGATCGCGCGGGCGTAAGCGCGTCTAAGCGAGGCTTTGCCGGAAAGTCCGAAATCCCGCCCACCTCCGAATCTGTAAGTGACCCCAAGACAGATGGGAGTTAGTCGCACGCCACTAATATTCCTCAAATCGATGCTTCTAAAACCTGACGCTATAGTCCGTTTTTAGTCCGCGTTGGCCGATGCAGATTTGCATCCGCAGATTGCACAATCTGGAATGCAATTGATCCTTGCACGGCTATCGATGGATCGCAGGAAGGGATGGCCGAATGACCAGCGATGGGCCAGCAACCTATGCCATTTGGGTGAAGGGCGCGCTCAGTCCCGAGTGGGAAGACCGACTCGGTGGGCTACAGGTCCGTCAAGTGCCGGCAAGCGACCAGCCGATCACTGAGCTAGTGGGAACGGTGGTCGACCAAACGGCGCTTACAGGTTTACTCACGACGTTGTATGAGCTCGGTCTGACAATCCTATCCGTGGAGCGTTTGCACGACCTAGATGCCGTTGATCAAGCGAAATAGGTCGATTGCATTTTGGCCCTTCGTCATCTTTGTAGGTTCGGGTCCAACTCGATAGTCACGTGGAATGCCATCGCAATCGCCGTCAAATGCTTTGACGCTCGCGCGCCGATAAGGAACAAAAGTGCACCCCGGCAAGGTAACTCTAGACACGACAATTTCCGTAGATAAGGATGCAAGAATGAAAACACGAATTTGAGATGTGGCTCTTACTTCTCATGTTCTTAGCTGCTTGCCCAGTGTTCCTCGCGCTGGAGAAGCCGCATTCAGAAAAGACTGAGGCGCAAACCACTCAGCAACAAACCACGGATACCCAGAAGAAGAACATCGAGGAATACATCGAACTCCTGGGCTCCAACGTGCGGGAGGAGAAGCCTCAGAGGGCTGGCACCGGGGCCCTCGTTGGCGCTGGCGCTGGATCAGTGGCCTCTACCGGGAGAGGACAGCAGATAGTAATACCGCGCGATACTTTGCTCGAGTTCCGCCTCGGACAGCCGGTGGCGCTCCCTGCGAGGTAATTTTGATTCGGGCAGCACCCTACAGATGCCGTTTAGCTAAGGGTGGTCGGACAGATTCCCATGAAACGGAAGGAGCATCAGTATGGCTACATTAGTCGCAATCGCTTACCCGGACAAGGATAAAGCTAAGGAAGTACGAAACGTCTTAACGCACCTGCAAAAACAGTACTTGGTCGACCTCGTAGACGCCGTCGTGGTCACGCGCGACGACAAGGGAAAGGTTCATCTCGATCAAGCGGTTCCGCTGACCGGCATGAGCGCAGCTAACGGCGCTCTCTGGGGCATGCTTATCGGATTGCTCTTCTTCAATCCTCTACTTGGTGCGGCGGTGGGCGCCGCTTCAGGGGCGATCGCGGGAAAATTCTCGGATTACGGGATCGAGGACAACTTCATGCGCTCGCTCGGTGAGAAACTCAAGCCCAACACCTCGGCACTGTTCGTGCTGGCACGAGGCGGCGTTCCAGAGCGTGTGTTACCGGAAGTCGGCAAGTATGGCGGAACGGTGCTGCACACCTCGCTGCCGCCGGAGACCGAAGAGCAACTGCGCGCGGCGCTCAGCAGCGGACCGGAGCAGGAAGCTAAAGGGACTGCTGTTTAGTTAACAACTGTGGGTAAATTTCCGGCGTGCGGCGCGATGGACAAACTGTTGCGCTATTTAACCGACATGGGAAGGTTGCTGCTTAGTTAACGATGCTGCCCGGGCGGCAAACTATTCAACCAGAAAGAGTGTCTGCCTGTGCTCGCACTTCCCTTCTATTGTAAACAGGTTCCGTTAACGGCAACGGGTAGCGAATTGCGAAGGGCTCGTGCGCGCCGCGGTGGAAGCAGTTCACTCGAGGACGAGCCCTCCATCTTTAATCCCTCTTGACGATGAATACATCGAAGCAATACGTGGCGGGAGGACAGCATGCAACTAACGCCGAGAGAGTTCGACAAACTGATTATTTACATGATGGCCGATGTTGCGCTGAAGCGAAAAGCAAAGGGCCTGAAGCTCAACTACCCAGAAGCAGTCTCAATCATCTCTGCGACCGCCCTCGATGGTGCGCGGGCCGGCAAGACGATCGAAGACGTGACCAATGATGCGCGCACGGCCTTGACTAAGGATGACGTCATGGACGGCGTCGCCGATCTGATCCCGATGGTGCAGATCGAGGCCGTGTTCACCGACGGCAGCAGGCTAGTGACCGTACACACGCCGATCCAGTAAGGCTCAGAGGAGGAACGAAAGATGCCGAGCGTCAAAGCAGGTCCCACAGTTGCCGCCGATGTCGACCCTGCGACGGTGGACGTACCGCTTGGTGGATATGTGTGCCACCCTGAGCCAGTTTCCTTCCGCGAGCAGATGGAAGTGACTTCGCTCACCGTGCGCAACACCGGCGACCGACCGGTGCAGGTGGGCTCTCACTTTCATTTCTTCGAGGTGAATCGGGCGCTCGAGTTCGACCGCGCCGCTGCTTTCGGTTTGCACCTCGACATCCCAGCGTCTACCGCGCTGCGCTTCGAGCCCGGAGACGAACGCGAGGTCAAGCTCGTGCCCTATGGTGGCAAGCGCGGCGTCTACGGTTTCAACAATCTGGTCGACGGCCCCACGGCGGGTGAATTTGCAGCCCCGCAAAAGGCCA
>JAMQPH010000808.1 GCA_023717605.1 Pyrinomonadaceae bacterium
AGTTTTTACCTTGGCGAGGGCATGAGCAAACTCTCCAGACCCGCGATTACGACTGAGAGAATGAAGCGTCCGGCGGTGAGTGCGAATAGGAAGTAGGCAAGCTGCATCACCAGAGCGTGGAGGTCAAAGCTTATGGCCGACAAAAATCTACGTCTTCAGCTGAAACTAAATCCTGAAGAATATATGAAGGATCGAGTGAGCTTTAAAATAAAGGTCTATACTTCGCTCGGAGACAGACATCGATGGCTGTATTACTCGACAAGTATTATCTCCATTGTGTGTGCGGCAACAGTACCAGTCCTCATCAAAAGCACGGGTTACCTGGTACACGCCACGGTCCTGAGCTTAGTGGTGACAATTCTCGTCTCGTTAGAAAAGTTATTCCTATTTAGGCAACATTGGAGAAACTACGATTCTATCGACTCCTACTTGAGGCGTGAGCAGTTATATTTTCAAACAAGGGCAGGTGATTATAAAGGCAAAGGCGATGAGGATGCATTCGATCTATTTGTTAAACGCATAGAAGAGGGAATAAAGAGCGAGAGAGAGGAAACAATTGAAATGAGAACTCGAGAAGTTACCAAATGAGCGCGTCTACTGCAGGGAAAAGTGATGCCAGGGAACTTCGAATGTAAGAGAGAGCAGCCTGCCGAAAAACTCAGTTCATCCGGGGCGGAACAAGAAAATGACGAAAGAGCGTGTTCCGGCGGCACTGGCCGGCGCGGGTGGTTGTGGTCCCGGCACGCGCGGATCTTCAACCGATGCGAGGTCGGGCGAGGCTTTCATGTCGGCCTGATACTTACCATGTTGTTGGCCTGCTGGCTGGGCATAGGCGCGCAGACACCTTCGCCTTCGCCTCCCGCGCTGAATGCGAAGCTGCCGACAGTTTTCGTAGTGGGCGACTCGACGGCGAACAATAATGCCAACGGCGGTCGCGGCTGGGGAGATCCCTTCGTGAGTTACTTCGACCCGGCAAGAATCAATGTTCTGAATCGAGCGCGGGCCGGACGCAGCAGCCGGACATACATTACCGAAGGCTTTTGGGAAAAGGTTCTCCGCGATATCGAGCCTGGTGACTTTGTTCTGATTCAGTTTGGGCATAACGACGGTGGGCCGCTGGATACGGGTCGCGCCCGTGGCTCGCTTCCCGGCACCGGCGAAGAGACTCAGGAAGTCGTCAAGTTCGGCGAGCCAAACTTAGTGGTGCACACCTATGGTTGGTATATGCGAAGGCTGATCAACGATGCCAAGAGCAAAGGGGCCACTCCGATAGTTCTCTCGCTGACTGTGCGAAACATCTGGAAGGATGGACGGGTCGAGCGCGGCTCGGGAAAGTTTGGCCTGTGGGCGAAAGAGATAGCGACCTCACAAAGGGTGGCTTTCATCGATCTCACCACCATCGTGGCTGATCGCTATGAAGCGTTAGGCCAGGACAGCGTGAAGGAACTCTTTGCCACCGATCACACGCACACCAGTCCGAAAGGAGCGGAGCTAAACGCGGCCAGCGTGATAACCGGCCTCAAGGCGCTCCCGAAGGATCCGCTCAAAAAGTTTTTCTCGGCAAAAGGCAACGCTGTACACAAAGCCAGATTGTTATCGAGTCCCTAGATTCCCTGTATGCGGGATCTCATCGCAGATAAGTCAAGTTTTCAACCCACGTCCAACTTTCG
>JAMQPH010000893.1 GCA_023717605.1 Pyrinomonadaceae bacterium
GCGAGATGCAGTAAAGAATCATGATGTAGCTAAAGTTTCTCATACACCCCTTGAAAACAGCGCCTAACTCGAGTCTTTTATCGTGAGGTTCGTCAATCATTCGGCGCCTGAACTTCGCGCAGGCGCCGCTCCAGGAATCGACGTTCGCTATCATTGGTTACCAGATCGAGCGCACGCGCATAGCTCTCAGCGGCTTCTGCCCTTGATCCGAGACGCCTCAGCAGATCGGCGCGTGCGGCTGGTAACAGGTGATAGCCGTCGAGTTCTCCGCTAGCTGCGAGCCCATCGATGAGGGCGAGGGCAGGCTGAGGGCCATCCGCCATCGCCACCGCCACAGCCCGATTTAGCGAGATGATGGGAGACGGCTGCACGCGCTCGAGAAAGTCGTAGAGCTTGACGATCTGTGGCCAGTCGGTGTCTTCAGGGCGCTTCGCGCGACAGTGCACAGCCGAGATCGCTGCCTGTAAGGCAAATGGACCAACCTCGCTCCCGAGCGCCTCATCGACCAACGGCAATGCCTCCTCGATCTGCCGCTGATCCCACCGGCGGCGATCCTGCTCTTCCAGGACGACGAGATCGCCGGATTGATCGAGGCGGGCTTCGCGGCGTGAATCGTGAAGCAGCATGAGGGCCACGAGGGCCGTCGCTTCTGATGGTGTCTGAGGCGCCATCAAAATCCTTAACATGCGTCCAAGTCGGATGGCTTCGGCGCAGAGATCGGTCCTCACGGGCTTACCTCCCTGCGTCGGCGCGTACCCTTCATTAAAGATCAAATAGATCACCGTCAGCACAGCATCGAGCCGCGCGGGCATTTCGTGGGTATCAGGGACCGAATACGGAATTCCGGCGTCGCGAATTTTGCGCTTGGCCCGGACGAGGCGCTGGGCCATAGTCGCTACGGGCACGAGGAACGCGCGCGCAATCTCGTCCGTCTGGAGGCCGCCGAGGGTGCGTAAAGTTAACGCGACCTGCGCCTCGGGTGCGAGCGCGGGGTGGCAACACGTGAAAATCAGCCGAAGACGATCGTCCGGAATCTCCTTCGCGTCGTAGTTCGGCTCCTCGATTGTTTGGATCAGTCCGGACGCGGCGTACGATTCAACTTTCTCCTTGAACCGTGTCTGGCGCCGAAGTCGGTCGATAGCTTTGTGACGAGCGGTCTGAATGATCCACGCGGGCGGCGAATCGGGGACACCCCCTTCACGCCACTGGTCGACCGCCGCGGCAAAGGCTTCCTGCGCAGCCTCTTCCGCCACCTCGAAGTCGCCGAATGACCGAATCAGCGTAGCGACGATCCGGCCCCAATCAGAGCTATAGACCGCTTCAACCGCCGCATTGGCTTCCAATTGCATATCTCATGTTAAGTATTTCCAGGCGGAGTGTCGATCTGGGCTCTGGCCGTTCGACTTACAACGGAGGCAGGTTTATGAAATACATGTTGCTGGTTTACTTCAACGAGCAGGCTTTGAGCGAGACCGATCGGGAGCACTGTTACGTTGAGTCTGCGCAGCTTGCGCAACTGCTCAACTCAAACGGGCAGTATCTGGATGCCAGCCCGCTACATCCTATTTCGACGGCAACCAGTGTTCGGGTGCGCGACGGTAAACGACTTGTGACCGACGGCCCGTTCGCCGAAACACGCGAACAGCTCGGCGGCTACTACCTAATCGACGCCAGGGACCTCGACGAGGCGATCCGCGTCGCCGAAAGGGTTCCAGTAGCGCGACTCGGCACCGTCGAAATCCGACCGGTGCTCGAGATCTCAGGCCTCCCGACGGATTAAGGTCCGGCGAGCGTATGTCGTATTGTTACAGCCCCTCTAATCGGGTTTAACTCACAATCAGAAAGGACTGGCCATGAAAAAAGCAAAAGTCGGTGCTACACCGCAGACCGTAGACGACTATCTCGCGGCGCTTCCGGAAGAGGCAAGGGCCACGCTTGAGAAGATTCGCAAAACAATTAAGGCCGCTGCGCCTAAGGCTACGGAAGGGATTAGCTATCAGATCCCGATGTACAAACACCATGGCGTGCTGGTGGGCTTCGCCGCCTTCAAGGACCACTGCAGCCTCTTCCCCGGCCCAAAAGCTATAGCAACATACAAGGATGAGTTGAAGGCCTATGAAACATCTAAGGGAACTATTCGTTTCCCGATCGGCAAGCCACTACCCGCCACGCTTGTGAAAAAGCTCGTCAAGACGCAGATTGCTGAAAACGAAGCGGCGTTTAGTAAGAAGGAAAAGAAAAGATGAAGAGATAGGTCATTCGGATACTGGCCGCGGCAGCGCTGCTAACAACGACGGCCGATGTTTTGGCGACGCCTTAAGTGTGTGCGTTTAGATTGTTTGGATCGTCGCGCTCATTTTATCACTGGTTGTCCGGCACGCATTGTCATGCTGAAGTCGACACGAAGTGCACCCAGGCGGTTTCATATATCGTTGATTTCGGTTAAAGCCCTGTGGAGGAAAAACTCATGCAACCGGTTAGTCAAACTGCTCCTGTCTCGAAGAAGAGACTCTGGGCAGGCCTTATCATCAGCGCGCTACCGGCGCTGTTCTTGCTCTTGGACGGTGCTATGAAATTGGTGAAGCCCGCAGTTGTCGTGGAGGCAACCGTCCGGCTCGGATACTCCGAGAGCGTTATCGTCCCAATCGGGGTCGTGTTGCTCGTTAGCACGGTCATCTATCTGATCCCTCGTACCTCCGTTCTTGGCGCGATATTGTTGACGGGATATCTGGGCGGAGCAGTCGCGACACACGTTCGGGCTGGTGAGCCGCTCTTTTCAATCATCTTCCCGGTCATTTTCGGCGTACTGATATGGCTGGGGCTTTACTTGTGCGACGACCGGTTGACCAGGCTCATACCGCTGCGAAGTTAGGTTTCCGAATGGGTGGAGCACGCCGGGCAAGAGCTGGTATTACTCAGTGGATTCATTGAAGACGTAGGAGATCGTTCATGACATATGTACTCTGGATCATTCAGGTATTGCTAGCGCTACTCTTTCTGTTTGCCGGTGGAACCAAGCTGGTTCTGCCTATCGAGACGCTCAATTCTATGGGATCGCCGAACGCGATACACCTTCCGGGGCCGTTCATCAAGTTCATCGGCGTCTGCGAGGTGCTCGGCGCCATCGGCTTGATTCTGCCTGGACTCCTTCGGATTCGGCCCGGTCTGACACCGGTGGCCGCCGCCGGGCTGGTGATCATCATGGTCGGAGCGACTGTGGTCACTATCTTGGGTGATGGTTTCGCGATGGCCTTGCCCGCGGTGGTGATAGGACTCCTCGCTGCTTTCGTCGCCCATGGTCGTTGGCGACTGGCACCTTATCAAAGCCGCTAGGCGCTCTCTGGCACACCTAAACCGGGCGTGACTGACTATGCAGCTACATCCATATCTTACTTTCAACGGCGACTGCGAGGCGGCGTTCAGGTTCTATGAACAGTGTCTTGGCGGGAAGATCGAAGCGATGAGGACCCACGCCGGGACTCCGGCGGAAGCACATGTCCCCACTGAATGGCGCGACAAGATCCTTCACGCGAGCCTGATTATAGGCGACCAGGTATTGTTGGCTTCGGACGCTCCGCCCGGCAGCTATGAAAAACCAAGAGGCTTCTTTGTGCATCTCCAGATGAAAGGCCCGGCAGAGGCAGAACGAATATTTCACGCATTAGCAGAAGACGGAACGGTGAAGATGCCGATCCAGCAGACGTTCTGGGCCCTGAGTTTTGGCATGGTTGTCGATAGATTCGGTATACCCTGGATGGTTCACTGCGAGCGAGCTGCTTAATGGAATTTGTAGAGGCGTTCTTTCGTGTGCGCCCGTTGCGATCGGAAACTCGATGTTGCCGACGACGGTGGCCACGACAATCCGGCATTCTTTGCTGATCGGAGCTGACTAGAAAACACCAAGGAGAGTTTCACATGCGATATGTTGATGGATTTGTCTTACCTGTACCCAAGAAGAACCTGCAGCTATACAGCAGCATCTCCAAGAAGGCAGGAAAAATTTGGCGCGAGTACGGCGCGCTGGAGTACATCGAGGCCGTCGGCGACGACCTCGATGTAAAGTTCGGGGTTTCATTTACACGAACGATCAAGCCCAAGCCCGGCGAGACGGTGATGTTCTCGTTCATCTTGTACAAGTCGCGCGCGCATCGCGACCGCGTCAACGCCAAGGTGATGAGTGACCCACGCATGAAGAAGATGATGGAAAAGGGTCCGATGCCGTTCGACGTCAAGCGGATGGTCTATGGCGGTTTCAAGATGCTGGTCGACTTATAGGGCGGACTTATGAAATACATCTTGCTTATTCATCACGAAGAGGCACTGGATGAGAACGAGCGGCAGCACTTGCTGAAGGAGTCCGTGCAGCTCGCCAATCAGCTCCATGAGAAGGGACAGTACCTGGACGCTGCGCCACTACAGCCAACATCGGAGACGAAAAGCGTTGTGGTTCGCAACGGTAAACGGCTCGTGACCGACGGTCCATTCGCGGAGACGCGCGAGCAGATCGGCGGCTATTTCCTGATCGACGCTAAGGATCTTGACGAGGCAATCGACATCGCTGCCAGGCTTCCCCCAGCAAGGATCGGAACTGTTGAAGTCCGACCGGTGACAGAGGTCGAGGGGCTGCCGAAGGTTTAGGTGTTCGTGAGGCTGCCGACGATCGACACGATCTAAAGTCTGGTTTCGTTCCCCCGATCAAACCACTGACTAACGATTACGTAGAAATTCTACCTTCTCGAAGGTAAGTTTTTGCCAACTTGTCGTTTTTATGCCGAATTCCGTCCTTGGGGGACGCCATACACAAGGAGCATTGAGACATGATTTCGCAAACATCTTCTCTTGCACGACTTGCCGAAACTGATTCAGGCATCAGCGAGAGCTATCGACATATAACCAAGAGCGTTAAACCTGGTGAATCGCTCGAACTGTCTGAAGCCGTTATCAAATGGTATGAAGTTTATCCTCAAGATCTACCGTTACCTGACGAGATCAGACAGCTGGCTCGCGCTTGTCTAACTAAGACTCCGCTGGAATTTCCTGGCCTTGGATTCGTCCTTCTTCATCGCTGCGGGCAAGACTTCTACTTTCTTATTGCCTGCACCTGGCGCAACAACAATGAGATTTTGGAGACCGTCTTTTACAAGGATGGTGTCGCGATGTCGGAGTTCGCGCCGTTCCCGCGTGAGGGAAGCCACAAACCTGCGTTTTGCGTCTGGGAACTGGTTCCCGTATGGCACGAGCAGCAAGCTTGGGTGCGATTTCTCAACTCGCCGCGCGATGAGGCTGCGGCGCAGATGTGGGTGCGTGACCAGTACGAAGGTGACGCTTGATTCAAGTAGTTGGAGTCGATTGAACCGGATCGTTTATGGCTGACCAGTCCCGGGTTAGCCTTCGAATGCCTTCTCTCGGTGATCAAAAACAGGAAGCCATCCAAAGCTACTTCGCTAATAGACTACATGGGAGCCCGCGGTAGGTATTTTTTGATTGGGTCGCTGACTGGGAAGCGAATCTGTCATGAATCGCGCTCGAGCTTGTTGGCCTTGCGCATCAACCACACCGAGTTATTACGCTTGGCCCGTGCCGCCTTTTGTAATTCCTTGGCTTTCTTGAGATTTCCGGACTTTAGCAGGGTGAACGCCTGCTTCAGCATTTCCGTCGACTCATTGACGGCTTCCACAGCTTTCCTGCGGAGCAGAAGACTCATCTGTGAATTAGCCATGACCCTTCACTTCACCGGCTAGATTGGGGTTAGTGGGGACCCGAAACTCTCTTTTATACTCAAGACTTGTCATCATACAAGAGACTAATTGTGGCTTTTGTGTGGTTTTGCACACTATCGGGGCTGGGTTACGGCTTATATTTCGCTCCTATTTTTTAGACTCTGGCGATGATTCCAGGGCGTGACTCGAGCGGCTAACCTACCTTCGTGCAGCGACACCTGACGAAGACGCGAGTGGTCAGATCCCCATTCCTTGACACTACTTAGGGTGGCCGTTATCATCTCCGTTTCCGTCACGAGCGCGGAACTTCGCCTGTATGCTCTATGTTTGAGTCGTTGTCGGACAAGCTTAAGCGGACTTTAAAGAATCTTCGCGGCGAAGGCGTGCTGACGAAGGAACATGTGGACGCGGCTCTCCGCGAAATCCGCCTGGCGCTCCTGGAAGCCGACGTCAACTATAAAGTTGCAAAAGACTTTATTGCTTCCGTTAAGGAGAAGGCTGAGGGACAGCACGTATGGCAAGAGCTAAAGCCTTCTGAACAAGTAGTCAAGATTGTTTACGACGAACTTGTTGAGTTGCTCGGCGGCCAATCGTCGCGTCTGGTCTTTACCAAACAGATTCCGAATGTGGTCATGATTGTCGGCCTGCAGGGCTCCGGCAAAACCACTTCGACAGGAAAGATCGCGCTCTGGCTGGCTCAAAACCAGGAACGCAAGCCGCTCTTGGTTTCAGTTGACGTCTATCGTCCGGCAGCGCGCGAGCAATTAAAGGTAATCGCTAAGGCCACTGGCCAGCAGATCTTTGAACAGTCTGAAACCAATGACCCGCTCACCCTGGTGCGGGAAGGTTTTAAGCATGCGCAGCAAACCGGTTTCGACACGCTGCTGATTGATACCGCCGGCCGGCTTCACATCGATGAAGAGTTGATGGATGAGTTGGTTAGGATCAAGAACGAAACGCATCCGGTGGAAATACTATTCGTGGCGGATGCCATGACCGGCCAGGATGCGGTTCGTTCCGCCGAAGAGTTTCACCGGCGCGTAGGCATCACCGGCGTTGTGTTGACAAAGATGGACGGTGACGCGCGTGGTGGCGCCGCCCTTTCCATCAAGCAGGTAACCGGTCAACCGGTGAAGTTTGTTGGCGTCGGTGAAAAGTACGACGCGCTTGAGCCTTTTTATCCCGACCGTATTGCTCAACGCATCCTGGGAATGGGCGACGTATTGTCGCTGATTGAAGAAGTACAGTCGAAGGTAGACCAGGATGAAGCAGAGGAACAACTCAAGAAGCTCCAGAAGAATGAGTTTACTCTGGATGACTTTCGATCGCAGCTTCGCCAGGTGAAGAAACTCGGCTCTTTCTCAAAGATAATGAAGCTATTACCCGATCAGCTACTCGGGGGCATGGGTATGCCGCAACTGAATGATGAACAGGCAAAGCTGATGGAGAAAGAGTTGAAACGCACCGAATCGATTATCGATTCGATGACTTGGCAGGAGCGCACGGACCATAAGATTTTAAACGCCAATCGACGCCGGCGCATCGCGCGCGGGTCCGGAACGTCGGTTGCGGAAGTGAATCAGCTGATCAAGCAGTACACCGAGATGCGTCAGATGATGCGCCAGCTTTCCGGTTCCGGATTGTTTGGCGGGGGCGGTTTCGGAGGTGGTCTAAAAGGGAAAATGATGAAGCGTATGGCGGGTATGGCGGGCATGCCTGATCTGGGTGGTATGGGCGGGAATGGCGACGAACCCGGACTTCCCGCCTTACCAGCTGGTCCATCAAGAAAAAAGCTGAAAAAGAAAAAGAAGAAAAGGCGCCGGTGATAGGTGATAAGCAGAAGAAGAGCTGCAGGATTATCAGCAGCTTATTGGCGAGCGAATTAGGTAAAACGGAGGTAACTACTTGTTAGCAATTAAACTAATGCGCACAGGCGCGAAGAAAAGACCTTCATACAGAGTTGTTGTGAAGGAGAAACAGTCAAAACGTGACGGTGCATATCTCGAGAACGTCGGCACGTACAACCCTACGCGCCAGCCGGCGGAAATAAGTCTGAAGATGGATCGCGTACGTTACTGGATTGCCAACGGCGCCCAGCCGACCGAGACGGTCAGCAGGCTTATCAAGGCAAGCGGTAAGAACGAATCGGCTGCGGAGCCTGCTACCGTTTAGTCCTTAACTAGAACGCGTTGATGAAGCGGTCAGATTTATTGAGTGGTGAGTAGTTTGAGTCGTGAGTAATGCGAGAAGCCGTTGAGATGATTGTGAAGGGGCTGGTTGACGACACGGAGGCCGTCGACGTTCGAGAGATTGATCGCAACGGTGCGACGTTGATTGAGATCCGCGTGGCCCCTGAAGATATGGGGAAGGTGATTGGCCGGCAGGGGCGGACCGTACGATCGTTGCGTTCACTGGCTCATGCTGTGGGACTAAAAAGAAAACACCGCTTCGTTCTCGAAATTGTGGAATGAGCGAAGGAGTGCCAGAGGGCGCCGAACCGGTTGTTGTTGTGGCTCGCGCCGTGAGAACCAGGGGTCTCAAAGGGGAGATTGTGGCCGAGTTGTGGACGGATTTCCCCGACCGGTTTGCCGATCTTTCTCAGTTGATTGCGATTGCTCCTGATGGAAAGCGGAGCGTAGTTGAGTTAGAGAATTATTGGTTCCACCAGGCCAGGGTGATACTGAAGTTGGCGGGCTATGACAGTATTGAAACCGCTAGTGCCTTTGTGGGATCCGAGTTTGCGGTTCCTGAATCGAGCCGGGTCCAGCTTCCTGAAGGCCAGTTTTATGATTGGGAGTTGGAAGAGTGTGTTGTCGAAACGACGAGCGGGAAACTGGTTGGTCACGTCCGAGACGTGATGAGAGTTGGCGGCGGAGTTGAGATGCTGGTAGTCGAGAGCGATGAGAGGCATGAGCACTTGATTCCCATGGTGCAGTCAATTGTTATTGAAATCGACACGGCGCGTAAGAGGATTCGGATCGATCCACCGCCGGGACTTTTGGAGTTATAGATCTTTGATTTGGTGATTCGCGATTTACTTTGGGTGGCCCGTGAGTCGCAAATTCACAAACGAGAATCGTAATGCTGCGCTTTGACGTATTAACCATCTTCCCAGATTTCTTTCGCGAAGCGTTTGATTACGGGATCACGCGCCGCGCGTTAGTTGCCGGACTGGTTGAGACTAAAGCGCACGACCTGCGCCACTGGGCTACAGACAAGCATCGCACAGTCGACGATCGTCCTTTTGGTGGCGGTGATGGAATGGTGCTCAAGGCGGACCCCATCTTTGCCGCGGTCCAGGACCTAACCGGTTACAAACGGCGCGCTGACTACCCAAAGGGAACGCGAGTGGTTTTGCTCTCACCGCAGGGCCAGGTATTCACGCAGTCGCTGGCTGCGGATCTGGCAACCAACGCATCGCAGATAGTTTTGATATGCGGACGCTATGAAGGAGTAGATGAAAGAGTTGCTGAAGTGCTGGCAACTGACGAGATATCGATCGGTGACTACGTCCTTTCCGGCGGAGAGCCGGCTGCGGTCGTTCTGGTAGACGCAGTTGTGCGGTTGTTACCAGGCGCTTTGGGCAGCGAGACTTCAGCGACGTACGAATCCTTCTCGGAGGGCCTGCTCGATTATCCGCAATACACGCGGCCTCCAGAATTTGAAGGCCTACGTGTACCAGATCTCTTATTAAAGGGAAATCATGCTGAGATTGCGCGGTGGCGCCACGAGGAAGCCTTGAGGAAAACCGAGCGCAATCGCCCGGATCTGTTGAAAGATTCTTAGGGTTTAATCCGATTCGGACTCTGTACTGGAATTCTGAGATTGCAAAAGTAGATAGTGGAGTGAAGAGATGAACCGACTAGACAACATCGAAAATAGCCAACTGCGAAAGAATATTCCCGAGTTTCAACCGGGTGATACGGTGCGCGTTCACGTTCGAATTAAGGAATCGGAGACCAAGGAGCGCCTCCAGGCGTTTGAGGGTGTAGTCATTGCGCGCAAGCACGGCGGTGCTCGAGAAACCATAACCGTTCGCAAGACGAGCTTTGGGGTTGGTGTTGAGAGGATCTTCCCGCTCCATGCCACCATCATCGACCATATCGATCTGGTGAAGAGAGGACGAGTGCGACGAGCGAAGCTCTATTACTTGCGCGGATTGCGTGGTAAGGCTGCCCGAATTCGCGAGCGCGACACGCGCGGACAGCAAGGGGGCGGCAGCGCTCAGGCCACGGTCGCCGGTAAGAACAAATAACCGACTGAACGGCGGTCAGCCTGCTCAGCCATAGAGCCGGACTCTTAAACATAAGCAGGAAGGCATTTGCGTATTGCAATCGATGCTCACTCTGTTGGCACCGGTCTTGGTGGCAATGAGAGTTACGCCGCGAATTTGATCGAGGCGCTCGCCGAGATCGATTCTGTCAACGATTACACTCTTTACGTTACCAGGGATGAAGCTGTAGCACGGTTCCGTGACAGGTGGTCTAATTTCAAAGTACGCCCTACTCTTCCTCACACGCCGTTAATCCGCATACCACTTATTCTTAGCGCCGAGTTGCGAAGTCACCCTGTGGACGTTTTGCACGTTCAGTTTACCAGCCCTCCCTTTGCTCCTTGTCCCGTTGTAGTGAGCATTCATGATTTATCATTTGAACACTTGCCGGAGACTTTCAATCGGCGGAGCAGGGCGCAGCTTCGATTTACCGTAAGACGCTCGGCAAGAAGGGCTGCGCGAGTTTTGGCGCTGTCTGAACACGCGCGCAACGACATTATTTCGACCTACAGGATTGCGCCTGACCTGGTAACCGCTATTCCAATAGCCGCGCCCAATCACTTTCGCCCAGTAGACGACGAAACGGAGCTTCAACGTGTACGACAAACCTATGGCATAAATGGAGACTATATTCTTTCCGTGGGCTCTATTCAGCCTCGTAAGAATCTGGCTCGACTGTTAGCTGCTTACGAGCGTTTGCGCCGAACTCGGCGAAAAGATGACCTGCCGCAGCTTGTCCTCGTCGGGAAGTGTGCGTGGCTTTATCGCGAAACCCTGAAGGCTATCGAGGAATTCGGAACCAACGTGGTCGTCACAGGATATGTTCCGGAGACTGATTTGCCGGCCCTCTACTCCGGAGCAATATGTTTCGTTTATCCATCATTCTTCGAAGGTTTCGGTCTTCCCCCACTAGAAGCCATGAAATGCGGTACCCCGGTTATTACGGGAGATAGGACCAGTTTGCCGGAGGTCGTTGGGGATGCAGGTGTTCTGGTTAATCCCTACGACATCGACGCTATTGCTTCCGCTGTTGCAACGATGGTAGATGATTCAAGTTTGCGTTCAAGACTTCGGATTAAGAGCTTGAATCGGGCCCGGATGTTCGATTGGCGTGAAACTGCACGACAAACTCTTGAAGTTTATAAACAGGCCGCTGATAATGTTCCTTCTCACGCCCCGGTGGCACAATCCGCAGTGCCATAAATAATGCTTCCTGTGCGGGTTGGCGAGGCCGTCTAGTCTCTATGCGTATCGCTATTCTTGGAACCAGGGGTATACCGGCCAGCTACGGCGGCTTTGAGACCTTCGCTGAGCACTTGTCCACCAGGCTCGTTGCTCGCGGCCATGAGGTCACAGTCTATTGTCGTGCTCACTACGTTTCCCCTCGCCAGCTCGAGTATCAGGGCGTCCGCTTGAGAGTTCTGCCTACGATCCGGCACAAGTATTTCGATACTGTCGTTCATGCTTTTCTCTCGGCCCTACATGCCGTGCCCTGCCGTTTCGATGCGGCCCTGATCTGCAATGCCGCAAATGCACCCTTTGCCTCGATACTGCGATTCACAGGAACGCCTGTCGCTATTAACGTCGATGGCTTAGAACACAAGCGAAAGAAATGGAATTGGCTTGGACGCCGTTACTACTTACTGGCCGAACTGCTTTCGACCATCCTGCCAAATGTCACCGTAACCGACGCGCAGGTCATCCATGACTATTACCTTGTTCGTTACAACGCGCCGTCGACAATGATTGCTTATGGAGCCGAGGTGGAACGAAAGCCCGACCGGGACACGGTAAAAAGGTGGCGAGTGGAACCGAATCGATATGTTCTTTACGTCTCCCGACTCGAGCCTGAGAACAATGCTCACCTGGTGATAGAAGCTTTCAAGAGGGTGAGGACAGCCTATAAGCTCCTAATCGTCGGAGATGCGCCTTACGCCCACGACTACATCCAGGATTTGAGAGAGCGCGCTCGCGGTGACAAGAGAATTGTTTTTACCGGATTTGTGTTTGGACAGGATTATCGAGCCCTGCAACAGAATTCGTATTGCTACGTGCACGCCACAGAAGTCGGAGGCACGCATCCGGCCTTACTGGAAGCAATGGGATACGGCAACTGCGTACTGACTCTGGCTACACCGGAGAACATAGAAGCGGTCGGCGACGCCGGAATTCCTTACGCCGACGAATACGATCTGGCCGAAAAACTGCAGCGCGTACTGCGCGACGGCTCTTTGGTTCAGGCCTACCGCCACCGTGCTCAACTTCGCGTCAGAAAATATTACGACTGGGAGCGGATCGTCGACCGGTACGAGCAAATGTTTGCCGAAATGTCTGGACAGTCGGTGGCGCCTCACGACCTTCCTTCGCCAACTCGTGAAGCTCTCCCGCAGGACACCGTAGCTCTATCCCCAAGACGTTAAGTGCATAGCAGGGGCGCAATTACTTGGTGCAAGAGAAGGGCCCGGCCGATCATGTGATCGGCGGGGCCTAAACTTTCCAGGAAGGTTCGGGTCAACGAGGGTGGCGATGGCAGAGAACAGAAATCGTCGCTTGTTTCGATCCTGTTGTCTAGGCGGTGCGTTTGAACGGCGAGATAAAGCCCCCGCGTTTTTAGAAAAAGTTAGATCGCGGTGTGCGTGAAAGCAGCCATACACCAAAAGCCAAGCCAAAATGCAAAGAACCACCCGTCTTGTACGAAATTATACTGGCGGTCTGTGACCTGTCAAGCACAATATGAACTGTTGCGCAAAACATTCGTAACAGACCGGCTTGTATTACAAGGCATCTGTGTTTGCTTCCGTAGAAGTCGATCACTATAATGCGCCAAATCCGAGGGGCCCCAGTTCTGGCAGGATCTGGCGGGCATGCGGCAAACTCTTTAGTTAACTATGCGAACTCAAATTAGGCGGAAGCAACGGGGGCGGGTCGCGCCTTTCGTTGGGAAAAGCGGTGCAACTCCCCTGCGCGCCCTTGCGTTGAATCTCAGCCAGGCCGCGCGGTCGGCTTTTAGCGAACCATTCATGCTCACCGTTGAGCATCATCCAATCTACCTGCGTCGCTTGCCGATGGCCTTAAACGGTTTTCGCATAGTTCACCTATCCGATATCCACCACAGTCCGTTTACCAGCCGGGAACAGATCGAGCGAGCGGTCGACGCAGCCAACCGGCTTCAACCCGACATCGTGGCGCTAACAGGAGATTACATTTCCCATGAGCGGGAGTTTGCGGCTCCCTGTGCGGAACTGCTTGGCCGTTTACGAGCGCGTTACGGTGTCTTTGCCGTTCTTGGCAATCATGATCATTGGACCGACGCTGCATTGATTACGGACCTCTTTCGGGCGGAAGGGATTACGGTACTGGTTAACCAGGGATTGCGTTTTGAGCAACGCGGCGAAGCCTTTTGGCTGGCGGGTGTGGATGACACGATGGTTGGATTGGAAGATTTACCTCTCGCGTTGGCCGGCTCGCTCGATGACGAGATGAAACTCCTGCTGGCGCATAACCCAATCATCTTGCGGCGAGCGGCTCGAGCCGGTGTGGATCTTATATTGAGCGGCCATACGCATGGGGGGCAGGTTACGCTGCGTTCAGAACGCAGCGCCTCCGGGAGACCTCGCCGCCGCCTGCTCCGCGGACTTGGAAGTCAAGGCGAAACGCAGATCTATGTCACACGCGGTCTTGGTACTGTCGTACTGCCCGTAAGATATGGTTGCCCGCCCGAGGTTTCGCTGCTTGAGCTCCGATGCGTCCAATGACGGCTCACGAATCAATTCTCGCCGATGATCGTTCGGCCAACTCGCGCTGACTTCCAAGACACCCAAGCCTTAATGTCCTCCCGGATTGTTACCGTCCCGAATATGCTCACCGTCTTCAGGATGGTGCTCATTCCCGTATTTGTTACGTTTGTTTTCTATCAGCGATTTCTCCTGGCGTTGGCTGCCTTCGTGGTCGCGGGCATTACAGATGGCCTCGACGGACTCCTGGCCCGCCGCTTCGATCAGAGGTCGCAGCTAGGCACCATACTCGACCCAATTGCCGACAAGCTAATGCTGGTGACAGCGTTCGTTGTGCTTTCTATGCGCAGCGTTTTTCCCCAACCCCTCCCAAGCCACCTTCCCATTCCGTTTTGGGTGACAATCGCCGTGATCAGTAGGGACGTCTTCATTGTGGTTGGAGCGGCGGCGATTAATATCATGACCGGCTTCCGCGGATTTCGACCTTCCTGGCTAGGCAAGCTGAACACCACCGTCCAAATAATCGCCATCGGTATCATCATGTTTGCTGCTAGCGTTCCGTACGGCACTGGCTACTATCTTCCAACCCTTTATGCAACGGTCTTCGCTCTGGCGCTACTGTCAGGAGCTCACTACGTCTTCTTTGCGTCAAGGCTCTTAAACGAAGATCGTAATCCCTCGCCCGAAGATCCGCGGGAAACGTAAGGTTTCGAGCTTTTCTGCCTCCCTTGGCGGCGGAAGCGGCAAGTTTAGCCCAAAGTTGACAGCACAGCACTCAGGTATTATATTAACGCCGCGTTCAACCTATTTGCTTCGACCGCCGATCTTACATTAAGCGGATGGAGTGGTAGACGCCGCCATCCACCTCAGGTGCAAAGGCGGCTAATTTGCTTTGTGGGAGATAAATACAGATGAGTAACAAGATAATCGGAATTGACTTGGGAACAACGAACTCCGTCGTCGCGGTGATGGAAGGCGGCGAACCGACAGTCATCACCAATTCAGAGGGTGGTCGCACTACCCCTTCGGTAGTGGCTTTTACAAAGGACGGGAGCCGGCTGGTTGGCCAGGTCGCCAAGAGACAAGCGGTTACTAACCCTGAGAATACAGTCTATTCAATTAAACGTTTTATGGGTCGTCGCTACAACGAAGTGACGGAAGAGATCAAGCAGGTGCCTTACAAGGTTCAAGGCGGTAGCGGTGACGTGCGCATCGCCGCCGGTGGCAAAGAATGGAGCCCACCGGAGATCTCGGCAATCATCTTGCAGAAAATGAAGCAATCAGCCGAGGATTATCTAGGCCAGAAAATAGACAAAGCGGTGATTACCGTTCCTGCCTACTTCAATGATTCTCAACGTCAGGCGACCAAGGATGCAGGCAAGATAGCCGGTTTGGAAGTAATGCGTATCGTCAACGAGCCCACGGCCGCCGCGCTCGCGTACGGTTTGGATAAAAAGAAAGACGAAACTATCGCGGTGTTTGATTTTGGCGGTGGTACTTTCGATATCTCCATCCTCGAAGTCGGCGAGGGAGTCGTTGAGGTCAAATCTACAAACGGCGACACGCACTTGGGAGGCGACGACATCGACGAACGCCTGATCGAATGGATTATCGAAGAGTTCAAGCGTGATCAGGGCATCGACCTTTCAAGCGACAAGATGGCTTTGCAGCGGCTTAAGGAAGCTGCGGAGAAGGCGAAGATCGAACTCTCCAGCACGATGGAAACTGAGATCAATCTTCCCTTCGTTACCGCGGACCAGTCTGGCCCCAAGCACCTGGCAATGAAACTTACGCGGTCCAAGTTTGAACAGTTGGCAGATCCGATCCTGCAACGTCTCCGCCCACCGGTGGAACAGGCGTTGAAAGACGCAGGACTCGACGCTAAGAAAATCGACGAAGTAGTTTTGGTCGGCGGTTCCACACGTATTCCCAAAGTTCAGCAGCTGGTGCGAGATGCTTTCGGCAAGGAGCCGAATAAGAGCGTCAATCCTGACGAAGTCGTGGCCATCGGCGCGGCAGTTCAGGCAGGCGTGCTTTCGGGGGAAAAGACTGACATCTTGCTTCTCGATGTTACGCCTTTAAGCTTGGGCATTGAGACTCTTGGTGGTGTATTCACGAAGTTGATTGAGCGTAACACTACCATCCCCACACGGAAGTCGGAGATCTTCTCGACAGCCTCAGACAACCAGACGTCAGTTGAGGTTCACGTGCTACAGGGTGAACGTCAAATGGCTGGTGACAACCGCACTCTGGGCAAGTTTCACCTGGTGGGCATCCCGCCCGCACCTCGGGGAATGCCGCAAGTAGAGGTGACGTTTGACATCGATGCAAACGGGATTGTTAACGTGTCAGCGAAGGACATGGGTACGGGCCGCGAGCAGAAGATAACCATCACCGCGTCGTCTGGTCTGGCGAAGGACGAAATCGACAAGATGATGCGCGACGCCGAATCTCACGCATCGGAAGACGCGAAGAAGCGCGAAGAAATCGAAGCCCGCAATCGTCTGGACGGACTCACCTACCAGATGGAGAAAACAGTAAATGACAATCGCGAGAAGGTTGGCGCGGTCGCAGCAGAAGTGGACGCGGCCGTTGCCGAGGCAAAGACGGCGCTGCAAGAAGGCGGGACCGAAAAACTCAACGATGCCTTCAACAAACTGCAGGCCGCTTCTCACAAACTAGCGGAAGCACTCTACCAGCAAACAGCAACGCCGGAAGCGGGTGCCGAAGCAACGGGCGACCAGGCGTCGGCCGCGGGTGCGTCGTCTTCCGCAGGTGGCGGCGAAGATAATGTCATCGACGCTGAATACGTCGACGTAGACGAGAACAAATAGGGTTTCCAATTTCCGATTGTCGATTGCCGATTGGTCAGTGGCCTGAATCGAGCGCGGATGCGAGATTGGAGGTTACAGGTCAATCGGCAATTGGCAATTGGAAATCGGCAATGAAAGATGGCTAAACAGGATTACTACGAAGTGCTGGGTATAAAGAGGGACGCCAAGCCTGAGGAGATCAAGAAGGCTTATCGAAGACTCGCGCGCAAATATCATCCTGACGGCAATCCGGGCGATAAGGCGTCAGAAGAGCGTTTCAAACTAACCACTGAAGCGCACGACGTGTTGTCGGACCCGAAGAAGCGCTCGGTCTACGATCGCTTTGGTCAGTACTCAGATAACCTCGCGGATGCGGCCGCCCGCGGTGCGGGACCCAGTACCGGGCGGACTGGCGCGCCGGGGTTCGATTTCACCGGCTTTGATTGGGGAACGTCTACAGGCTCCGGTGGCGGCACCAGTTTCAGAGATATTTTTTCGGATCTGTTTGGCGGAGGTGCTACAAAAGAGCGCGAGGCTCCGCGGCCGCAGCCAAAGCGGGGCGCCGACATAGAAATGCCCCTTGCGCTCTCGTTTGAAGAAGCAATTAACGGCCTTACCACGAACATTACTGTGAACCGTTCCGAACAGTGTTCACGATGCACTGGGGCTGGGGATATCGGCGGTCCGGTAATGATCTGTTCGACCTGCAAAGGCTCAGGCCAGGTGCAAAAGGCAGGTGGCCGCCTGCGTTTTGCGCAAGAATGTACAGATTGTGAAGGTAGCGGCCGGAGGAGGTCGCCTTGCTCGCTTTGCAAGGGTAAGGGCACACTGCCGAGGACGGAGACGGTCAAGGTGCGGATCCCCGCCGGAGTCGAAACGGGTTCCCGTGTAAAAGTCTCGGCCAAGGGTGAAGCGGGCCGCTTGGGAGCGCCTGCTGGCGATTTGCACATCAACACTAATGTCGGATCGCACAAACACTTTACCCGCAAGGGTGACAATATTTATGTAACTGTGCCCATCACGGTTCCAGAGGCCGCCCTCGGTTCAAAGATCGAAGTACCTACTGTAGAGGGCAAGGCGCAACTGCGAATTCCACCCGGCACTCAGTCGGGTCAAAAGTTTCGACTGCGTCAGCGGGGCGCGCCATCTTTGCGCAAACCGGGAGCGAGAGGCGATCAGTTTGTGGAAGTGCAGGTGACGCTGCCGAAGGTGATCTCCGAGGAGACAAAAGAGCTTTTGCGGCAGTACTCGAAGATGAATTCGGAGAATCCGCGCGTAGAGATGGGACTGGAATGAGATGAAACGTAAGGCTAAGACATACACGATCAGCGCAGTCGCCGACCAGTATGGCCTTCATCCACAAACCCTGCGCATGTATGAACGCGAAGGTTTGTTGAAACCGTCGCGCTCTGACGGCAACACTCGTCTTTACACTGATCCTGATCTTGAGCGTCTCGAGCTTATCCTCTCATTGACACGCGATCTTGGTGTAAATCTCGCGGGAGTGGAGATTATCCTTAACATGCGCGAGAAAATGGATGCGATGCAGCATGAGTTCGAGCGCTTCTTTCAGTATCTACAGTCGCACGCCGAGGAATTCAGCAACTTCACCGAACCTCCGCCCGAAGGAAGCACTGACGCGTTGGTGCCTTTCGCTCGCGCCGCATCCCTGCGGCGGCGTGGCGCTTCCCGCGGGTAGTTGCTCGCTCATCCGGATTCAACGGCAATGAGCTTGCGCACTATCAGATTTACCTGAAAGCTTGTTTCCCGTTTCTCGCTCGTGATAGAGTGCGCTCCGCCTAACACCAAGCGAGTTTGGCTTCTCCTCACGTTCTTCCTGGCAGTATTAAGGAACCTTTACGAAGTCAAACTTTAGTTGAATTCTAGTTTTGCTATGCAGCTGGAGCGGTCCTTTGCGGGCTCGACCCAACCAGCGCAGGAGACCTCACATGAACCTCACCACCTCACAATTCCCGTTTCGTTTCAGCCTTCACTTCACTTTCTACTTGATTCTCTGTTGCTTCGGCGCGAGCGATCGTACCAAGGCGCAGAATCTCGACAACGTGATCATTGGTGGTCGAGTTGTCGATCAGAATGGCACCGCTATTCCAGGAGCGTCGGTGATTGCACTGCTTGCAAGAACTGGCTCGCACCGTACTGCCGTGGCGGATACTGACGGACGCTATCGGGTACTTCAGCTCGAGCCGGGCACTTACGTGTTGCGCGCGTCAGCGGAGGGCTTTGCTGTGCAAGACACTGGGGCCATTTCAGTTTCGTCCGGTCAAAACTTTCAGATCGACATCGTGCTTTTTGCGAGCGGCGTGACAGTTGATCCAGTGACTGTCACTTCCCCGGAATCCCAACCGCTCGACACCACCCGCACCGTAGTCGGCGGAACCGTTACCGCCCGGGAGGTCGAGTCTTTGCCGGTCGCTACCCGTTCACCGCTTGATTTGATTTTCACCCTGGGTGGTGTGACTGAGGAGCCACTTTCGACGCGCGATCTAGCAGAGGATAGAGACGGAAATCCGGCCAGCACACCCGAGGAAGCCGGAACATTTTCGATTTCCGGCGGGCCCGCTTACTCCAACAATCTGACGATCGACGGTCTTGATAACAACGACGATCGGGCAGCCCGAGAGCGATTTCAGCCGTCACTTGAAGCGGTTGAAGAAGTTCAGGTGATAACAAATCAGTTCTCTGCCGAGTACGGACGAGCATCCGGAGGACGCATCAACATTCGCACCCGGGGCGGCACCCAAACATTTCGCGGGCGCGCCTTTTACTTCTTCAAGGATGAGTCATTAAACGCCAATACATTTAGAAACAACTCACTCGGCCTCAGGAGACTTCCTTTGCAGGACCACACACCCGGCTTCACTTTCAGCGGTCCGGTCATCCTCCCATGGCACAAGAACCAAACACCGACGTTTTTCTTCGTTTCTTATGAGTTCAATAAGGCCCTCGATAGCGCATTGACCGACACTCTCGTGCCAGTCCAGCAGAACCCTCGGTTTCCGCTGCCGTCTCCGACGCTTTTGCTGGGTCGCCGACTTGAAGATGCAAACGCTCCGGCGAACAGCGCGGAGATTGCTCCGTTCATCTCATCCGTTAATACGCCGCTCAGAAACAATGCCGTTACAATGCGCATCGATCACCAGTTTCGTGAGACTCACAACGGCGCGCTGATGTATCAACTGGGTCGTCTGGCGAACCTACGTCAGTTTGGAGGCGGCAATCAGCTTGCGGAAGTGCTTCAGGCAAAGACGCGAAACTCAGACGCTATTTCCTATTCCGACAATTACGTTTTTTCCGCGCACACCGTCAATCAGATCCGAACGCAGTTCTCACGACTAGCCCCGGGAACGAAAACCGCACATGCCGCGAATCCGGTCGTCCTCATAACCATCAACGATCCTCTTATAGCAGACGATCCTGCGCGACGCTCCGGCACCCTTGTGGCAGGCTCTTCCACCACCGGAGCCACGGATCGGCTCGAGGGCCGCTTTCAGGTACAGGAAACCATCCTGCACACCGCAGGAACGCATTCACTGAAGTTTGGTGTCGATGTTCAGCGAATTCGCTCGGCCTTCATAGATCTCTCCGATGCGTCAGGAACCTTTAGCTTCGCCAGCGCCGGAGATTTCCTGGCAAACACCCCCAGCCGCTTCAGACAGAACTTTTTGACGGAATCAACTCAGCGAAACACCTACGTAGGTCTTTTTGGTCATGACGAGTGGCGGCTGTTTCCTAATGTGGTGGTGAGCTATGGTCTGCGCTACGAACGCGAAAGTATTATTCGCGACCGCAACAACTTTGCCCCACGTTTTTCGGTCGCTTACGATCCGTTTAATTCAGGTAAAACGGTTCTACGCTTTGGCGCCGGCCTTTTCTACAATCGGGCTCTGCTTCGGACCATTGATGATTTCACTCTCGGTAACCGCCGACTGTTCTTCGACACCAATTCATTACGCGATCCTGACACTGGAAAACTCATGAGTGCCGCGCAACGTCGCGCGTTCATTGCCGCTAATCTTCACTTTCCGCAAACACTCACGGTTGAATCGCAACTCGTGACTCAGTTTGGCGAGATCAATAAGGAATTCTCGCGCCGTCTCGATCCCCAATTGCGCATACCCGAGAGCTATCAGGCGAACGTCGGAGGCGAACGCGACCTCGGCGGCGGTTTTGTGTTTGAGGCAAATTACACTTTCAATAGAGGCATACACCTTTGGCGTGAGTTCAATGCGAATGCTCCGGTGCTTCCCGGCGATTTCAAGAATTTTTCGGAGTATCTGGCCTCGCGCGACTTCCCCAACTTCCGCAGCGGCCCGGCCGGGGATCGCCCACTTTACAACGCTGCAGCCGCAGGCGAGCTGGTACGATTTGTATTCGTTTCCTCAGACAGCTCGAACCCGAATTCGGTGGGCCGCAGGGTTGAGTTTGGAGTCCCCGTTTCGATGGTAAGTCTCAATAGTTTTTCCTCATCAACTTCGGTAGAAGTTGCACTCGCGGCTCTAAATGACCTGCGGCCCGATCCCACCCGCGCCGAAGTTGAACAATTGATTGCGGCCGGCAACAGTTTCTATCAGGGCCTGACGCTTGCGCTCCGCAAGGGTTTCAGCCAGAGCAACGGTAGTTTCGGTCTCTCCTTTCGAGCCGCCTACACGATCGCAAGTCTTGTCGATGATGGTGTAGTCAACACTTCCGATGCGCTCATACCAGGAGACTTCCGACGCGAACGAGCCCGCAGTCTGCTCGACAGGAAACACCGTTTTGTTTTCTCGGGGACTTTCGACCTGCCAGCCTTTCTGGGCAAGCTCAGGTTGTCACCAATCCTGCGCATCGCTTCGGGCGCGCCTTTCAACATCTCCATTGGCGGAGTGGATCGCAATCTTGATGACGTGGGAAACGATCGGCCAAACTTTACCGGAAACACTGTACTGCTGCGTTGGCGAGGACCAAACGACCCGATTGATCCGACCATCCTCAGTCTGTTTTCATTACCGACGATTGGTCAATCGGGAAACCTCCCGCGCAACGCTGGTCGAGGACCTGAGTTGTTCCTCTTCGACCTCAGCGTGACTCGAGAGTTCCGCTTCACTGAAAGAGTCAGACTTCGCCCGGTAATCGAGTTTGACAATGTTCTCAACAAAACTGTCTTCAGCTTTGGCGCGGAGTTTATCAACTTCAACGCGCTCGCCCCCACAGCGTCCCCAGAACAACGAAAGGAATTTCTGGATTCGTTTCTCGTAACCTCACGGACACTTCGTCCGCGCCAGATTCGGGTCGGGATACGGATAGACTTTTAAGCTGGTTTGAGATTTGTGAGGTAATTGAACGCCGTCGCGGAATAGGAATGCAGTTGGGGGTTCTCAGCTTCTGTTGCTGGCCGTGGCAGTCGAACCCTCAGTTCGATTGGCCTTTCTTTCGGAGTGCTCCCCCTGCTGCTCTGATGATTTGCTCGTCTTCGGACTACTCGTCTTTTGACAGCGCGCGCGCGAGCGTTCAATTCTTCTGGTCATCCATCTAGCCATTTCAGCCACCTTCCAATCAAAACTACCTAACCAACCATACGAGAACGGCGGGAATTTGGTTTGCGGGTTTTACTGGGTCTCGCGATAATTCCGCCAACCGTTCCATTGGCAGATTGCGTGCCACCTGAGTTTGATCAGGTGCTTGAGTCTCAAAAGCGGAGCTGGGACAGATTGGGACCGGGCTGGTGCGCAATAAATTCCTTTTCTATTGCGCTTTTTTACATACTAAGGGCCCCACCGCTGGACTCGACGGGTGGCACCTCAACTTTGCCGGTTGCCAGCCTTTCCCGCAGCACTCTTCAGACATACGATATCGTGACTTCTTGACTCCAAATGGAGAGACCGACCAACCAAATGGATAGACGAACCAGTCCAAATTCCTGTGATAAACTCCGCCGCAGCACCGGGGGCCCAGAAGCTCAGCCCGGGTGGCTCGTTCTCAAGTCAAAATGGTCAACTCCCGGTCAGAATCAGAGCACGTAAGTGAAGTCGACACGGCCATCCTTGATGCCGAGTTGTTCATTAAGTACAAAGCGCCAGAAAAAGCCATGGAGCGACTGCGCACTGCACTTGAGAGCAATCCGCGGTCGATTCCACTGCGCGAACGACTGCGGGAAATTTCCATCACTTCAAAGCACACAGATGAGGCTGCCCGTCAGTGTCTTGGCTTAGCCAGCATTTACATTGCACGAGAAGACTTCAACACCGCCCACGAGCGCTTGCTGGAAGCCAAGCAGCTCGATCCGCGAATAAACATTGCCGGAGGACTGGAGGCCATTCGTCGAGCGCGACGGCCGGATCTTAGTCCGGCCGCGACTCCAGCTGAGTCGACAGGGCGAACTTACGCGACGCTGGCCGGTGACCTGGCAGCTATTAGCGTCTTCGATGCGGTACAGGTTCTCGAGAACGCGAAGTTGACTGGCGAGCTGCTACTAACGGGTGATTCAAAAACCGGTCGCGTGTTCTTCAATGAGGGAAGGATTGTTGATGCGGAGTCAGCCGGCGAAAAGGGCGAAGCGGGATTCCGTCGTATTGTGGAGATAACTAACGGCAGTTTTGAGTTTCAAAAATCGGTGGACACATTTCCTGTCACCATTCAGGCGCCAAGCAATACCAACCTTATTCTCGACACGCTGCGTCTACTGGATGAATCCTCGTTAGAAGGTGGAGACTAATCTACGAGGACTCGGGTCGTCAGCGCCTCAGCCCTCTCGATAGCCGAGAGCAGACGAAGAAACTGAAGGTAGTTTTTGCTGCGCGCCGTGAGTCGGGTAAGTTCCGATTGGTTTAGGTCATTACGCAGCATGAGGTCGAGGAAATCGTAAAAGTCTGCAGTCGCGGCAAACGGGAATTCGCGAGTGTAGGTCGTCCGCTCGTTGTCCTCTGAACGAAAACCAGCCAACAGATCGAAAACATTATCGGTCGTGATTCCAACCGCTTCTCTAGTCAAACGAATGGGCAGCCGCAGTTCATAAAAACGGAGTCCTTCGCCGGTAGTCACCCGCCGCAGTTCTTTGGTTGCCTCGCCATCAAACGGCGATTCAGGATCGAGTAGAATGTGAAGCAGCCGAGGTTGGTCCTCCTTGTCCAGGGTATCGACAAACAGTTGCACGCGATCGGCCAAGAACTTCTCAAACTGCGCCTCGATCGGATAGGTGATCCGGCCCAGGCATCCCACCGACTCACCTTCGCCGGCTGCTGCTACTGGCAAACAGGAGGGACAGTTTGGGCATACAACTGTTTCCGTTTGCATGAGTTCTACTTCCTCAGTCGCATTTTCCACCCAGCGGAGCTTGTCTTCTGAAGGCGCGCTCGTGTCGCCTGTGGTGAGTAGCGTATGCAGATTGCTCAAGCGCCCCCACTCGCGCAGGTGCTGCTCGGAATATCGAGCGCGCAGGACGCACGGATGCTGGACAGCGAATTCAAGAGACATGGAAGGCAGTTTAGCAGAAGGCAGGGGCAGTCGGCAGGAGCGGACGGCAGGAGGCAGACGGCAGGAGGCAGCAGTTTCCATTTCTCATTTGACATTTTTCATTGGTCATTGCCGAATGACTCTTTCGCACAGTTCTCAGACTTAGCTAGTGATCTTACTCTTCCCACGAGTTTGGGGTTCAGGAGAACGACGAATTGAATGCAATGGCCGAATGAAAAATGTCAAATGAGAAATGGAAAATGCTTCCACCTGCTCCTGCCGTCTGCCTCCTGCCCACTGTCTACTTGTGATAAGCTTGACCACTCTTTTAAGAAGCTTCTTTCAGCACGCCTGTGCACAACCAATTCCTGAGCCCTGGAGAGGTCCTGTCATGGCAATCAGTCAAGATTTGTTGGAGATACTCGCCTGTCCCGCATGCATGGCGAGGGTGGAATTGAAACCGGATGGCAGCGCTCTCAAATGCGTTGAATGTAAACGAGTCTACCCCATCATCGACGACATTCCGGTGATGCTCATTGACGAGGCGACGATAGAAGATGAACAGCCTGAGTCGAAATGAAGAGTCTGCGCGAAATAGTTGAAGCGTCTCCGCAGATGCGCGCCGTGGCGATGCACACTTTGCGCAGTGAAGAATCAGCTCAGCCGCTCGGGCCCGCGCTCTGGGACTGGAAAAGCGTGCGCCGTGTCCTGGTGGTGCGACTTCGCTCAATCGGCGACACCGTTTTGACCACGCCATCTCTCTACGCGCTAAAACGTTTTTTGCCGCATGCCCGGCTCGACATTCTTCTGGAGGATTGGGTCGCGCCTGTGCTCGACGGGTTTGAAAACGTTGATAACATCATCACGCTGAAACGCGGCAGCACTGCAGCTCGCGCTAGAGTCGCGCGCCACATTCGGGCGACGCGGTATGACGTCGCTTACAATCTACACGGTGGGACCACGGCAACGCTGCTCACCCGGGCCTCTGGTGCCAGACATCGGGTTGGCTATTCGAGCTATCAATACGCACGTTTGCACAATCATCTTGCGCGCTCGTCGTCATTTCTTTGGGGACGAGACAAGACGCACTCTGTAGAGCAACAACTTGCACTGATCGGCTGGACAGGCATCCCGGTAACGGATCGCCCGCCCACACGATTAGCAATCACCGACGGCGCTGCCCGGAGTATTTCGGCACGGCTGCGGGCTGCTGGTTTAGACGAAACCAGAATACCCCTCGCCGTAATTCACCCCGCCGCTGCATTCGATACCAAGCAATGGGCGACAGAGAGATTTGCGCAAGTAGCGGAAAGCCTGGCAAGTCGCAATTTGGCAATCGTGGCGATCGCCGCGTCAGCTGAATCGCATGTTGCCGATTCGTTGAAGCGGCATACGGAGGCGCCCGTCGTGGCGTTTACCGATCTCTCTTTACCGGAGGTCACGGCGCTTCTCTCTCAGGCGCGTATATTTGTGGGCAACGATAGCGGCATAGCACATATGGCCGCGGCAGTTGGTGCCCCTTCGGTTGTGATCTTCGGTTCTTCCAATACCGCACACTGGCGGCCCTGGGCCAGGGCTCCCGCCGAGGTTGTGGTTGAAGAGCTGGATTGTCAACCATGCCATGGCTACTTCTGTGAAAAGTTTGATGAGCCGGAGTGTATTAAGCGAGTTCCGGTGGAGCGGGTGCTTGGCTCTATTGATCGCGTACTGAGAGAGAGTGGATAGGAATCCTTAGCATCCGGTTTTGCCTATGCTGCACTTTGCCGGAACCACTAATTACATCTCATTCACACCCTGCTTTAGCTGGGTGTCGGAAGCGTTCGGTAACCTTCCGAAACCGTTTGAACGGTTCTGGGAATTCTCGTCCACCGTTCACACCTATCTGAAGATAGGTGTGAATAAGAAACGAGCGCGGCAAACGGAATTACGCTAGTAATTTCAACGATGCGGGCCACTAGTTCGCTGAACCTGAAGTTTAGAGACATGGAGCAACTCTCGCGGGAACAAGTTGAAAAGCTAACTCAATCGATCCGCAATCGAAAGATCGTGGTGCTCGGCGACCTGATGCTGGATGAGTTTGTTTGGGGTGATGTGACGCGAATCTCGCCCGAAGCGCCGGTGCCGGTAGTAGAAATCCGTCGCGAATCAGTTCATCTTGGGGGTGCGGCGAATGTGCTGGCGAACCTGGTTGCACTTGGCGCGCAGGCCTGCGTGGTGGGCGTGGTAGGGAAAGATGCTGCCGGTGAACGGTTGCGAGCGAGTTTGCGCGACGCCAGTCCGTTGCAAACAGACGAGCGCATCGTAATTGACGAAAGCAGACCTTCAACCATCAAGACTCGCATCATCGCGCATAGCCAGTTGGTCGTTCGCGCCGATCGAGAGCTGCGCACTCAGGTGAATGGGCGGACTGAGGATCGGATTATCAGCATCTTAAAAGACGCGATGCGCGATGCCGATGCGTTTGTGGTGTCGGATTACGAGAAAGGGGTGGTTACACCTCGCATTCTTGCTGAGGTTCTTCCGCTGGCTTATGGCCGTATTCCAGTGCTAATTGACCCGAAGATCCGCAATCTAGCGTCGTACCGCCCGGCTACGCTGGTTACGCCAAATCACCAGGAGGCTTTGAGGATGACCAATCTGGAAGAAGATTCGGATTTGGGGTTGCATCGAGCGGCTCAGCGTCTGCGGGAAAAGCTGAACTGTGATGCCGTTCTAATTACCCGTGGGCCAGACGGGATGATTTTGGTGGAGGGTGACGGCGAGCCCGTATATGTCGAAACCGCCGCCCGCGAGGTCTATGATGTTACCGGCGCCGGAGATACGGTGATAGCCACGCTCGCCGCCGCCATGGCAGCCGGAGCATCGATGCTCGAAAGTGCTAACCTCGCAAATCACGCTGCCGGCATCGTCGTCGGGAAAGTAGGAACCGCAACTGCAAGCTCCGAGGAGTTGATCTCGTCGTTCACATGATCGGCAAGAACCTAAGCAACTATCGCATTCTGGAAAAGCTCGGTGCTGGCGGGCAGGGCACAGTCTACAAAGCCACTGACACCAAACTTGGGCGTACAGTTGTGATCAAGGTCCTGCCTCCGGAGCTGACTGCCAAAGAGGCAAATCTGAAACGCTTCGAGCGCGAGGCGCGTCTGGCGTCTTCACTCGATCACCCAAACATATGCACCATCTTCGATCTCGACGAGGCCGAAGGCTTGCACTTCATCGCGATGCAACACATCGAAGGGCGCAATGTGCGTCAGTTGGTGGGTGGTCACCCACTGGAATTGAAGAGCGCGCTGCTAATTGCCATTCAGGTGGCAGATGCCCTGGCTACAGCCCACGCTCGCGGCATAATTCATCGCGATATCAAATCCGGCAATGTCATGGTGTTGCCCAACGGTCAGGTCAAGATTTTGGATTTTGGTCTCGCGAAGTTACTTGATGACAGCGAGGCGACCGCTAGCGGGATTCACCGCACCGAGCTCACAGAAGTCGGTGTACCTTACGGCACGGCGACATATGCTGCGCCTGAGCAGGCGCGCGGCGATCGCGTCGATAAGAGGGCCGACATCTTTTCTACCGGCGTCCTGCTTTACGAGATGTTGACGGGCACGTGGCCCTTCCGTGGGAAGACGACCATCGACGTGCGGCATGCAGTATTGCATGATGCGGCGAAACCAATTGCCGAAATGAGAAGCGAGGCTATTCCGCCACGCATTCAACAGATACTCGATCGCGCTATGGCAAAAGAACCTCGCGATCGTTATCAGAAGATGGAAGAACTGCGCGAGGACCTGCGCAAAGTGTTACAGGAAGTCTCGCTATCTGAATCGACCGGCCAACCCTATATTAGTGTCACTCCTGAACCACCGCGCTACCTGGGCGGGAGGAGTCCTGTCTCCCGAGCGGTGCGTTGGCTGAAATCGATCACCCGGCCGGAGGCTCAAACTACTGCCCCGACTCTGATCACGCCGACCAGGCAAGGCACTCACGAAACGCCATCCACAACTCTTACCGATCAGGAGAAGCAGAGTCTGGCAATCCTGCCTTTCCGAAATCTGGGCAACGACTCTGCCTCGAGCTTTTACGAGTTCTCTCTGGCTGACGCGGTAATCACAGAGCTGGCGAGAGTGCGGTCGCTCGTAGTGCGCCCTTCATCCGTGATTTCCAGGTACCAGGGCCAGCAAATCGACCCCCGTGAGGTGGGGCGGGAGCTGAATGTCAGCGCTGTTCTCACTGCGGGTTTCATGCACGCCGGTGAACGATTTCGCGTAACGGCGCAACTTCTTAATGTGGCTTCTGGGGACATTCTATGGAGCGATCGAATTGACACGTCCGCGGCCGACATCATCGCTGTTCAGGACACGATCGCCCAACGAATTGTTGAAGGCTTGCGTCTCGAACTGAGTCATGCAGAGCAAGCCGGTATAGCGAAACCCTCCACGGAAAACGCTGCGGCTTACGAGCAGTATTTGCGAGGACGAGATCTTTTTGCCCGCTTCATCTTTCGCACTGTCGCGCCCGAAGACTGCAACGCTGCTATAGAACACTTCCAACGGGCCGTTGAGCTCGATCCGAATTTCGCCCTGGCACACGACGGTCTGGGCGCTTCTTACGTCAACCGGGTCTTCAAGGGTTTGGGTGGAGCGGAAGACTTCGAGCGCGCGGAGGTGGCTTTTGGCAAGGCGTTGGCAATTGATCCGCAATTGATCGAGGCGCGCATGCTGATGGTCTTTGTCTACATGTGGCGGGGAGAGAAGCAAAAGGCTCGCGAGGAAGTGGCCCGCGCGCGCAGGGAAGCACCGGATGAAGCAGTGGTTCACTTTGTTAAAGCCACGCTACACCGGTTAGATGGGGAGTATGGACGTGCGTTGCGCAGCTATGATCGACTGGTGCGTCTCGATCCGGCAGCCCACGTTGTGGCGAGTTACAACCGGGCCATTGTGCATATGTACATGGGCCACTTCGATGAGACAATGCGCCAACTGGATAACGCCGGCGAGCCGGATAATCCACTCGTGGGGACGTTTAGGGCGCTGGCGTTGTATTACACAGGGCAGACAGACGCTGCCGCCGAACTGATGCAGCAGGTTCTAAGCCGGCGTCCAAACATGCATGGCGTGCGACCCTTCCTGGCGATGTTCCTAAGCGCTCAGGGCAAACATGAAGAGGCACGCGCACAATTAACGGACGCTGTGATTCGAAATGCCGAGGTGGATCCCGATATCGCCTATGCGGTTGCCTCGGTCTATGCGATTGAAGACATGCGCGATGAAGCCTTCGAATGGCTGGAACGATCCATCGCTCTGGGTAACGAGAACCGCCCGTGCTTTGAAAATGATCCTAACTGGATCTCTCTTCGCGATCACCCGCGCTTCCAGAAATTGATGTCCAGAGTTCGACTAATGCATGAAGCGCAACATCCACAATCTTCTCCGCGACCATCCTAATCAACCAGCCTTCTAAAAAATGATCAGTCAGACCCGTTTGTCGAGTTTAATCAGTCTACTCTTGGTCACTGCAACGAGTGCACCGGCAATACCCGCTGTCAGTCCTCAGCAGCAACCCCAGCGCGACCGAAGAGTGATGGTGTCGCCTGCTCAATCTCCAACCCCCTCTCCGTCACCCACTCCGAGTCCTCCTGTAGAGAACGCTATTGATGAGCCCGCGCCGAATCAACCGGTGCGAGTTGGTAATGCCCCCAAAACAGTTGCGGAATTACAGGCGCGCATAGCTCAAGTGCTCGACAAGCCGGAACTAGCGCCGGCGATGGTTGGGATCAAAGTAACTTCACTCGCGACTGGGAAAATCCTGTTCGAAGAAAATGGGAGCAAGTTACTGCGACCCGCCTCGAATATGAAGCTCTATACCGTGGCAGCAGCGCTTGATCGACTATCGCCTGACTATCGATTCGTGACGTCAGTCTACGCTGCCTCGCGCCCTGACGCAGCCGGCGTCCTGCATGGTGACCTGACGATATATGGACGTGGCGACCCTTCGATTGCTGCGCGCTTCAACAGCGGCGACTACTTCAAAGGAATCAACGACCTCGCCTCGCAAATCACGGCTGCTGGAGTGAAGCGAGTAGAAGGTGACCTCGTCGGCGATGAAACATACTTCACCGGACCACGCTATGGTTCCGGGTGGAACTGGGAGGATTTGCAGTGGTGGTATGGAGCGGAAGTTAGCGCTCTCACCGTCAACGACAACGCGCTGGATTTAATTGTTAAGCCAGGCACCACCCCGGGCGCGGCTGCGGTGATTACCACCGGCCCACCCGACCCCCTGTTGACAATTGTCAATCGTGTGGTGACTGGAGCAAGAGGCAGTAAGCGAGAGTTGACCTTGCATCGCGGCCTGGGCGCGGACACGCTCGAGATTCACGGGTCCATCCCGCTCGATGACCGGGGTTACGCGGCCGGGGTTGGCATTTCCCATCCGGGACTCTTGTTTGTTTACCTGCTTCGCTCGTCGTTGGCCCAGCGTGGTGTCATCTTCACGGGAAAGTCTCGAACCGTACCGGCTCCTGCACACGCCAACGGACCGACTCCACCAAGACCCGCTGGCTCGATCGAAATCGCCAGCATGCAATCGCCTCCGCTCAGCTTGATAGCAGCCCAAACACTAAAACCCAGTCAAAATCTGTACACGGAGTTGATTCTTCGCACGTTGGGAAGAGTTGTGCCACCACCGGCCTCGTTAGATACCATGCGAAACAGCGAGGACGCGGGACTGGAGGTTGTTAGGACCTTTTTGAAAGAGGCGGGGGTGAATACCGGTGGCCTGGCCCTGACTGATGGGTCAGGACTCTCTCGTAACGACATGATCACGGCGGAAGCGTCTGTTCAGTTGCTCACCTACATGGGCCGACATCGGTACGCGAGTGTTTTTCGCGAAGCGTTGCCGATTGCCGGCGTCGACGGGACGCTCAGAAACCGGATGAAGGGGACACCTGCAGAAAACAACGTTCGCGCCAAGACCGGATCGCTGAGTTCGGCCGCGAGTCTGGCCGGTTATGTAACGACGGCCAGCGGAGAAAATCTGGTCTTTTCCATTATGGTCAATAACTATCCGGTCGACACAGACGTTCGGTCGCTTTGCATTGACCCGATCACGGTATTATTGGCATCGTTTGTGGGAAAGTCCTAACGTCTTGTACAGGCTCAACCTGATGAGAACGTCTCGACTCACAGAACCATTTGCAGTAGCCAATGGAGCCAAGCACTCGATCCTCAAGAAAACAGCCATACCAAGATTGTAGGCCCAACTTGGATGCCAGGTCCCATTGGCTACCGCAAAATGGTTCTGTGTTATTAGCACTTACAACTTGCGGCGCAGCTAAGATTGTAGGGCCAACTTGAACGCCAGGTTCCATTGGCTACCGCAATTGGTTCTGTATGATGAGCACTTAAACATATGGCACCTCCTTTCATTAAGTTTCACGGCTTTGGTAATGATTACATCGTTATCGAATCAGAGGCGCTAGCTGGCTTTGCAGACTGGGGAGAGTTTGCGCGACGGATCTGCAACCGGCATTACGGGGCCGGCGCGGATGGAATTGCCGTTATCGGTCGTGAGACTGATGAAGGCGCTGATTTTCGCGTACGCATCTTTAATCCGGATGGCAGTGAAGCCGGGCTGTCTGGCAATGGCACTCGGTGTGCCGCTGCTTACGTCTACTATAGGAAGCTGTGGACTCGCGACAAACTTCGCCTGAGCACTCGTTCGGGAATCAAAAGATACTTCCTGGTTGAGCAAGCTGGCCCGGGTAAGTACATCTTTGACTCCGAGCTGGGTCAGCCAGGATTCTCGAGTGAGTCGATTCCGATGCTCACGGACCGGCCATTGGCCCGAGTCATCGACTATCCCCTGACCGTAAACGGAGCGCTACTAAACGTAACATCGCTCCAGATGGGGAACCCAAACTGCTGTATCTTTGTCGACGATTTCGAAGCACTCGACTGGCGTCACCTGGGGCGTGCAATCGAGAACCACAAGCAGTTTCCCGATCGTACTAACGTCGTCTTTGTTCTTGTGAAGGATCGTCACACTATTGAGCTTCGGATCTGGGAACGCGGCGTAGGCGAAACCACCGCCTCCGGAACGTGCTCCTGCGCCGCAGCCGTGGCGGCCATGATTAACGGGAAAACCGAACGGTCCATAGACGTGCTAATGCCTGGCGGCCAGGCACGAATTCAATGGCGTGACGACGGAGAAGTTGTAATTAACGCGCCGGCGGAGTTGGTCTATGCAGGCGATTGGCTTGGACCTGTGGTAATTTAGTACCGCTTGGTCTTGCCAGAGGTGGTAGTGGCTGCCGAGTTGCTCCAAGCCGGAAACGAGGTTTATCCGGTCTGTCCTTCTCATTATCTCTACTTCAGGTTCCGTGTTAGACAACTAAGATTGCCCCGACTTCCCGATGCTCTCCCCCTGCCTAACATCCTTCAAAAGCCAAGCGGGTCTGCTGCTGGTGCTGCTTTTCGTTAACCTGGCAGCTTCAGGCTGCGGCAGCCAGGTTGTTAAGCAGACTGAAGCTGAACCCCGCATTCCGGCGAATTCTCCGGTTTCTCCAACCTCTATGCCAATGTGGCTTGGCACTTCCGAGCGCAACTTTTACGGCTCCGGACCGTGGCCGGATCGGCCCCTGAAGGTAATCTGGGAATTTGAAACAGAGCTAACGTCAGGGCGGTTACATAAGGATGGCTGGGGCGGATCAAGCTGGCCGGGACAACCGTCGGTGTCAGGGGAACGCGTTTATTTCGGTTCTGCGGACGGTTACCTGTATTGCCTCGATACTCGAGACGGAAGCCTCGTCTGGAGTTTCAAAACGGCAGACAGTCTGAAGGCGACACCAACTATTGCCGGGAATCGAGTGATTGCGAGCGGTCTGGACCATTACATCTATTGTCTGAACGCGAATGACGGGTCGCTTATCTGGAAGTACAAAACTGGTTTTGAAATTGATTGTTCGGCAGCTGTAATTGACGGACGGGTTTATTTTGGCGGAGAAGATGGGTTCTTCTATTGTCTTAGTCTGGAAGACGGCGCGCTCGTGTATAAAACGGAGCGGCTGGGTTCAATGGAAGGAAGCTTGTCGGTCGTTGCTGGTCGCATTTACATCGGGACGGAACAAGGCGATCTGTATTGTCTGGAATTGAGTGATGGCTCAACCATCTGGAAGTCCCACATAGGAGCGGACTCGGATTCGACTCCGGCCGTGGTCAACGGACTCGTTTACACAGCGGCCGAGAACGGTTACGTCTACTGTTTCAAGCAGGCAGATGGTGAGCTTGTGTGGAAGTTTAAAGCCGAGGGCGGCTTGAGCAGACTCTACAAGGAGCGAAGTGGATTCTGGGCCAGCCCGGTGGTTCAGAGTGGTCGGGTTTACATCGGTTCAAGTAATGGCAAGTTGTATTGCCTGTCATCAGACAAAGGCGAGCTCATATGGCAGCACCAGGTGCGTGCACCAATCTGGTCAACTGCTCCCTTTGTGGATGGTCGCGTCGTATTCGGTGATAAGGCGGGGTGGATTTACATGCTCTCGGCCGATGATGGGCGACGCTTGTGGGAATTAAAAATTGGTGAGAACGTTAACGCAACCCCCGCTATTTTGAAAGGCCGCATTTATATTGGCGCCTTCAATGGAAAGCTCTTTTGTCTGGGCTAAAAATTGCCGCCGTTGAACCTGAATCAGATGCTGATTTACTTAGTCGACAACACGATTGACGGTCAGGGCGCGAGCCCGCGTGAGTTACGGGCTGTTTTGGGCCGACTGCGGCCCGAGGTGGAGATCTTAACTGAGCCTTTTGCCGCGGTGTCGCTTGATCGGGTCCGAAGCCTCAGCCCGTCACACATTATCCTCAGTGGCCAGAGTCATCCTTGGGACGACTACTCCTCAGACTCACTTCGAGGCGTTTTGGAAGTGATTCACCAAGCATCTCAGCCAATCCTGGGCGTCTGTGGAGGCCACCAACAGATTGCCCTGGCTTACGGCGCTCCGGTGGGCTTAATGGAGCGTTTGGAGCCCGGTGACGGCTACCAAGGCGCGAAAAGAGAGCGCGGTTACTACGAGGTCGAGACCACAGGTGGAGGCGTTTTCAAGGACCTGCCCGCGAAGATAACCGTCTGGCATTCGCACTGTGACGAGGTCAAGGAAATGCCGCCAATCTTCAAACTTACCGCCACTAACGAAACCTGCAGAATTCAAGCAATGCAGCACGAAGAGCGTCCCCTCTTCGGAGTCCAGTTCCATCCCGAACTTTTCAATGCGGAGTTTCCCGCCGGCCAGACCGTGATCGAAAATTTCCTGGCTCTCTGACCATGGAGAAGGGCCGCCCGGAGATTCCAGGAATCCCCTCGGGAACCTCAGAACGGCCGGTTGCAGGACCCCTTGGAGGTCAAAATCAAGGGCTTACTGGCGGCTAGGCGATCACTTTTTTCCTCGGTTAAGTTCAACTATTTCTCAGGTTAGCTGGAAATAGTCCTCTCCCCGGGTAACCTCTGCTGGACGCTCCTATCCTGGTATGCTAGCCTCATTCTGCTTGTATTAGCCTCACTGGTTTCTTTCAGCGCCTGCATCAAGGATGCAAGCCCCCAACTTCGGCTGACGTCGTTTGAGACTCCTAGAGCCGGAGGTCGAGTAATAGGAAAGAACGGACTCGCGCGGCGCGCTGAAAGGTAGGCAATTAACTTCGGTAGGAGACCCGACTAATATGAAATCCCTCTTTAGTTGGAGCGCCATTGCGGCCGCAGCGCTTCTTTCAGCCCTTGTTCTTCTTGCGGCCACACCCTCAGTAGCAGAAACAGCAGTTTCTCAATCCCAACAAACAATTCAAACACCGTCTAAGACCCAAACGCAGGATCCTGTAGTTAGCTCTTCGCCGAGTGATTCACTGGGTAAGGCTGTGCCTGAAGCGCCCGAAGGCAAGATAGTAGAACCGCCTAAAGCAGTAGAAATTCCGGCTTCTCTGCCAGTGTCGTATGTCGCGACTGCCTATAGCCTTCGTGGCCGAACGGCCAGTGGAAAGCCTGTCAGCCAGGGTATTATCGCGGCCGACCCGAGGCACTTGCCATTAGGGTCGCGAGTTCATTTGCAAGCTGGCGCCTGGAGTGGCGAGTATCTCGTGGCCGACACCGGAGGCTCTATCAAAGGTCGTAAAATCGACATTTGGACGCCGAGCAGTCGCGAGGCGATGAGATTTGGTCGCCGGACGGTAAAACTCACGGTTCTCAGCTACGGCGGGAAGCGTGCCGCAACAAAGAAGCGAGTTCAAATCTGACTTCGAGGACATGCAGTGATACTCGGGCAAGGGGCTAGATCCTTTGCCCTTTTCTTTGCCTCCGATCGGCCTATTCCGTACTGCCAATCCCCTCACAAGGCTTATGCTAAGATGGCCGGACCCAGTTCCAAGTCATTTCCGCAAGGGTTAAGCCTAAATGCAGGTGTCGCAGTTACCGGCGTCCGTGGACAGCAGTCCCCAGCAGATTCCCGTTCCCGAGCCTTTAGTTCAGGTTACTCGGGGCGCGATCACTGAATCGCGTCATAGAGGTCATGTGGTCGCTGTCGACCCTGGTGGCAAGATAGTCGCCGTCCTGGGCGCCCCAGAAACGGTCACGTTCCTGCGCTCCTCCGCTAAGCCACACCAGGCAATACCACTCATTGCCTCAGGCGCGGCTGATCGGTATGGCTTCAGCGAAAAAGAGATTGCCCTGGCCTGCGCCTCGCACAGCGGCGAACCGATTCACACCGAAGTTGCTGCCTCTATGCTGAGGAAGATTGGACTGGGCCCCGAAGACTTAAAGTGTGGCACCCATGAGCCGTTTAGTCCGGAAGTCGCTCGCGAGCTACGCGAGAATGGCGAGAAGCCGCATGTCCTGCAAAATAACTGCTCGGGCAAACATGCAGGAATGCTCGCTCTCGCATTGCACCTGGGCGCACCGACTGAAACCTACGACCAACCAGGCAGTCCAGTCCAGCTGGCGATAGTCCACACAATCTCGCAGTTTTCGGGAATCCAAATTGAAGACATTGCGGTTGGTGTCGATGGTTGCGGCGTTCCGGTCTTTGGCGTGACAGTCAAGGCGATGGCTTTGATGTACGCGCGTCTCATGGCTCCCCCTGAAGAGTTTGGGGAAAGCACACGGGTGGCTTGTAAGAGAATTGTTGCGGCAATGACCAGGTGTCCCGAACTAATTGGTGGAACGACTGATCGTTTGGACACAGAAATGATGCGCGCCACAGAAGGAAGCTTGGTATCAAAGGTTGGCGCCGAAGGCGTTTACACCGCAGGAGTGATGCCCTGTAGTGAATGGCCTAAGGGATTAGGTCTGGCGCTGAAAATCGAAGATGGTGATGACCACCGCGCACGGCCCACGGTTGTGATTGAGTCGCTCAATCAATTGGGAGTGCTCAATGATGAAGCGCTCGAGGCAGTTTCACGTTACGCATTTTTCCCTGTGCGAAATCGCAACGGAGAAATAGTCGGTGAAGTACGCGCATCGTTCAAACTGAATCGTGAAGTATAGGACACAGTGTCATCTCCCAGCCCCAACGGAAAAGAAGATCCACCGCCGCAGCCGCCGCTTCTGCGCGATGCTCAAGGCCGGATTGACGTCGATTCTATTCCCGATGTAATCCAATGGTTCCTCGATTACGACAGCCGCGTGGCAATAATCAAGCATCCTCGAGTCGAAGAAGTGTTTCAATGGAAGCAGGAACAAAGCCGCCAGACCAGCGAAGAGATCTTCGTTTTCAACAGAGCTGAGGATCGTCTGGCGATTGGTATCATCCGGGCTCTTTCCGAAAACGTCACCGAACATGAGCTTCATTCGTGGATTGGCCAGCTTCTGAACGCGCTTGACACTGCGTCAAAGGCGAACGAATCAGTCTCTGAGGCTTACAGTCTTGACCTCGTCGGCACCAAGTCTATTGTTAGTGAAGCTGCAAAGATTCCCTCGCAGCGCGGGCGAAACGACTTTCTTGTTAACTGTTGGATCGAGACTCTGTGCACTGCCGAAGCGCGCGTACTCGGGTGGCTTTACAAAGAGTTTTATGGACAGCCGTACGCGCCTTAATGCCTGATCTCTCGGTGCAGGGTCCGCAACCGAGTCCACCAAGCCTTCTTAGCCACACAATGAACGACCAACTACGCGCGCTCTTTCCTATTACAGAGCGCGCAACTTATCTAAACCATGCGGCGGTTTCGCCTCTACCGATCCCGACAATCGAGGCTGTACAGTCACAACTGCGAGACGTGGCAGAAAATGGTTCATTGAACTACCGAAGTTGGATCGCAGTGAAAGAGCAAGCGCGGAAACTGACTGCCGAAATGATTGGAGCAAGAACGGAGCAGATCGCTTTCATGCGCAATACATCTGATGGGCTGTCCACGATTGCGAATGGCCTGCCTTGGTCCTCTGGCGACAATGTGGTGACATTTCGTAAGGAGTTCCCGTCGAATGTCTATGCGTGGCTACGGCTTCGCGAGGCCTTTGGTGTGGAGGTTCGCATGTGCGAGGAGCGAGATGGCCGAATAGATCTTGAGGAGTTAATCAGCCTGGTGGACTCGAAGACTCGCTTAGTTGCGATTAGCCAGGTCCAATACGCCTCTGGATTTCGAGCGGATCTGGAACGAATTGGACGGGCAGCGCGGGCCCATGACGCTCTCCTGGTTGTTGACTTGATTCAGGCCATGGGTGTGATTCCGACAAATGTGGAGGCGGAACTGATCGACGTCGCTGCGGGCGCCGCGCACAAATGGCTGCTGGCTCCCGAAGGTATTGGTATTCTTTATCTCTCTGACCGCGCTCGCGAACGGCTCAAGCCCACGCTGGTAGGCTGGATCAGCGTTCCGAATCCAGAGGACTATGACGATTTTGAACAGGAGTGGAGTTCTGGGGCTTTAGCCTGGGAGACCGGAACTGGCCCTTCGGCTCTTATTCATGGGCTGGAAGCCAGCCTAAGTCTCCTGATTGAAACGGGAGTCAACAGGATAGCCAACCACCTTGAACAACTCACAGACTATCTTTGTGAGCGCCTGCAAGGTCGTGACTATCAAATCGTCAGTTCACGCCACGCGTCTGAAAAGTCTCAAATCGTCTGTATTCGCCACCGGGCTGGGCTAAGCTCAATGGGCCTTTACTCTCACCTCAAAACCAGAAACATCATCACCGCGCCTCGTGGTGATCGACTTCGAGTTGCGCCCCATTTGTACAACACTCTTGAAGACATTGACGAGCTTGTTAAAGCCCTTCCCTAACGCCGAACGTCCGTTAGCGAGTGATTATAGTCCGCGTGTCCTGATACTAATGTACGGAAGATGTACGACTTCAGGGTCTATCTTGGCCCAGCGGAACCGTCAACTGCGTTTTCCTTAGGAATCGGACAAGGGGATTATTCGAGTCCTCTGGTATGTAAAGTGGCACGCTCGTTGCCAAAAGACCAACCAGAACAAAAGGGTAGATAGGGTAAATCGGGTCATGCCCGGCGACTGTGGTGAGTGGAAGCTTTGGGGAGGCATCCTCTCACGGTTGGAAAGGCAGGCGGTGGCTCTTTCGGGGGAACGGAGTTAACGCATGCAGACAGTCGAAGGGCAATAGTTGCGGGGCTGCTGATCGACGTCCTGCCGAGGCTTGGGGGAGCCTCCCAGGTAGATCAGCAGCCTGCATTTTTTCAGGAAGAATTTTCAGGAAGGATCTAATTGAAAGCGCGAATGGACGTGAGTTGTTCCATCGCGCTTTTCTACTCAAGGTCGAGGTCACATTCTGTTTCCAGGTCCTACCAACTTTGCCGGATCTGTTTGCGGGCGTATTTCGTCAATATTTAAACGGAGCATTCCCCCGGCGTCCGAAAACACTTCCGCATCTCGTTGCTGAGCCCGCCGTCGGCTGAAGAGAAGAGCGCCTAGAAAACCGCCCGCAGCCAAACAAAACAAGAGTGAAAGTCCTGAGGCTTTGACAACCGCGACCAACACACCCGCGGTGGTCTGGTAATACTCTCGTTGTGCCTTTTCCAGCATGTAGGGATTGTCACCAAGCCACTGAACTACCTGCTCGTACTCAACCTGGTCAATGAGCTCTTTTGCAGACTGTTCATCCGTGGCATTAAAAACAAAGACCGAATAATTCCCCACGCGTCGGTAACCTGATGGCACTGGCTGGCCTTGCGTACGCAGTTCCTCAATTTTCGCGAGAATACTTCGATCGTTATCTCCGGCCAGTTGTGGTGTGTTGTATTCAACGATGATGAATTGTGTAGAGCCGTAGTTTGTGGCAACCGCATCCGCGTCCCCCTCTGAGCTGACGATGCCGAGTATTGGTTGATCCGGAAGAAGTGCACTTAATGAGCGAAAGCCAGCCAGATAGACCACACGACCTTGAGCTTCCTCCCATTGGGGAATGTGCTTGACGAGAACAGGTATATCAGCCTCCCCTTTTTCAATTCTGTCCGAGATGAGTCGCGCTAACGTAACTACGTTGTTGGGGTCTTGCGCTGCCGGTTCCTTAGCAGTGACTCGCACAAATGTTGTGCCCCTGAAGAAGGCGATGCGGCCCGGCAAGATTACCGAGGCTGTTCCCACCTCTTTGGTGATCCGACCAAGTTGAGCCTGACCCGGATCTCGAGCGCTCCTGGCAGTGATGGTCAACAACGAGTACGCGTCTGAGTCTCGGGGAAATCGGATAACTTCTAAAAGGAGCCGCGAATTGTCGCTCGAAACGTATTCCGCTTCAGCGGACAAAGAGTAGTGGCGATCCGTTTCCAGTGTTTGACCAGCCGCCTGAAGCACGAGTGGCTCCTCCCGGACGACTGGGTCGCCCGGCCGAACTCCACCAACCTGACGAAAGCCATCAAGCTCCTTCGGTAGGAGTAACTGGACAAGCTCATCTGAAAGCGGCTTGGCTAACGCTGTTGAGCCAAGCGCCAGCAAAATAGCCAGCAGAATAGTAGCCAAGAACCACGACGAATAAGTTGAATTGCGCAAACCGATAACCCCGCTTTGATTCCCACAAACAGGCTCTTAGAACCCGCTGCGTTGTTGGATGTTCCGTGGAAACTATTCAGTTGGGTGTTTCCAGCCCGAAAGGTCGTAGTTTAATGCCAGCGGCGCAACTCGCGCAAAAGCAGGTCTGCGTAATGCCTCGGCTTGCTGATATTGTGCAGCACCGTGCTACCGCCTGCCTCACTGGCATTGTCTACAATCAAATCGCCAAAACCGAGAAGTCGCTGGGGAATACTCGCGGAAACTGTGACGTCCTGAATCTTACTGAGGGGAATGTTTCGCGTGGTCCGGGCAAACAGGCCGGTGTCGATTTCGATCTTGGAATCCGTCAAAGTGTAACGAATCATGTTTCGTCTGATGTGGAAATACGCTGGAATAAGTAGAAGGGCCAGCGCCAGTGGGATCGAGATGTAAGCCGGGATGTTGATCAAGGCGAGCAAAAAAACCAGGGCAACAGCGCCAACCACTGCTAGTGCGTAACCCAGCCTAATGAAGATCATCGTTGGCCTCACAGTGAAGACTGTGTGCTCAAGCTCCTCTATTTCTCCCGCCCGAGGCAGCGGAAGATTATTCTGTGTGCGTGCCAGACGCGTGGCTTCAGGATCGACGGCCGCCGTACCACATCCCGAGCAAAAACGCACGCCCGGTGCAATGTAAGAACCGCAGTTGGAACAATGCATCCGCTTTTCACCTCACTCAATTTGGGACGAAGGCCGCTCGTCTCAATCATACCGAAAGAAACTCGAGCGTCGAAATAGAAAACGAGGCGGAACCCGTTAAAGGTTCCGCCTCGTTTGTTCTCTACTATGAGTCTGGCTTACTGGCTCACTAGTTGACGCCGGCCATTGGGCGTCTGGACCGCAAAGACGCTTTGCTCATATATCGTGAGAGGCGCGGGCGCTTTCTGGCGAGTTGCGGCCAGTTGCTCCTCGGTCATAAGGTTTGCGCTGCGCGCGGCTAGAGGATCCCGAATCAGACTATAGCGCCTGCTAATCCTTCTGACATATTCCTGAGTCTCCCTGTATGGAGGGACGCGATATCCGAATTTCATTACGGCGCCTTCACCGGCGTTATAGCCCGCAAGTGCCAGGTTGACGTCTTTGAAGAGATCCAGGAGAAAGCGCATGTACCGAGCTCCGCCTTCAATGTTTTGCTTAGGGTTGAATATGTTTGTGACGCCGAACCTTCGCGCTGTGGGAGGCATTAACTGCATTAGGCCTCGGGCCCCCTTGGGCGAAATAGCACCCTGCTTGAAAGTTGACTCCTGATGCATGATTGCGTAGAGCAGAACCGGGTCCACAGAATTGCGTTTTCCCGACTCGATGATGAAGTCATCCACTTCAGAGTTGCCGGTAGTAAAACCTTCCAACGAGGTGCCAACATTCATGTTCGTTAAGCGGGTTAGCGGCGCGTCGGAGCGAGTATAGAGGTTGCTGGAGGTGGTAAGTTTGCGGGAGCGGCCGCCTTTCTTGGGGACAACCGGGGGCGCCGGTGGTGGCTCGACACGGACTCCGTTGGCAAAATCGAAGTTGTCGACTCGATAGCTGGCTTCAGTTTGCGCGGAAATTAATATTGAGCAGGCAAGTAATAACGCAAAAGCGAAGGGCAACGTCTTCATTTGATTGAATCCTATTTACTGATGATTACGAGATGGCCCCCCACTTTACTTGTCCTTGAGGATTTGGTGGGGCAGGAGTGCCGCCGGCTCTTCCAGCGTATCCCGGCGATTCGGGACTCAGGGATAGTATCACAGCGGTTTAACGTTTGCCAACGACGTTGCAAAAGGCCGAGTTAGAGCCGGTTTTATTGACGTTTTGAAGAGGTACCTGCCAGCCTTCCGGGCTCCTTCTCGAGAGGGGCCCTTCGGTTTTGGGAGGAACGCTTCACCGAAACCCTATTGACAGCAGTAGTATCATAGCGACGCTTTACGAAAGACCTCACTTCTTTTAACCCGCGCGCTCCTGCGCGCCTCACACAAAGGACAGAAAAATGAAAAAGCTACTCACACTCACACTCTCGCTGTCTCTGCTTTTCGTCTGTGCGATGGCAGCCCCAGCTCAAGACTCCTCCACTTCAAAAACGGCCACCAGCAGTACCCGAAAACGCGGGCCGGTATTCCGCGCAAACAAGGAGCAGGTTAACCAGGCCCAGGTAATTCTCAAGGCTCGTGGTTTCTACGGCGGCGGTACCACCGGCAAACTTGATGACGCAACTCGAGCCGGTCTTAAGGAGTATCAGAAAGCCGAAGGTCTCAAGGTGACCGGCACTCTAAACAAGTTGACGCTGGAGAAGATGTCCATCGAGCTGACTGACAAGCAGAAAGCGATGTAACTCGATCCAACCCGAGGAAGTTTCTTCTGAGAGCAAACGAAAGCGCGAGTGCATGTTCAAAACATGCACTCGCGCTTTTTGTCGGATAGCACCTTCTAGCCGAGCAATCGTTCTACGATTTTGTAGCTCGCTTCGAGTGCTTCCGCGAGTTTCTCGGGTTGATTTCCACCACCCTCAGCCATGTCAGACTTTCCGCCACCCCGTCCCCCGACGATGGGCGCCAGTTCTTTAATCACCTGACCGGCCGGTACACGTTTTGAAACGTCCGGCGAGGTTCGTACGATCAAGGAGGCCTTTCCATCTCCCGTCCGACCGAGAACAACCACTCCCGATTTAATGCGCGCGAGCAGCGTGTCGGAGAGTTGCCGCATTCCCGCTGCGTCGAGACCGCTGGCTTCACGCGCCACTACGCGCACGCCTGCAACGTCACGCGACTCGTCACCATTGGCAGACGGGCCCGCGGCGCCGGAAGCGATCTTCATGCGCAGGTCATCAGCTTCACGTCTGGCCTTCTTCAGCTCTTCTTGCAACCTTTCAACCTGAGCGGGAAGTTCAGTGCGCGAGGCGCGCAACCTACTTGCCACTTTTTCGACAATTGCCTCGGCCTCCCGAAATCGCTCGAAGGCATCGACGCCTGTGACCGCCCGAATGCGACGAACTCCAGATGCGATGGATTCGTCACTCGTTATCTTAAATAGTCCAATGTCACCCGTGGCTCGCACGTGCGTGCCGCCGCACAACTCTTTGGAGAAAATGTCTTCAGCTCCCTTGATTGAAAGGACGCGTACTTTCTCGCCGTACTTCTCGCCGAACAGAGCCATCGCGCCCGAACGCATCGCTTCCTCAACCGACATCTCATTCGTTTCGACCGGTTCGTTCCGCAGGATGTGGTAGTTAACGAGATTCTCGATCTCTTTGATCTCCGTCGGCGTCAAAGGTTGATAGTGCGAGAAGTCGAACCGTAGGTAGGTAGGCGCTACAACCGAACCCGCCTGTTTGACGTGTGTTCCCAGAACTTCTCGCAATGCGGCGTGCATCAAATGCGTGGCCGTGTGATTGCGTCGCGTGGCGTCACGTTTCTCGACATCCACTTCGGCCGAAACCGTATCCCCAACTTTCAAGGTGCCCTTTTCAACTTTGACCTTGTGAACAATCAATCCCGGCGCGGGCGAGTAGGTATCAACAACCGAGGCCATAAAGCCAGTGCCACCGCGGTTAGCGGATGCGTTTGCCGGAGTTCCCCCTCCATTACTGAAGGCGGTACTGACAAGTCGGCCGACATCCCCGACTTGCCCACCGCTCTCCGCGTAGAACGGAGTTTGATCCAAAAGGACCTCACCTTCATCACCTTCGTTCAAAGATTGGACCTGTTCATCGTCTTTGATGAGCACCACAGCCTTTGAATCATTCGTGTGGGTCGTATCGTAACCTTTGAATCTTGCCTTCGTGTCTGTACGACGCGATAAAGCGACATACACCGGCTTTCCCTTATCCTCAGTCCTTTGAGCTTTAGACTCGTTTTGCTGCAGTCGGGCCAATAACCGCTCCATCCCCGTCCTGAAGTCTTCTTCAGTCATTGATTCCACGTCGTGGATCAAGTATTTAGCGTCAAGGCCCTCTTCGTAAACTTGACTGGCAATCTTGTAGCGACCACGGGAGAGCACTATGTACATAAGATCAATTGGCGTCCCAAACGTGTCGTAGAGCTTTGCGAGTTCAAGGGCCGGCACGATCACGTCACCTGTCTGCTGCTTGCTCTTCCCGATAAGTTCATCCAGCTTTTGCAAACCAGCAGTCATTGTTGCTCCAAAACGCTCTTCTTCCAGTCTGACCATCTTCTCAATGAAGCCGCG
>JAMQPH010000019.1 GCA_023717605.1 Pyrinomonadaceae bacterium
GGTTCGGATCGAAACTGGACAGGTCATCATTTTCTGCAGGCTAACTGGTATGCGTTTGGCCGACTTGCCTGGAATCCTGACCTCACTTCGCGACAGATCGCCGAGGAATGGATCAGGATGACGTTTACACATGAGCCTAAAGTGGCCGGAACGATTGCTCGTATTATGTTGGAGTCACACGAGGCATTGGTTGACTACATGACCCCGCTCGGCTTGCACCATATCATGTGGGGTGGACATCATTACGGTCCTGCTCCCTGGTGGGACAGCGAGCCGCGCGCCGATTGGAATCCGGTCTACTATCACCGCGCAGATGAACGAGGCCTGGGATTCGATCGCACCGCCTCCGGCAGCAATACTTTGAACCAATATCATCCGCCAGTCCGCGACCGTTTCGAAGATCTGGCGACCTGCCCGGAAGCATTTCTACTTTGGTTTCATCATGTACCGTGGGAACATCGAATGAAATCGGGCAGAATACTCTGGGATGAGTTAGCTCTGCACTATCAGCACGGAGTGGACTGGGTACGGACCACCCGCAAAGAGTGGAACGCTTTGACCGCGGCAATTGATCCTGAGCGGCACGATGAAGTAGCAAAGAAGCTGGCAATTCAGGAGCGTGATGCAATCTGGTGGCGTGACTCTTGTCTACTCTATTTCCAGACCTTCTCGAAGCGTCCTCTGCCGGCCGGGGTAGAGAAGCCGGCCAAGACGCTTGCAGAGTACAAGGCAACGAGTCTTGCGTGGTGAAGGAGATCATTTTCCATTTGTCATTTGACAGTTTTCATTGGTCATTGCAAAAGCAGGAAGCGGGACGTCATGAATCATCTTATTTGGGATCACTCAAGTGGTCTCCCCAATGACCAATGAAAACTGTCAAATGACAAATGATAAATAAACAAAACGAACCGCGCGGTAAATGAAAATCACCGACATCAGACCAACAACGGTAACCGTCCCTCTGGAGGCGCCGCTCAGACATGCGAACGGCTGTCATTGGGGACGGTTCGTTCGTACGATCATTGAAGTCGAAACTGATGAAGGTCTGATCGGGCTCGGTGAGATGGGCGGTGGTGGAGAGTCGGCTGAAGCTGCATTCCGTGCGATGAAGAAATACCTTGTCGGCCATGATCCAACACGACTCGAAGAGTTACGCTTCCTTATTGCCAATCCCACAGCCTCGCTCTACAACAACCGCACACAATTCCTTGCCGCGCTCGAGTTCGCCTGTCTAGACATCCTTGGGCAGAAGTGGGGTGTTTCCGTTTCCGAGATCCTGGGTGGCCGTTTGCGGGACCGTGTGCCCTTCGCGTCATATCTTTTTTTCCGTTATCCACATCCTGAGAACGGCACCGGTGAAGTTAGAACAGCTGAACAACTCATTGGGCACGCGAGCGAACTGAAGCAACAATTCGGCTTCACTTCCCATAAGTTGAAAGGCGGAGTGTTTCCGCCGGAGTACGAGCTTGAATGCTACCGTGCGCTTGCTTCCTCGTTCGAGGGCGATCGCTTCCGTTTTGATCCGAACGGCGTCTGGTCCACTGAGACGGCAATCTGGTTTGGTCAACAGATTGAGGACATCCGCAACGACTATCTCGAAGACCCTGTGTTTGGAATGGCCGGAATGCGGCGCGTGCGCGAGAAGGTACGCATGCCGCTTGCAACCAACACGGTTGTCGTTAATTTCGAGCAGCTTGCGGCCAACGCGCTGGACACCGCCGTGGATGTGATTCTGCTCGACACTACCTTTTGGGGAGGCATTCGCCCATGCGTCAAAGCAGCCAGCATATGCGACACCTTTCAACTGGGTGTCGCCGTCCACTCCTCGGGTGAACTCGGCATTCAACTCGCAACCATGCTTCACCTCGGCGCGGTGATTCCGAATCTTTCGTTCGCCGCCGACGCGCACTATCATCACCTCGCCGACGACATCATCGCGGGGGGTAAATTTCAATACGAGGGCGGGTTCATCGCCGTGCCGACCGGGCCAGGTCTGGGCGTAAAACTCGACTACGACAAGCTCTCCGGTTATAAAGAGCTTCATAAGCGCCTGGGCTCATATCCCTACGACCAGGATCCGCTGAGGCCTGGCTGGACGCCCACAATCCCCAATGATCGCTGGGCCGATCCCGGCGATGTGCGGAGGCCAACCAACATTCTTCTTTAACTTGCTGTCCGCGATACAGGTGGTAACTATGATTGAAAAACCAGGCGAACCAGGCGCATTGCCAGATGTCGCGCAACTGAAACGCGAAGTGGCGGAAGTCGTCAAAACAACTCCGGTAATTGATGTTCACACCCACCTCCTCGCTCCCCAATTCGGAGAGATGAGTTTGTTCGGTATAGACGAGCTCCTGACATATCACTATTTGATCGTCGAAACCTTCCGCTCGAGTGAAGTCAAACCAGAGCAATTCTGGCATATGAATACTGCTGAACAAGCGGACCTTGTCTGGAAGACTCTATTCATTGAGAACACTCCTTTATCCGAAGCAACGCGTGGTGTCGTTACGGTGCTCAACGCTCTCGGGCTCGACACGGGGGCTGCCGACCTCTCAGAGGCTCGAGCTTATTTTCGATCGAGGAATCTCGCGAAGCATGTCGACCTGGTTCTGGATCTGTCGTCCGTAAGTGACGTGGTGATGACCAACGATCCGTTTAATACGCAGGAGGCTCGTGTCTGGGAAGCCCGCGCTGATATCGACAAGCGATTCCATGCGACACTTCGGATGGATCGATTGGTCAACGACTGGGAGCATGTCGTGCCCAGGTTGTCGCAGCTGGGATACCAGGTTGAGACCCGCGGGTCTGCCAAAACAGCCGCCGAAGTGCGCCGTTTCCTGGGTAAATGGATCGAGGCCATGAAGCCTGTTTGCATGGCGGTATCGCTTCCGGCTGAATTCAAGTTTCCGGACAACGACGCGCGGGACTGGATCCTGCGCGAGGTTACCTTGCCCACGGCACGCGAGCACGGTCTTGCGCTTGCACTGATGGTGGGAGTGCGCCGGGGTGTCAATGCAGCATTGCGAGTTGCTGGAGATGGTGCCGGCAGCGCTGATGTCGGAGCACTGGAGCGGATGTGTGCTGAGTACCCCGATGTCCGCTTTCTGGCAACGTTTCTTTCGCGTGAGAATCAGCACGAACTGTGCATCGCGGCGCGGAAATTTAGCAACCTGATGCCGTTTGGGTGCTGGTGGTTTCTCAACAATCCTTCAATCATTTCTGAGATCACTCGCGAGCGTCTGGAATTACTTGGAACCAGCTTTATTCCCCAACACTCGGATGCGCGCATCCTGGAACAGCTAATCTACAAATGGCAGCATTCGCGCGATGTTATTGCCGAATCATTGTGCGAGAGCTACGAGCGATTGCTTCATAGCGGACGTGCTGTAACCCGGCAGGAAATTGAGCGCGACGTTACGCGTATGTTGAGCGGCAACTTCCTTGACTGGATTGGCGGCCTACCTACACGTCTGGTGACGGGACCATCGGAACTGACAACGGAGAAAATGCGGCAACCTGAAGAACCCGACGTGGTGACGACCTACTGAGGGACGTACAGTTTTCCGGATCACAGGATTCAGATTCAACCCCTGACTCCGGAGGAGTTGGATGTTTATAGATCGGGAGACAATGAACGTTCCGGCGGCGTTCGGAGGGGCGGAATGATGCTGGATGAGTACCTGCCAGTTTGAGTTCCGCCCCTCCGAACGCCGCGCCGCTGGGGTTGGGCGTCCATTGCTACAAACATCTCACCCTTACAGGGTGAAAGCCATTCTCTTTGGAGGACGGATACCTTGATGACCATGTTCGCGCGTTTTCCAGTACGCTCGCTCAATCGCCGCCGACTGATCGAGTCGGTTTGCTTGGTAGTTGTAATGTCGTTGGCCATCATGCCAGTGCGTGACACTCAATCACAGGCGACCGTGCCCGACTACAAGAACCCAAAGTTGCCGGTTGATCAGCGCGTGAGCGATTTAGTGAGTCGCATGACTCTGGAAGAAAAGGTCGCGCAGATGACTTGCCTTTGGCAAGCGAGGCCACAGGTGAAACCGCAGACGGACTTTTCAACCAGCCGCGGGGAGTTCTCGCCTGAAAAGGCCCGCGAAGTTCTGAAGCACGGGATCGGTCAGATCGCCAGACAGCGTGAACGCCTGGGCCCGCGAGAGGGAGCCGTCTTTGCTAACGCGGTACAGAAGTGGTTGATTGAGAACACGAGGCTGGGAATACCGGCGATACTTCACGACGAAATCCTGCACGGTCACATGGCCCAGGGCAGCACCAGCTTCCCTCAGCCGCTGGCGCTTGCCAGCAGTTGGGATCCAACCTTCATCGACAGGGTTTTCACAGTCGCCGCGTTAGAAACAAGAGCGCGCGGCAGCCATCAGGTGCTCGGCCCAAATCTCGACGTGGCTCGTGAGCCGCGTTGGGGCAGGACCGACGAGACCTATGGCGAAGATCCTTACCTTGTCTCGCGCATGGCCGTAGCGGTAGTCAAGGCATTGCAGGGACCCGGACCGATGATCGAGGGCGATCACATCATCGCCACTGCCAAGCACTACGCCGCTCACGGCCAACCGGAAGGTGGGACGAACATCGCTCCAGCTAACTATTCAGAGAGAATCTTGCGGGAAGTTTTTCTGCCGAGCTTTGAAGCTGCGGTGAGAGAGGCGGGCATCCTGAGTGTGATGCCCTCGTACAACGAGATCGACGGCATCCCCTCGCACGCGAACAAATGGCTGCTCGAGAAGGTGCTGCGCGAGGAGTGGGGCTTTCAGGGTAACGCTGTTTCCGACTACTACGCCATCCCACAGATTCAGGAGCTGCACCACGTGGCTGGGAGCAAAGCCGAAGCGGCTAAGCTGGCAATCGAAGCCGGGGTGGATATCGAATTGCCGGATCCTGACAGCTACCCATTGCTCCTCCAGCTTGTAAAAGATGGCAGGGTCTCGGACGCAGCGATCGACAAGGCAGTGGCTCGGAATCTCCGGCTGAAGTTTCTGT
>JAMQPH010000043.1 GCA_023717605.1 Pyrinomonadaceae bacterium
TCCGAATGTACTCGGCGTTCATCCACATCGCTTTGTCGTCGGTCCAGTGGTGCGGATCGTGTTCCTGGAAGTTAACAACAGCATTTGCTCGTCCGATACCTTCGAGCGAAAAGTTTTCGACCAGCTCTTCTTTGTTCAGCAGCTCTTTGCCGTTGGGAGGTGACCAACCTAGTAGCGCCAGAAAGTTGCGAAACGCGGCCGGCACGAATCCGCGGTCACGATAAGTAGTTAGTGACACCGCCTCGCCATGTTTGCGTTTAGATAATTTACCCTTGTCGGGAGCCAGTATCAGTGGCAGATGCGCAAACTTAGGTGCGGATTTGCCGAGCGCCTCATAGAGCAGAATCTGTTTATGCGTGTTGGTAATGTGGTCCTGACCACGAATCACGTGTGTGATCCCCATTTCTATATCGTCGATTACCACCGAGAGGTTGTAGAGGGGATGCCCGTCCGAACGCAAAAGCACGAGGTCCTCAATCTCCGAGTAGTTACGTTCCTGAGTCCCGTAAACGATGTCTTCAAAAGTCGTCTTGCCTTCGTGTGCCACCTTCAGGCGTATGGCGAAAGGCTCGCCCGCCGCAGCCCGCCGGTCTGATTCCTCACTGGGGAGATCACGGTAAGGGTTGCTGCGATGATCCGATCCTTCGTTGGACTGCGCCCGTGCGCGATCGGCAATGCCTTGTTTTATGCCGGCGTCGTCGCGCTTTTCTTTTGGAGTGAAGTCGCGGTAGGCCTTGCCCTCTGCAACGAGTTTGTTGGCAGCCGCCCGATGCTGAGGAGCATTAGCCGACTGGAATACTATATCTTCGTCGTAATCAAAACCCAGCCATTCCAGACCTTCGATGATCGAGCGCGTTGACTCGTCAGTGGATCGTTGCAGATCAGTATCTTCAATCCGCAGCAGGAATTTGCCTCCCACCTTCCGCGCGAAAAGCCAGTTGAAGAGAGCAGACCTGGCTGCGCCGATGTGCAGGTAGCCCGTAGGGGATGGTGCGAACCGTACGCGGATCATAAGAGCGGCAGTAGGTGATGAGTGATAGGCGACAAGTGATAAGTAAGAAACTGTCAGACGGCACACCCGGCATCCCAAAAGAGCAACGAGTGACAAATGACGTTTCGGACAAGGTCTTCACTTGCCGGGTTGTCACTTGTCACTCGTCACTGCTGTTTCTGGCGGAGATGACAGGATTCGAACCTGTGAAGGGCTTTTGACCCTTAACGGTTTAGCAAACCGCCGCCTTCAGCCACTCGGCCACATCTCCGTGCCGAACCAGGGCGAAAACTCATTCTAGTCTGCAACATCAGATTGTCAAGATGGGACCACTCAGGCAATTTAAAGTTCGAGCCTTAGCTTGTCCGCGCCGCTAAGCCACAACCTAAAGGTCGAACTCTGAACTTCCGGACTCAAAATGAAACCAGTGCCGCCCGTGACCTACTGTCTGCTATGTCAGCTTGGGGATCACCGTATAGAATCCTTGCATGGCCAAATTGGAGTTAAGTCGTAGACAGTTCCTGACCGGGCTTGCGGCTGCGCCGCTAGTAGCTCTTTCCGCAACCTCAGCTTACGCACGCTTCATTGAACCGTATCGTTACGAAGTGTCCGAAACCGACGTTTTCTTACACGACCTGCCTGAGCGTTTTGAAGGTTTTCGCATTACGCAGCTCACGGACGTTCATCACAGCCGGATAGTCGGTATTAATGAAGTGCGCCGGACTGTGCATTTGGCAAACTCGACCAAACCGGATCTGATTGCTCTCACCGGTGACTATACAACCTCTTACCGGCGATATATCGAGCCCTGCGCCGAAGCGCTCGGCTCATTGAACGCTCCTGAAGGTGTTTGGGCCGTGTTGGGCAATCACGACCACTACACCGATCGAGAGTTGACGACGCGGGCTCTCGAACACAACCGCATCGCCGTGCTCAACAATGCGAACACCACCTTACGGCGAGGAGCGGACGTATTACAGCTCTCAGGGATCGACGATTGGTCGTGGGGAGGAACGGTTTGGCCTCGCGCGCTGTACGGGCTGGATCAGAAGCGGCCGACTGTGCTGCTGTCTCACCAGCCCAGAGTTCTTGATTTTGCGGAGTCTGAAAAAATAGCCCTGATTCTTAGCGGACACACTCACGGCGGCCAAATTGATCTGCCGCTGATTGGCCCACCAGCTCGATTTGCCACGGCCGAACTCAAATATGCCCAGGGCCTCTTCCGGCGCGGGGACACCCAACTCTACGTGTCCCGGGGCACTGGCGTCATTGGGTTGCCACTGCGGTTCGGGGTAAGGCCCGAGATCGCCGTACTGCGTTTAAGGCATGCCCCTCCGAAGGACCTCAACTTGACTTAATGGACCCTCTGAATCGCCATTAGAGTCAAATCGTCTGCGAGTGAATTGGTAAGCCGAAAAGCATCGACTTCGTTGGTTTATGCCACCAGGCTTGCAGGGCGCGGAGCTTTTTGCAGTTGCACAGGAAGTTGAGGGGCACAACAGATTTGTGCCAGTCTCGCGCGGTCGCGCTTCATGCCGGCATCAGTTGCCAGCGACGCGCGCACTTCGCGAAATATGTTAGCCGCCCGTGCATCGGGAGGTTCCACTATCCGATAGTGCATCCACTTTCCTTCTCGTCTGGCAGCCACCACACCAGCTCGACGAAGATACGCGAGATGGCGCGAGATTTTGGGTTGGTTCAGCTTCAAAACTTCCACGAAGAAACAGACGCAGACTTCGTCGTCGCCCATCAAGTTGATTAAGCGTAAGCGGGTGCGATCTGCGAGTGCTTTGAACAGTTCTTCGATGCTGTAGTCCTTGTCTGCCATTGTTTGATCTTTGGTAAGACTGGGGTTGTATTAATTACGATTTCCGCAGTCCCATAGTTCCTTTTGTAGGGTTCACTTGAGCTCTAACTGACTTACAGTTCCTAACGGCAAACCCCCAGGCCATCGTCTCGTCGGATTATTCGTTTCCGACTATCTCGCTTCGCCGTTCCAGGAGCACGGTGTCTCGCCAGATTCCTTGGACTATCCCGATCCGCTGTCGAGTACCGACTACTCGGAAGCCGCAGGTCTTATGTAACGTTAAGCTCGCAATATTCTCAGGGAACACGCTGGCCTGGAGCATGTAGAAACCTCGCTGTTCCGACTGAGCTACGAGTTGTCTCAAGAGGGCCTTTCCAATGCCCTTTCCTCTGAAGTTGTCTGCCACATAAACACTAACTTCCACGACCCCGCGGTAAGCTGCGCGCGAGGAAACTGGCGCCAGGGCGGACCAGCCTACCGCACCGCCTTCGCTTAAAGAGACGGCGACCAGCCGGGGAATGCTTATATGGCTTTGATCCCACTTTTCCCAGGATGGGGCATCGCTTTCAAAGGTCGCGTCGCCAGTGGCGAGACCTTCCAAATAGATGGTCCGCACCGATTTCCAGTCCTCTGCGACCATCTGCCTGATTGTGATTTCGCTAGCCACTAAAAAAACCTCACATGCGCCTTGACAGATGTGTTGGCGAGGCGTAGAGTGCGATCACATTTGCATTAGCGAATATGAAAGATAGCGGAGGACGACATGGAAAACAAGTCAAATGACCAGGTAAGGGCTCTCAAGGCGCATCTTGCTCTGAATGTCCGTAACGTCGGGCAGAGCATCGGTTTCTACCAGAAGATGCTGGGTATTGAGCCCAGCAAGGTGCGGCATGGATACGCGAAGTTCGACGTGCTAAATCCGCCTTTGAATCTAACCCTCAATCAGGTTGCGTTTAAGGAACGCGGTGCGCTGTCACATCTGGGTATTCAGGTAGGTTCAACAGATGACGTCTTAGCAATGCGACGAAAATGGGAAGCGGCCGGCCTTATCACGCGGGACGAGATGCAGACTAACTGCTGCTACGCGACTCAGGATAAAACGTGGGTGCGCGATCCAGATGGTAATGAGTGGGAAGCTTTCGTGGTTTTGCAAGATAACCTGCCGGAGACCGCAGCTTGCGAATGCGGGACCAAGCTTGACGAGACTCAATCGGAAACTGAGGCCCGCGATACTGTAACAGGTGAGAACGTTCAGGCATTTACGTCCTGTTGCGCGCCCGGGCCGGTGAGTATTGCCCGGTGAACCGCGATTTCGCATGACCAGCCACCTGAATGAAAAACGCCCGGCCCCCTGGAAGGAAGCCGGAACCTTCAACTCTTGGAAGGCGATTCTCGAACGCTTACTGAGGAGTATTCTCCCGGCGTTCCTGGTGCCGCTTGAGCATCTCATCGTGACGCGCTTTGCGCTCAGTTTTGAACTGCTCAAGTTTCGTGCGCTGCTCAGGCGTCAGGATGTTCTCGAATTCCGTCTCGACACCCTGCATCGAGTTGTGAATCTCCTGCCGTAGCGCTTTGGCCCGCGCCTTATCTTCATCGGTAAAACTGCCTTGTTCTCTCTTTTCGCGTAGCTTGAATAGTTCCTCACGCTGCGCTTTGATGCTCTCGAGATGGTGTTGAAAGATGGCCCGCTGTTGTTGTCTTTGCTCGTCTGTCAAATTCAGCTCGCGCATACCGCGAAACTTTCCGAACCCGTAACGGCCACCCCTGCCGATCCTCTCTTGGCTCCGACCTTCTCTCTGTCGCATGGTTTGGCGGCGCAGGTCGCCGTCCTGGGCCGGCGATTGCGGCTGCTGGCCGTAGGCGACGGCGCCAAGAGCCAGAGTCAGGCTAATCAGTAGAATTCTTCGTACAAACATCTCTTCTGGGTACTCCTTTTGTCGTTCTTGGCTAGCGCATGAATGATGCTGAGGAGTGCTTTCCGCGCTTTCGTCTCTTTAGACGCGGCCACGGGAGGCTTGGCTGGGAAAGGTTGACGATTAGTAGCTTGAGATGTTATAGAGTACTTTGCGCGGCAAAGAACAACGGGCCTGCGCGAGTAAACGGCGCCAGCTAGTGCTTGGCGATAGAGAATTTTGAGAAGTAGTCAAAGCACAACGAGCAAGTTACAATACCGGTCAAATGAGTCTCCTGGAAAAGATTAACGCAACCGCCGACTTGCGGCTCTTACCTCTCGAGCAGTTGGGGACGGTCTCAGATGAAATTCGCCAGTACATACTGGAAACAATGTCGCGCATTGGCGGCCACACCGGCGCCTCGCTGGGAGCGATCGAGCTGGCAGTCGCCCTTCACTATGCGTTTGATACACCCCGAGATCGTCTCGTGTGGGATGTGGGCCACCAGGCGTATGCTCACAAGATTTTGACCGGGCGACGCGAGCTCCTGCCGACCATCAAGCAATACGGAGGCATCAGTGGTTTCTTGCGTCGGGAAGAGTCGGAATACGACACCTTTGGGGCCGGGCATGCGTCAACCTCTTTATCGGCGGCGCTGGGCATGGCCATTGCGCGTGATAGAAAGGGTGAAAACCATCACGTCGTGGCCTTGATCGGGGACGCGTCACTCGCTGGCGGCATGGCGATGGAAGCGATCAACCAGGCTGGTCATTTGAAGACGCGCTTGATAGTTGTACTGAACGACAACGAGATGTCGATAGCTCCCGCTGTCGGTGCGTTGACGGGTTACTTGAATCGTATTCGTGGAGCCCAGGGATATCATCGCTTCAAGGACGAAGTGGAAGAGACTCTGCTGGCGATCCCTACGCTGGGCGGTCGTCTGCACCATGCGGCGAAAACAATGAAGGATGCGATTGCCGCTGCGGTCCTTCCTGGTGCGCTGGTAAGCGAGTTGGGATTTAAGTATATCGGATACGTTGATGGCCACAACCCGCGCGCATTGGTGGCTGCCTTGCGCGAAGCGAAGCAAGTTAAAGATGGTCCGGTAATAGTTCACGCGTTGACGACAAAGGGCAAGGGTTATCCGCAGGCTGAGAAGGACTATTACCGCTGGCACGCCACCGGGCCTTTCGATCTAAAGACGGGAAAAGCAGTGAAGGCCACGGCGAAAGCTCCAACCTACACTTCGGTTTTTGGAAAAACTCTTTGCGAGTTAATGGAGAAAGACTCCAAGATTGTCGCCTTAACCGCAGCTATGCCCGATGGCACAGGTATCTGCGACGCTCTGGAGAAATTTCCGGACCGGTCGTTCGATGTGGGGATTGCCGAACAGCATTGCGTAACCTTTGCGGCCGGAATGTCATGTGAAGGATTGAAGCCTGTCTGTGCGATCTATTCCACATTCCTGCAACGCGCGTACGATCAGTTAGTTCACGATGTCTGCATACAGAACTTGAACGTGAAGTTCTGTCTCGATCGCGGGGGTATTGCTGGTGGAGATGGTCCAACGCATCACGGCCTGCTCGACATCGCCTATCTACGGGGAGTGCCGAACATCGTGGTCATGGCGCCAAAGGACGAGGGCGAGATGCGCGATATGATGTTGACTCTAGTCGAGCATCAGGGTCCTGCGGCTATGCGCTATCCGCGAGGCAACGGAATCGGCGTGTCAATTGATCGTGAGCCTCACTCTCTGGAGATCGGCAAGGGCGAAATACTGCGCGACGGAGGCGAGATCGCCATTGTGGCATATGGTTCGATGGTGCACCCTTCTCTCCAGGCCGCCGAGAATCTCTCCAGAGAAGGGATCGAAACGACTGTAGTCAACGCTCGATTTGTGAAACCGCTGGATGCGCAACTCCTATTGGCTTTAGCACGCACCAGGCGGTTGATTGTCACGGTTGAAGAGGCTTATCTGGCCGGCGGTTTTGGCTCAGCCGTACTTGAGCTGCTTGAGGAGAACGGATTGCAGGACAAGGTTCGCCTGGTGCGTATGGGAATTCCCGACCGACTGGTTACACATGGCGATGCGAAGTTGCTTTTGGCCAAGTATGGGCTCGATGCCGACGGAATTTACACCCGCGTAAAAGAGAGCATAGAAGTTTTGGATGACCGTCGAGCGAAACCGCAGAAGGTCGCTTCATGATTTAGACTTTCCAAAAGAACTACCCCTCGAATTGGGGGGAATTACCGCGCCCGGGCTACTTGATAGACGGGCGCGTTTCGTTTCCGCACGAAATGGTTCATCTGATCGCCGCAACGTAACTACAACAAGAAGCCCAGTGTTCTGAAAAGTCACAAATAACACGCCAAAGCGGAACCTGCCGCTCTCAAAGGTCGCGTGGCCTTCGAGTTGCAAACAACCTCGTAGCTGAATTCTCGGCTTCGAGCTTTCAAGATAGAAATTCATAGTTTGTTATGGAAAAGA
>JAMQPH010000063.1 GCA_023717605.1 Pyrinomonadaceae bacterium
GCAAAGTGCGGGCGTCAGTGACAGCGCGTTGAACGCCGAGATCAGCACCGAGATCGCGATGGTCAGCGCGAACTGCATATACATTCGTCCGGTCAGGCCGCCAATGAAAGCCACGGGCACGAACACCGCACTGAGGATCAGAGCGATTCCGATGACCGGTTGGGTTACTTCCTCCATGGCTTTGATTGTGGCTTCTCTCGGCGCCAATCCATGCTCCATGTGGTGAATGACTGCCTCGACCACCACGATCGCGTCATCAACCACGATGCCGATGGCCAGCACGAGGCCGAACATCGAAAGTGTGTTAAGCGAAAAGCCGAGCAACGGAAAGAAGATGAAAGTTCCGATGAGCGAAACCGGAACAGTAATCAGCGGGATGATGGTTGCGCGAATGTTCTGCAGGAAGATGAAGACCACGAGGGTCACGAGGATGAGCGCCTCGACGAATGTATGAACGATTGCTTCGATCGAAGCCTCGACCGCGGGCGTCGTATCGTAGACGATCTTGTAATCCAGATCGGGCGGGAACAGACTCTTTGAGTGTTCCATCGTCTCATAGATCGCTTCGGCCGCTTTGAGCTGGTTGGCGCCGGGCAGGAGATAGACCGCAATTGAACCGCCGGGCTTGCCGTTCAAACGGCCGAAGGAGTTGTAGTCCTGCGAGCCGAGTTCAGCGCGCCCGATGTCCTTGATCTGGACGACGGCGCCATCCGCACTCTGCCGGACTATGATGTTTTCAAACTCCTCGGCCGTGATCAGGCGACCCGGAGCGCTGACCGTGTAGGTGAACTGCTGATCCTTCGGCGCGGGGGAGCCTCCGATCCTCCCCGCCGGTGCCTGGATGTTCTGCTCGTTAATCGCCGAGATGACATCCGACGATGTGATACCGAGCTTGCCCAGCTTGTCCGGATCCATCCAGACTCTCATACCGTAGTCCGTGCCACCGAAGAGATCCACCTGGGCAATGCCGGGAATGCGAAGCAGCTGGTCACGCAGGTTGATGCCAAAATAGTTGGTGAGAAAGCTGGCGTCGTACGAGTCTTTGGGAGAGTAGAGCGAGATCAGCATCAGGATGCTGGGGCTCTGCTTTTTCACCGTGACTCCCTGTTGCGTGACGGAAGCCGGCAAGCGAGATTGCGCCGACGAGACCCGGTTCTGGGTGAGCACGTTAGCGGTGTCCTGATCCATCCCAACCTGGAAGTTAACGTCCAGCAACATGCGGCCGTCGCTGGTGTTCGACGACTTCATGTAGATCAGGTTATCGACGCCGTTGACTTCCTGCTCGATTGGCGTTGCCACCGATCCTTCCACAGCTTCGGCGGAGGCGCCGGGATAGTTAGCAGTCACGCGAATGTTCGGTGGCGCGAGAAACGGATACTGTTCAACCGCTAGACTCATGACCGTGGCGACGCCGATCATGACGATCAGTATCGAAATGACGATGGCGACTATAGGCCGCCCGATGAAAAACTTCCCCATGGCTTATGCGCTCCCCGCTTTTACGGTCGGATTGACAACCATGCCGGGACGAACTTTCTGCACACCTTCCGTCACCACGCGCTCTCCTGCTTTCAGTCCCTCGGTGACGATGTATGAGTCTTCGTAACGGTCCCCAACCTGGATGGTCCGCTGGGAAACCTTGTTATCGGAGCCGACGACCAGGACATACTTGGCACTCTGCAACTCCTGAACTGCTACTTGCGGGACGAGGACTGCATCCGCTACTTCTTCGGCCGCAACGCGCAGGCGAGCGAACTGGCCGGGACGAAGCCGGTTGCTGGCGTTCGGAAACGAAGCTCGAACTTTGATAGTACCGGTCCTGGGATCAACGGTTCGATCAACGACCGAGAAGCGCCCCTGGTGCTCGTAGACGGTGTTGTCCGAGAGGAGCAACTCAAACCCGACCCCTCTCCTGGACCCCGCCTGGCCCGTCTTTGTCAGCTTCAGTAAATAGGCTTCACTGATGTTGAAGTCCACGTCGAGTGAACCTGATGACGAAATCGTGGCGAGCAGCGTTGGCCCATCCTTGCCCACCAGATTGCCAACGTTGACCTCCTGCAAACCAATGATCCCGCTGATCGGTGAATAGATCGTGCAATACGTTAAATTTATATTCGCCAGTGCGAGATCCGCTTTCGCCGACTCAACTGCAGCCGATGCTTTCGCTATGTTGTACTTAGCGGCGGCTGTCTGGTTCTTTAGAGTGGCCTGGGCCGCATTCACTTCAGTCTTAGCGGCATCTTCCGCTGCGCGAGCAGTATCCAGGTCGATTTCCGTGACCGCCTTCTCCTTGGCGAGTGGGCGATAACGCTCATGATTCGAGTGCGCCAGGCTCAGATTGGTTTGCGCCCGTGCCAATAATTCTTCGGCCTGAACCACAGCGTTGCGTTCTTTGGACTCAGCGAGCTCAGCTTCGGCTTGCCCGAGCGCCGCTTTTGCCACCAATACCCTGGCCTGATATTCACTCTTTTGGATCTGGAAAAGGATCTGTCCTTTCCTTACCGGAGCGCCCTCAGTAAAGAGAATCTTCTCAAGCATGCCCTGAGCCCGCGCACGGACCTCAACAGTCTCGTTGGCAGCAGTCTGGCCTACAAACTCGCTGTAGATGGGCACGGTCTGTTGAGTGACCTCAGCGACCACTACGGTCGGCGCCGGCGCTGGGGAGGCGGTGGCATGTTCGCCCTTTCCGCCGCACGCGGAGCCAAGCAGGAGTCCGGCAGTAGCGATCACAACTGAGCTACCTATAATGCGTCTGGATTTCATCAGAGACCTCCATGCTTCAATTGAGCAAAAACGACAATACGATGCAATATCAAACAAAATGTGCAGGGCCTCTCAGCCGTGAATTGGATAGTCGCATACACCGAGAGCGAGCAGTTGCGGATCGAATAACAACAGTGCTTCAAACGGAAACGGGCTCGCAATTAACTTCACGCATAGCGTATCGGATTGGGTTTTCTCCCTCAAATTTCTAAGTTGTGGGTTAATAAACGTTGTGGTCAATAAACCAGTGGCGTCCGGTTCTGAGCCACGCTTCCCTCTTGGCTAAGATCCACGGTGTTCAGAGTTCGTGCCCCACGCCCCAAATAGCTTAAGTTATCTTAACGTGAAGCAAAGAGCACTGAGTACTGTCAATTCTTACAGTCTTTCTGTGGCCGAATCGTGAAAATGATGCCGAAAGAGCCGCTGCTCCGTTGACCGCCGCCGCCTCTCGAAACGTCTCGGCTGCCGATGCGGTCCCCGCCCATGCTGCCGCCACCCAGGCTGGCGCGATTGCCACCGCCAGAACCGCTCCGGTCCATGGTGTCGGCCTGTCGGCCGATATTCTGGCGCGCATTCGCTTGCCGGTTGGAAATCGAATCCCCGCGAGCTCCACCCCCAAACCGATTTGCGATATCCCTACTTGCGTATGGAGCGCCACCGCGATGTTGTGGATTATGCTGCCATTTGTTACCGGAACCGAGGGGATTGACCCGATTTCCCCGGTTGATATTGTTTCTGTTGTAGTGGCTGACGAAGTTGTTGTTCCTGTTGATGTTGATATCGTTGCCCCCCAGCCGCATCCCCAACCCCAACCGCCGCCCCAGGCTGCCCCGATTGCGATGCCGAGGCCGAACCCGTAAAGACCCGCATAGGGTGGGTAGTAGATCGGCGGATATGGGTAGTAACCCACCGTTCCCCAAATGAGCGCCGGGTCGTAAGACGGCACATAGACCACTTCCGGATTGGCCTGTTCAATCACCACGACGGTCTTGCTTTCGACCTCTTCTGTTTCTACCTTCATCTGCTCAGTGGACTGCAGCTTCCCTGCGTCCTTCGCTTTCGTTCGCATGCGCTGCACCGCGTCCATAACGTCACCCTGCTGAGCCAGGAAGGCGTTTCCCAGTTCCGAGACCCATTTGATGTTCGCCGAGAGTTGCTTGACCACCTCCGGCAGCACCGCCATAGCCTGAATACTTGGGTCCCAATCCTCCTGTTTGACCGCCTCTGCCCTCGCAGTTTCATTCATAGACTGGCCGGTCTTATGCAGCCATTGCTGCAACTGGATTAGCTCCAGCGGATAAGTGGAAGCCACCAGCACCTGGCTTAATAGCGGATCGGGATAAAGCGCAATTGGCGCCACCAGGGAGTCCAATTGCTCATTCGGAATTTTTGGCGCGTCCTGCGTTTCCTGTACCGGCGCGGGAGTAGCCTGCGGGTTCTGTCCGGACTGCGCGAACACCGCAAGGTCGCTGAAGACGAGCGACGCGACAAACAGGAGCGCCACGAAGCGTCTTCCTGGGTGTTTGTTGAAGTCCTGAATATTGTCGGAAAGTTTTCGCGGAGCGTTTGCCGTTGGCAGTTTCTTGACATTCACACTTCCACCCTCCGTTTTGGTTGCCGATCCTTAACGGTCGTATCG
>JAMQPH010000069.1 GCA_023717605.1 Pyrinomonadaceae bacterium
ATCCCGGATGTCCTGACAAGGCATTCGCTTCTACGGCATCTCCCGAATCGAGGGAGAAGGTAATATCTTTTACACCTGCCTGCGAAATGGCGTGGGCTAAGGCTCGGTCAATGGCAAACCTTGTATTGATGTGGACTTTGATTCCAAGAGACACAGCATGTGCCGCGATTTGCAGCAGATCCGGTCTCAGTAGCGGTTCACCACCCGTCAAATACAGATTGGCAGTACCAACCGAAGCCATTTCTTCCACGACCCGTAAGACGTCGCGAATTGGGAAGGATGCATCGGCAGGGTTCGACGCCGTATCACCATTCCAAGGCAGAACTTTATAATAGCAGTAGGGACAACGCCGATTGCATGTCAGGGTCACGAGCCAAGAGATGGATTCGGGTGCTGCTTCGCGGGATCTAGGACCGCTGTGGCGGCTCTCGCTTTTTTTAGATGTATCGAGCCATGCTAGATCCAGAGGACGCGCCGTGCCTTCACCTAAGTACGTAGACCACCTCGCCTTGATGAAATCGATGAGCGAAGCACCGTCTCGATTTTCAAAGCAGGCATTGAGATATCGCGTCGCGACGTCGACGTCTCCGTAGTGCCCGAGAAGGGTGAGCGCCAGAGCCTCCTCGACGCTGAGCGCATGAGAAACCCCTGAGCCGTGTCGGGTAAGCTCGGGACCGGTTTCACCCGGACGCAACTCCACATCCGGACGCAAAAAAAACATGGCGGACTCGCGATAGCGAGTAGTTACTTGGATGGCGGACGACCCTTGTCGATCTTGACTAACGCCACGGTGCCGTTGCCGCAGCAGTAGGCCGGTACCGCCAAATGCCCCAGCACTTCAACACCCTTGTTCTCCTTCAATAGAGTCTGCAACTCCTTCACGAGCCTGCGATCTACTGCCGGTGTTTTTTTCCGTCTGGTCTGCGGCTGTGCCATGACGTCCTCCCTCCTTTAATGAGTCGGAGTAAGATTCTCAAGCCGGTTGATTAGTTTCTGAAGCATATTTGAAAGGTGAACAGTTGACAAGAGAAATAGAACGATTTAAGGGGACAGGCTACTTTTTCGATTCTGCGATTCCACGCGGCGGTGTGATAGACCCTGCTCATGCCGAGCATCTCGCGCGGGCAGCAGGCTGGTTTTGTTTATCATGTGATCAACCGAGGAAATGGTCGAGGCTATTTTTTGATCTCAAGATGATTGACGACCGCCTGAACACCAGTCACTTGCCATGCGAGTTTGATCGCACGTTCTCTTGCGTCCAGGGAGGGAACGGTACCACTCAAATCGACTGACCCGTCAGTGGTTTTCACCTTTACACTTGTCAAATCGACCGCCTTATCTTTAAGAAAGGTTTCCTTTACCGCTTTGCTGATTGCTGCATCTTTGTCGCTCTCAATGCGCGTCATTTCAGTAATCGTTTGGCAACCTAGTACGAGTGAAAAGATTAAAAATAGCTTTGGCGCAATGACTCGCGGGACGAATTTCATACACTCCCTCCTGCCGTATTACTGGGGATATCCATACCTCCAGCATAGACCGGGAAATCCGCGGAGCAAGTAGGTTTTATAAAAAAAAGCGTTGCCCAAACTAGGGCTCGCCCGTTGCCACAGCTCACCTAAAAAACTGAGCAACGTGATTGTGAGACCGCAATAAGGGGTACGACAAAGTTTCCAGAGTAAAGAAAAGGCCGAGGAGCACGCTTTGGAGTTGTGCAAGGAGTCGATTGATAGGG
>JAMQPH010000079.1 GCA_023717605.1 Pyrinomonadaceae bacterium
CAGGGAGACTGTAGGAGATTGTGGCAGATCGCTGAGTCAAACGTCGTATTTCTCAGAGGATAGACGCTGTAGGCGTTTGCCTCCAGATACGACAGTGAAGAGTGAGACGGAGCGAAGCGATACTGCACCTGTTTCAATCACGAAGCGGCGCCCCTGTCGTTTCAGAGTGTGAGACCCACAGGCCCCGTCGTCTCCATCCTCGACGGCGACACCATCGAAGTCCTAAACGGCCACCAAGCTGATCGTATCCGCCTCAGCGGGATCGACTGCCCTGAGAAAGGCTAGGCCTACGGCAATCGAGCCAAGCAGGCGACATCAGCCTTGGTCTTTGGGAAAGAAGTCATGCTCCAGACCCACGGCAAGGACAAGTATGGACGCACCCTTGCTGATGTGCGTCTGCTCGATGGGACCCACGTCAATCACAAGCTGGTCGAAGACGGCTGGTGTTGGTGGTATCGGAAGTATGCGCCGGGTGACACGGTGTTAGAAGGGCTAGAGCGTGAAGCGCGAGAGGCAAAGAAGGGCTTGTGGGTTGATCCGCAGCCGGTGCCACCGGGGGAGTGGCGGAAACGTGGTCGAGCGGCACGGTAGACGCTGAGGGTTTCCGTCCCACCTCAGAAACACATAGCCGGGATGTGAATGAGCCTCGCCACTGCCGGGAAGCGACGGCAGCACAAAAACTTTTCAAATCGGCCAGAAACTTGTGCGCTGGGTCTATATCCAGACGAGGGTAAGCCTAGTCGTGTTTTTTGGGGGTGGGGGTGCCTTTTAAAATTGTTTCGGTCACAGCGTGGGTGTAGCCGTTAGCCCTCCGACCCGTCACACCCCTTGCAACGTGGAAAGGCCGTGCTCTGGATTGGTGCGTTTGACTAGATCACGGATTCCGCTTCCTTCGTGTCAACCACACTTCAGCCACAGCTGGTTAGAATTGGCCGATATTCCAATAACTTGGAGTGCCGACACGGATTCGAAATCCCTTCGGATGCCGGCTCGGCGGGCGCATCCTCAACCGTGAGGTTCTCGACACTCCCCTGAGCTTCGTCGTTGGCTCTTGCGCCATTTTCGGTTCCCACCTACAATGCGCTTGCCTGCGAGGCCTCCATGCCCTTCATGCTTCGTCCCTACCCACGCTTCCCTGCGCAATGCTCCATTACCCCGCAATGGGCTCGACGAATGCCACAGGAACCTCTCTATCGTGGCGAACGGAACAGCCCTGAGAGCATCTATTTGCTAGTGAGTTATTGCTACAACTAAAGAGGAATAGTCTTTGAGAGACATAACGCGTACGTTGAAGTTCCTTTTGAAACCGTGATGAAAAACTGTGAGCGCGCACGGAGGTCCTGTGCGTCTCTGACCCAGGAAACTGAAAGGTGATATGCGTCCAGTGGTACAAATGAACGCCCTGATACGTCTACTGATTTTGGCGTGGCTGATGGCGTGCGTTGGGATCGCCCCTCTGTTCGATACCTCTCTCCCCGACCTCCCCGTCACAACTGATGGACCGGCCTCTCTTCAAACAGCTCGTCAAAAACATTACTTTCACCTGTCGAACCAAGTCTCGGTCTCCGAAGATGACGTCGCGCTCTTGGATGATGATGATTTTAAGAAGCGAAAGAAGGGACAGCCAAGTGTCCTTGGCGTTCTTTGCCTCCTGCCCAATAGACCACTCCGACTCAACTCGGTTATCGAATCGCGTGCGAGACACCCCGGACGTCTCCTGTTCTCGGCTTATCAAAGCTCTCGTGCTCCCCCTTCCGTTGCCTCCTTATAGATTGTTCTGCAATCCGTAGCGTTGCTGCTCAGGCGTAGAGACGAGTTGCATCGTCAATGGGCCAACTGCCATGGGGGTGACGAAACCCTGCACAGTGGCGTTTGGATGCTGACGAAAGGGGGCGAACAACTAAATGAACACATTTCTTTTATCTGCACTGCGCTGCCCGTTTTGCTCCGGGAAATTTACTGCTACCAAAGGTGACGAGCAGCTGGATAATTGGGAGTACGCTGTACTTAGGTGTTATTGCATGCGCTACCCCGTTGTGGCGGGGATTCCCATTATTCGCAAGGGTGTCCTCGGTGCCAAAGGCGAAAGCACCCGAACCGTTTGCCAGTTCATCGAATCGGGCAAGAATCAAGAGGCTTTGCTCGCTATGACTATGCCTCCTGAGCCGGCCAGTGCCGAATTGGCGCCGGCATGGTTACAACAACTTCCGCAGGTCAAGGGAATGGGGAGAATCAGGAGTTCGGTTGGAAGGGTCGCGATACCCCAATGGATCGAATATGCTCAGAAGTTCCTTGCCGCAGGACCCCAGGGGAAAACAGCGAAAGATTATTTAGAATTTCATTTCTTACACTCGGGGATGAAGAAAGAACAATACAATTATTACATGAATCGTTTCGGTCAACCGCGCCATCTGGTCGCGTTGTCGTTGATGACCTTAATCGAGTCTCCTCGCAAACCTGTGTTAGATTTCGGTTGCGGATTCGGTCATCTGACCTGCCACCTGCCGCGCAGGGTTGGCCATCAACCCATAATCGGCGCAGACCGGGACTTCATACGGCTGTATATCGCCAAGAATTTGTTGGCGCCAGATGCGTTATATGTTTGCTGTGACGGCGATGACTCGTTGCCTTTCATAGATGCATTCTTCTCGGTAACATTTTCATCCGATACGCTGTATATGGTGAACAACAAAGCGGTGTGCAGTAAGGAAATCCAGCGGGTCACTGACAGTACCGGGCTAATCGTCGTGGCAGGAATTCGCAATGGGTTGGTCGAACCTCAGAATTATCGCACCATGCCCTATCATACGTATGGGGAGTTATTTGATCCCTTGCCGCATCGAATTCTCGCCAACACTGATGTTCTGAACCGATATGTCAATAAATGCGGCCCCGCCCTAACTCGCTCAAGCGAGAAACAGACCCTTGATAGCGAACCGTGGTTTTCTATCGTTGCAACGAAGCGCGAGGAACTGCTGATTGATCGAGGTCCCTTTGCGGATTGGCCACACGCGGAAGGGCAGCTTGAGCTCAACCCGTTATATAAACCTGTGGGTGATCATGGAAATGGGACCCTCTACCGCCACACTTTCCCGTCAATTTGGTATGAGCAAGAAGATGGCGACTGTAGGAAGTATGAACCGGGTAGCGTGTCGATTTCTTCTCAGATTTTGAAGGATTTATCATCTCGAAACCGCACGGCTGACATGGAAGATTTGATTGCTCAATGCGTTATCGTTGGGATCCCGGATCGATTTCATTAGCCGATGTTGGTGCGGCCTAGGTATTAGGAGGCAAATTAATGAAAGCAATAATACTGGAGGAAGGAGGCGGCGCGTGGCGGGGAATTGTCCATGAAGACCATCGGCTAGGAGTTCGTTAGGGTGAGTCTTCTATTGGTTGTCGGTACCCTGTGGCTCAATTGTGGCAGAACCATTGAGTAGGGAGGGGAACTATCTAGACTCGGCGTCAGTCCTCCGACTCCCAATCATTGTGATATTCTTCAGATTCGTGTAGATAGCGTTCAATAGTCTCGGTGTCGGGATTGAGCTTAAAAT
>JAMQPH010000082.1 GCA_023717605.1 Pyrinomonadaceae bacterium
GCCTTGGAACGTCACAAGTCGGAAGTCACAAGGTCCAAGTCACGACGGGCCGGATTTGTGACTTCTGACTTGTGACTTGGATTGGTGCCGGGGGTGGGAATCGAACCCACACGTCCCTTGCGTTCGACAAGCTCACGGCAGGCCGCTTCCATGGCGTGCTGGCGCCGAATGCGAAGTTGCGTCGTGAAATCATTCCCACTCCACCTGAGCCTGCAACCAAGCCCGCAAGCGATCACGCTCATGCGCAAGGCTCTCCGGCGCGGATGAGTTGGGCCAGGCTGCTCAAGCGAGTCTTCGATATCGACATCACCACTGCCCGAACTGCGGCGGCAGATTGAAGATCATCGCTGCTCCTTCGACTAGCTCAGGACAGACGTCGCCGGGTGCGTGATGCCGCTCATTTTGCTTTGTGGTGTATACTACGCGGATCTTGCAACGGGCTAGGGACTACCCGCTTCAGGCATCATTTCGGGCCGCTCCACGCCGTTACGCACAGAGGGACAGGGGAAAAAACCGAGGCGCCTGAAATTCTAAGAGCTCTCAGCGCCCGGGCATGAAGATCGACCTGAATTCTTTGGAAGTCTCGGCCAGAATGGGACCCATCATCTCCGCGTCGACCAAGGTGCTCTTCTTTTCAATCAGTTCCGGGAATCTCTGCTTAACCCCGTTGCGTGCCACAACACGGCCAAAGGTTGTAATCATCCCCTGTCCTTCCTCTGAGAGGCTCCAATCGATGAACAGTGCGGCCGCATAAGGATGGGGCGCATGGCGCGCCAACATGATCATGTTCGCCTGAGAAAGATAGGGATCGAGGGCAACCCAGCCGAGCGGGGCGCCCTTATCCTTGAGATCGAGCACCGTATGGCCTGAGAGGTAGATACCAATGGGCCGTTCGCCGGCTACGAGCAGTTGTGTCTGACCGGTTCTCCCCCGCTGCATGGAGATATCCTGTTGCGCAAGCTTCTTTATATACTGCAGGCCCTTCTCTCTGCCGAAATGCCGGAGCAGAACCGCGTACCATTCAAACGCCTCATCGTCGAGAAACATGCCGCTTTTCCATCTAGGGTTGAGCAGATCTTCGTATGTTTTGGGAGCCTCATTCGGTTTAACCAGTTTGGTGTTGTACCCCAGGACCATGGGAGTAATATACAGCGAAGTAAAGTAGCTTTCTTTGTCCTTAAGCTCGGGGGGAAAAAATTGGCGTTGCGGCGAGTCATAGGCGTCCGCCGCCCCGATCCCTTTGATAGCGGCCGCCTGTTCCGCGCCCCCGTTTATGACGTCCACCAGATATCGGCGGGCCCGGTATTCTGTTTGAATTTTGTTGATCTGCGCCCCGCCTGACATGCGCGCGGTGTTGACCTTCACGAAAGGAAACCGCTTGCTGAACAGTTGCGCGAAAGGCTCCAACTGGGACGACTGCAAGGAGCTATAGAAGGTCACCTCCCCCTCGGACTTGGCCTTTTCTGCCAGGACTTGCTGCCGTTTTTCCCCCGGTAGTTTGTTAAGCTTCGCTAGGATTTGGCCCGCCGTCTCCTGGGCCGAGACAGGAGCCCGCGAAAATACTGCCAGGACCAGTGGAACAAGAAAAACCACCGTGGTTGTCACAATTTTGTTCATGGTTCCTCCCAAATGGTTAAGGGTTCCAATCTCGTCGAACGTACGGAACTT
>JAMQPH010000230.1 GCA_023717605.1 Pyrinomonadaceae bacterium
TCTTCTGCCCGTCATCGGCCTTGCCGCTGGTCGTATCCTTCTTTTCCTTCTGCCCGGCAGGCGCCGGCTCATCGGCGAAGGCCATGGGCACGCCGAAACCAACGGCGAGAAATGCGGCTAAGACCACCATGTGTACAAAGCGATGCATGATAAACCCTCCTTGGTGAGTAAAAAATGGGTGTCATCCCTGACACGCCACCAGATGAAACTCTCGCGGTGCGAGGCAGCTAGTACGGGCGATACGCAAGTGTGGTGCCGGGAGCTGAATTGCTCCAAAGAACCGACACCCCCACGTAAAATTCCAGGCTTTTCAGTGATTGGGAGGATGCAGGAGTGGATGAGAGGCGTCGGAAGGAAACTACGTATCCCATTGAGGAGAGTGTGACCTGTAGGGAAATACGTACACCCATACAGTCGCAACATTAGAAACGTGTGAGGGAACCGTAGAGAGTCGCCAGCCGGTACATGACAGATTCCACACGGTGCCCTGACCGTGGAATGGCCCAGCGTGGTATGTGACGGAGCAGTGCACGGGGAATCAGCGGAAGGGACGAAGCGAGAAGGGTACAGATCAAACCGCTAAGAAAAGCCCTAGCGAGGATTCACAGTTCGAAAGTCGTTCGCGAATGTCTTGACCCATGTTTCAATTACGTCGAGGATTACGTCGCTTAAATTGTTATTGTTGACAATCCCTGCCGTATTACCTTCCCATGTTGTCGCAGCCATCGTGGACGGTCGTCCATGGACTGAAGACACTTTTTGGATAAGGCGAAGAGATACATTGTAAAAATAGTAAGGCCCACCTTTGCCTATATTGGGTTGCACGTAAAGCCACGGGTTGGAAGACTCCTTCAACGTTTCTGATTGAGTGAGGATCCCTATATCGCTGGACTGGAGGATGAGTTCCACGGCTGATCGAATCGCTTCTTCCGACAAGCCGTCCGCTTGTGCCTCTGGTGTTATTCGCTCAATGACCACGACTACTCCTGGCAGCCCCGCTAAGGATTCACGTTCAGACAGGGTTCTTGCGTGAGCCGTGCTCAAGCCGAGGCAGGTCAGGACCATGACGATCACGATGTATCGCATAAGACCTCCGTTATGGTTGGCCTAACAATACTCTGGACGGGAATAAGTGACAACCCCAGCCGCCGCAACACCTCGGCCTTGATCGCGTGAGCATCGGCGTGCTCGGCTCGCCGGCACGTGTACGAAAACGGGCCACACCCAAGGCCCTGAGCCGATTAGCGTCTCTTGCGCCAGGCTCAATATCCCTCCGATTGCTGAATGAGCAGGCTGGCGACCATCGCGTTATCCCCGAGGCCTTTCGAACGAAGAAGATTCTTCAATCCTGGCCTGGTCTTTTCGAGCACCTCGACCATGCGACCGGTGGCGCGCAACTTCTCGCCCAATGCGGGCCCGTAGGTGTGTTCGAGCTTTTCGTATTCGGCGTAGCCCTATTCGTCCAGTTGATCCGGCGTCATCCCTTTCGTTGCTCGCACCGTCTTCTCGATGTTGGTGATGTAGGGTGTCTTGGGCTGTATACGTAATCCTACATATTCCCCCACCCGGCATTCCTCAAGGATCCGATCGTCGCCTCCGAGACGAGCCATCGAACCCTTGCAACTGATTGGAACATCTAGGACACTTAGCATTGGACACGCTGTGTAGATCCTCTGGCATCCTTTGTGCGTTATAACCGATGGTGTTCCTGAAATGAGTGGGCGACGAGGCAGACGAGCCGCACCGTCCGCGCTGGTACGATTCAGCAAAGGAGGAGAGCCATGGCCTACGCAACCAAATCCATCGCCTCTCGCATTGAATGGTGTCAACGGCAGAGCACGCAGGCGTGTGCGCCGCGTGAGCTTGCAGAATGGCAGGCCGAAGAGGAGGGTCTCCGGGATGCGCTCTTCGATCGAGATCACACAACCCAGTATCAGCAGGGCCCGCCCGCGGTGTTCGAGCGGTATGCGCTGGGGCTCCAGGACGGGCACGCGCTGCTTCGCACGGCCGCGGTATCCCAACATGTCGCAAACCCTACCCGCACGGCGGGGACATGTGACGTAAGCATGAGACGCATCATGGGGCTCACGAGGCGCGCTGAAACAGATTCGCACGAGTGCCGAGTCACGGGGAACGAGAAAATAATAATGGGTCGTGTGTCGGGCCACGGAGCCCGACCTCGATATTAAAGAAATAATTTCGAATAGAACGGCCTCGCTGGACAGATCGAAGGTACTGCGACTGGAATGTGCGGCCGAGAATCCCGAGGGTGCCCCGGCCTACCCCCCTGTCCGCTTTTGTTTTCTGTGCATCGCCAGTTCATTTTGCTCCATCGTGACGAACCCGTGACCCCGCGTGACGGTCACGAAGGTGAGCCTGTGCCCTCTCGCCTCTGCAGTGCGCCTTTCAAGTCCACCGGCACCTCCTGGTATCGATCAGCATAGAGTCCGAACAATTTGCCTTAACTCTCCAGTGACCTCCCTGGCTGCGGCCCAGTCTAACATTCATCCTGGACCTAATTTCCCCGGGCAGGTCAAAGCTATCCTGAGATCTTTCGAGAGCTTTATCACTTCCCCCTATGTATTTCCGAGTGTGCGCGATGTACTCAAGCCTCTCTGCCCCGATTCGTTTCTCCGAAATATCTTTCGCCCCGGCCTTGCGAAAAGCGGGCATCCAAGGCGCTTCGTGGCATTCAGTCCGCCATACCGCCGCAAGCCGCCGCATCATGGCCGGAGTGGATCTCGTCACCGTCAAAGAGTTCCTCGGTCATCGGGACATCGAAACCACGATGCAGTATAGCCACTTAAGTCCGGCACACATCAAGGAAGGGGCCAATCGGGGAAGCCTCGGCGCCACACTGCTTCAAATTCCCGAGCGAAACTGGGACCTAAACAGAGACCAGGAAATCGCGTCAACAACGGAGAGGGTACAACCGCGTGATTTATTGGTGCGCCCGGAGGGACTTGAACCCCCAACCCCCAGATCCGTAGTCTCCCATAGGGAGAGCGTGAAGGATGGTGATGGAGTGTGACAGAGAGAGATAATCTTGTGCAAGTCTCAGGAGTTAAGCCCCTCTACATGATGAAGGACTGTGATTGTGTTAGATTCCGAACTGTGGCCAGAACTGGGACCAAACTGTGGCTAGAACTGGGACCTAAACTGGGACCTCAACCTCACGGTGGCGGTCTTACCGTGTTCTCTTCCGCCACTCCCACGGCGGCACCGGCTGAGGATCGGCCCACAACCCTTTCCGCCCCTCTCGTGCCGACTTCTCCAACCCTTCCAGCACGGTATCCCCCGGCGCATACTTCCGGTACCACCAACACCAACCGTCTTGGACCAGCGTGTGATTGACGTTGGTGCCATCCGGCAGGAGCACATCCCCAAGTATGCGCCCGTATGTGTCTTTGGCATGAGTATGAAGCGTAACTTCCTTCGCTTGTGGCACACAGGACCACCTCAGTTCAGCGCTTGCCGCGATTCAACAACCTATGTAGGCTGCGGCGTCCCCTTCTTGGGCTCGCCCCAGTAGCTTGGCTGGGTGGGAAAGGGGATCTCGATTCCTTTAGCATCGAACGTGTTCTTGATCCGGCGATTCATCTCCCGACCCACCCGCCACTGTTTGAGTGGCTCGGTTCAGTCGTTCGGGGATCAGGCCTACGGCCAATGGCGTGATGGCACCCGCTCCACACAGCAGAGTTTTGGCGACACGCAGTACAACTCTTACCAACGTGGGAATCAGACCTTTACCAATTGCAAGTAGGGCCGATATCCACGCGCTCCATCGGCGAGTACAGAAAATACTTTCCCCTTCAGCCACCGCCGATTTTATGGGGATGGCTGAAGTCGAAATACGCCATATTCTAAGATACAAGAAATACCTAGATCGCGTAGCTCCTCTTTAACAGATGGACTGACCGGAGTCGCTTTAAGAATCTCATAGGGAATTTGGGCTTGAGGCATTCGACCTTTCGTGCAGACCTTGTCAGCGATCTCAGCCCTTCGGTCAAAGAAGTTCTGATATGTACTGAAGTCCACAAAGGAGGATTGTGCAACGTGGCATGTCCTGCACACGGGGCGGACGACTTCCAGGTAAAGGTCGGAATGATCTTTCCATTCCGCTGGCACTGAATTCTGGGCGACACGGCCTGCTTTATACCATTCACCGATTAGTTTCTGCACTGGATTGTTTGGATTGGCTGCATTAGGACGGGTCTTTACGACTAGATCATTCAGTTTCGTAAATGATTCTTCTTGATCCCCGCGTCTGAACGGCGAGTTGGAGCTATACCTAAAGCTAAAGACATCAAAGGGCAGAAACGAGGCGTTTAGAACTTTGTTGGTTGCCGGAATGAAGAATCCTCCGTGACATGTGAGGCACATCTGTGGGACGGCCTTCAGACCTTCACCATCAAGGGCGGCGTTCAATTCAAGAGAGCTTTTCCCGGTGAGGTTGTTCTTAACGCCGTATACGTAAAAGCGGACGTTTTCTCGCCTTACGGTTATGGAGACCTGGAATGCTCCGCTCCCATTCCCAGGATTATTGTCGTTGGTGCGAAGGAATAATCGTCCCCGGCCAGAGTTATTAATGCTACCTCCCGCTCCTATGAAAAAGTAGGGGCCGAGATTCCCGATCCTGCCAATCAAGCTATCGGATGCTGCGGTCGGCAACGGATAATCGGCGGCCGCAACTGCATTACTTGGGAATAATCCGTTTGCATCATTGTCTCCATAAAAACAGTAGCCAGTCCATATAGTACCGCTTGCGCTGAATGAAATGTCATCTCCCGGTTCGACATCAATTCCGGTATCGACATCCCGATTTGGAAGACCTCCGGGGGAAATGATATACCCGACGAATGGACAACCCCTGGGAGGATTTGGGTTTGAGGTAATGCCAAATCCCTCAACCACTGGAATCGTGACCGTGGGGGGGGTGGGGGAATACTCCATAGCCACTGTGGCAAAAGGATGCACAATTTGCCTTGTCGCTTCATCTAGGGCACGTGTTGGGTTGGGATAGTCTGGGTTTGGCTTGTCGACGTTGACGAGGTACGGTGGAGGACCATAGTTCGAGACATAGCAAGCGATTCGAGGACTCCCAGGCGAAACCTCGCTACCCTCGCGACAATGCATGTCTCGTCCGAGCTGGAGGTCTCCCCCATTGAAATATATGGCGTGAACTTCGTTATCAGGAAAGCCGTTCCGCTGCTGGAAATCTTCAAGCGTATCGTCAACGGGGCCACCCACCGCATTGAGCCTCCTGGCACCGGTATTTTTGTAGTAGTTGTCCGCAGTGATATCATTGCCAATGCCCTTGCGACTGAGATAGCAATACCTATCTGCCTGTGTGCGGTCCGAGCATGGGCGGGGGAGGTTGAATTGTCCAAAATCAAAAAAGAATGCACTGAAGAATCCTACGGTCGGTTCATTCTGCGCGCGTGCTGACACCACTTGCAGAGGCGTGAGGTCCAGTACATAGGCCGTGAGAATTCCAAGGACAAGCAAAAAAGCCCCGAGTAGCCTTGCGTAAATCTGTTGACTGTTTCGTTCTGTAGGCATAAGTATCCCCCTTCCCGAACCGCAGCGCGACTGGATTAACAGGACTCCAGATCGTTTTAATTCAAGCCCGAATGACATGGTTCATTATGCAATGAAGATGCCATGCAAACTGTTATACCGAGAATCATCACTTCCTCAAGATTTCTGGGTGTGCGAAGGTTTCGCACTTGAGCCGATCAGACTCGAATAGAATCGGTTTGGATACATGAGATAAATTTTTGATACAGGAAAAAGGGACTCAGGTTGTATCTAAGAAAGCTGAACTGGACCGGGGTTGGAGGGGACCTCAAAAGGCCGCACGATGGCCCCGGAGGAGGTGTGACATGGACCAGCGTTGTGCGTAATGGAGCATGGCACAGGGAAATGACGGAAGGGGCGAATCGAGAATGGCATAGGGGCCTCGCAGGGGAGGCGTATTGTAGGAGGGAACCGAAGGAAGGCGCAATGGCAGAGGGTCCCACGAAAGCCCAGCAAGCAAAAGCCTGCCAGGAAGTCTAAGTAGCAAGCGCCGCTTTGCGAGGCATAGGCTGTAGCTGTATATTTAGCTGATGGATCGCTCACCCACGGTCCGCTCGACAAGCATCTGACCGAGGTCAGTCAGTATGGCAAATGTGCTCACGCGCATAGAACTTGCCCTTTCTGGACCTGTTTATAATTGAAGCATCGGCTTTATGAAATAGAGCACAGCGCAGTAGTGCGACCGAATTGGAAAGCCGTTAAAAGCCGATACTACATCCAGCGCACAGCCGAACGGTCGATTGCTAACGTATTTGCAGACTGCCTGGAGCCATTGGACTGGCTGTATCTCCTACAGCGAATTGCAGTGCATCGCATGCCGCGAGGTTGACGGCTGACGAGGAGACTTGGCGCTCAAAAGCGCCGATGTCACAGGCGGCTTGTCCGTTTACGTCTCCATCAATTGGCCGAGCACTTCCTCGTTGATCGATCGAGTCACAGGAAAAAATGCCAGAATTTGGCGTGGCGGTATTGCCATCAATAGCCGGACTAGCGACTTGCAGTGCATGGACACGAATTGAGCCAGCACTACTGGAGATAGGATCCAGTTTGGGATCAAGCGGTACGGTGTCAGTCCCTTTCAGGTCGAAACTCGTATTGGTCCCTGTGATGGAATCGCGGAAGGGGCACTGATTATTAACCACCCCAAACAAATTAGATCGCATGCTCACAATATTGCCCGGCATGTCGCTAAAGCAATCCGGAGAGAACTCGGGGTTTAATCTGCCCCGATTGTCTATGTTGCCAGCGAGGATTGAACTGCCAATCCAGACGGTTGCGGGTGCAATGGTTTGGACTCCGGCACCGGTTCTCCTGGGCTCGCCTTGCCCACCAGGTTCGTTTCCGCGATTTAACGTGACCGTAGTTGATGCGATATAGAGACGGCTGTCTCCTACGTTGCGGATGCCTCCACCACCTCCCAACGCCCGGTTCGAGCTGATTGTGGACTCCTTAATTTTTAGTATTCCATTATTGTTGTTGATGCCGCCGCCTCGTGTGGCAAAATTCTCGGTTACAGCACTACACGCAATTTCTAAGGTGCCGGCATTAAAGATACCGCCCCCTGCGGAGGTCACGCCGCCGCCCCCTGCGGGCAAGCGGTTATTCCGGATCTCCGACCGAATAATATAAAGGTACCCCAAATTACTGATTCCACCGCCAAAGACATTGGACTCATTGTCACGCACGATCGAATCCCACAGGTGTGTCGTCGCTCCTGTCATGTTGTACAGCGCTGCTCCTTGTACCGTGAGGCCCCCAAACCCATTGCTAAGAGTCATCCGATGTATGTTGACAGTGCCGCTCGGCATAACTTGGAAGAGAGGGTGAGCTGATCCACCGCTGACAATCGTTGTCGCTGCGTTCACGCCGAATAGATCGACACTGTCTTGGACCTGTATTCGACTAATCACAGTATAGGTACCTGCCGGTATATTAATCGTGTCTTTGCCGGCGATTGCATTGGCCTCCTGAACTGCTGCTCGAAGTGTGCACCTACCTGCGACAGTGGAACAGAACCCGTCACCCGGGCTGGCGTCCGGGTCGTCAACAGAAGCATTTACGGTGAAAGTTGCCGCATCCGCCCAGTGAGGGCTGATTCCTTCGAGAACTCCTACTATGACAACCACGCTTATAGAGATTCTTCGCATGGCTTTACGGAAACCTCTGTTGAGCATAAGTCCTCCTTCATCGAAGACACGCCTATAGGAGCCGAGCACGATCTTGTTCTCTCGCCGGGGGACGCGGACCACTGCGGCGAGGTCGTTTTTCAATCCAATGTCAATCCCAATCAGTTCCTCTTCAGTCTTCGAGGGAAGCAATGGGCCATGGGTGGGATCGATGCACGCATCCCACAGCTGCTTTCTTGTCCTTCGATGTTCGCAAGCTTCTGATCATATTGTTCTCGTGTTTGTCCATACTATCGGCGTCCCGGTCCCGTTGATGGCGGTATCGGGCCTCTCCAGTGGCCATTCAACTTAGCGACTGGTTGGTCTTCGTTGGGCCACAACGCCGTCAACTGCCCATCCATCATACGAACTTCTAGCAGCATCGCCCTCGATGTGGGCTCACGCTGAAACCAAGAGGCCCCAGGTTGGGTGGGTGGTTCGGTCGTCCAGTTCATACCAAAGTCTATCCGTCGTAAGGGAACACAGGATCGGCCCGCAGACGGGACCGACCTTTATTTCTTTGCGGGAACGGCTTCGCTTTTATCCCCACTTTCCGCCGCCCTTTCAATTTTGCACTCACCGTCAGTGCACGCCTTCGTTTGTGTTTCCTGTTTCTCAGCACAAGAAACCTTATCCTCTTGGCTAATGGCCTCATCGAGGCACTGTTTCAACTCATCCTGAGCTGCCTTGAGACATTGCTTGCAAAGGCTCTGATCGATCTGTGCGTAGATGGGAGTTCCAAGTAAGATGAGCGGAAACAACGCGAACACAAGTTTGAATTTCATGTCAGTCCTCAGATGAGAAATGCCGCTGCGTGAGGGACGAATCGAGACGGGCATAGGAGCCTCGTAGGGAGGCGTATTGTAGGAGGGATGCGAAGGACGGTACAAGGGCCGAGGATGGGGAAATGGTTTCCATTTTACCCACGTCATCGTGAAGTGGACGCCATGCGCCCTGCCTCCATTGGTCCCACAGGTGGGAGAGACAGACACAAGCTTCTTCCCCCATTTGACCCTGGTTCTGGACAGACACCGCTTCTGACACGGTTCTGGCTTGAGAGGAAATGAAACCACTGCGAGAACTTATTCATCCGCAGAGGATTGACAAGCCTCTTTCTCGCGGTCTAGGGTAGTGGATGTAATCAGTAATCTGAGGATTTCCTGTTCAAGGAGTTCCTCAGTAATCTGGTACGAGGTTTGGAAATGAATTCAGATCGAGAGTGCACCAGCTTCGACCACAAGCATCATCGCTACTTGTCAAGCCCATCGCAGACTGATCCCCCCTCTGTGTTCTTCTAGATTCTACTGAATTGCACGTCGTCTATTGCGGGCCCTGCGCCCAGGAATCAATCCAGACGGCGTCGATCCCTCTCATAAGCCTTACATGGAGGTAGATCGTGAAGAGCGTACCTCGTAGAGAACCAGTCTGGATGAGCGAGCGCCAAGAACTCATGCAGATGGTTCCGCACTGTCCTCAATGCGGCTCCATTGACCTGCAGGCGACCAATGGATTGGCCGCGTGTGATCACTGTCCGTGGACGGGAAGCTACCATGATGCAGGGATACCACGTGCGCGAGAGAGCAGGTTGAGGAAGACATCATAGGGAACGTCTCAGTGTTCCATGCTCTTACGTGGACATATGCCCAAGCATGCGCTGAGCGTCGGCCTCATGTCCTATCACGAGCGGGCGATAGCGCGGCGTTAGGGGGTCGGAATGATGTGCCCGTAACTGTGCCCGCGAGCAGCCTTATACCACCCCCCGGCACCCTACGCAAACCAACGAGACAAACGAAACCCCTTGTAACCATTGACGATACCCCGTCACGTCGATGTGCTGGTGAATAACCGCAGTGAGGGCAATGCGCCGTTGACAGTGCAAGCACTCTCTGAGATGCTCCGCACCTAGGTCATCTCGGGGACATTGATTAAAACGCTCATGCAGCAAGCCCTAGATATGCACCTTCAGTAAGAGAAGAAGGACCTCCGGCCGAAAGGGAAAGGAAGAGCCGATGGATAGCCGATGGATAGAGGAGGAGGATCCAATGACTGAGGAACGAACTGAAAGGAGACTGGAAATGCACCCGCTGCACCGACCGATCGTGCTCATTATCTGGTTATGCGCCATCATCATCGGCTTAAATGGCCTGGCGCTCTGGTGGCTCCACGCCCGCATCCCGGCTCCCCCTGTGACGTTTAGTCAGGCGGACCGCACGCCGGTCCGTCTTGTCGAGCCCCCTGCGGAGAGGGCCTCCTGTGAACCGACCGTCGCAGGAGACGAGACGCCACTACTGGAACGCGATGCGGCTATTGCCCAACTCCAAGCCGAAGTCGACCGCCTGAAGAGTGCGAAGGGAGACGACGGCGCTGCGTGGCGAACCAAGGCCGAGCAGCTCGAACATGATCTGATGGAGCTACGAAAGGCCGCAGAACGTGTGATTGAGGCGCCTGAACGCAGCTGGCCAGAATGGAAACTGATGCTGGCGCGTGCATTGGTGAAAGAGAAGACATAAACAAATTGGTCGGGGAAGGCCTCCGCGATCTGCTGAAGAAGTTCCACGCGAAGAAGGGCCTCCTGCCGAAGGGGAAGTAACCGTACAGTGAGTGAACGATGGCGAAGCGTTGTTATTAGCGTTACTAGTTACGCGCTTCTTCTCGCCGTGGGCCTCACCGAGCTCTATTTCACCTCGCGTCATTGAACGAGACATGACTGAGCCCCCAGTGTCATTCGGTTCTCCGCGATCTCATGACAAAGTACCGGGAGAAATCCAAGGGGAAGTAGAGCCAGTACGGCCTGCCAATCACGCGCTCCTCACAGGGTCTTCCGTCTCAGGTTCCACGTTCTCAATCCAGGTAGCCTACTTCCGAGGTACTTCCTTTCGGTCTGTCGCCGGCCATGGTGTGCGCTAGGCTTGTTCCAGTATCGACGAGATCCACAGCCTGCACCACGGAGGGCGATCATGAACTGCTTACGTTGCTCGGGTCTCACGGTAGAAGACCACTTCCTCGACATGGCGAGCCAATTTGGGCAGATGTGGGCGCGCAGCCTGCGTTGTGTGAATTGCGGGTATGTTCACGACTCCGTGACCGAGCAGCATCGTCTGGCCCGACAAGAGCAGGTTGCGGCACTCCCCAGTGGTGAGCCGGACTATCAGGATGACGAAGTCCATCTTGGAGTCGAGTTCATTATCAGACGAGTGGCCTAATATACCGTGGTCGTTCGAACCCTCAGTGCGCTCGCGACGATTGACTCTGCTATTATGCTGCTACAGCCTGCTCACCACGGAGGTGCCCCATGCGTCTCCTCATCCTATTCACGTTGCTCCTGCTCCCTCTCTCCGCAGACGCGCAGTCGGGGCCGCTATGCCCATCGAGTTACCCGCGCGCGTGAAGAACATTAGAACAACGGATTGCACTCGGTGATTGACGCAGCCGTGGCCCGCTTACCACCCCTTGCGCGCGTGGTAGATCGGCGCATGGCTCAACAACAGATTCCACACCAGTGCAGATTTGCCGATGCCTTTCGTTTCCAAGAGCGCGAACAAGCCAGGTCGCCGGAGCTCCAGCTCCTCGATCATGTCGTCCGCTAATTTCAGCCGCGCCTGCAGTTCGTCACCATGGGCCTGCTGGAGCAGTTGAAGCTGACTCTGGCGGTAGCCTTCCAACTGGTCGTCGTTCATGCCCTTCGTCTCTTGCAGCACGCGGGACATGGTGCTCTCGATCGCGTTGCCCGCTTCGACCGACAGGCCCGCCCCTTCAGGGCCCATCCACGCGCGCCGGTTGGCGTCGAAGATCTGGACTTCTTGCGGGAGCACGGCGGGCGCCTGGCCGGGGGGATAGTACTGGACCGGATTGAACTCGGATTCTTTGGCTACAGGGTACGCCGCGTCGAATTGCTTAGCCTCGGCGGTTCGCGTATCCGGCTGCGCGTCGCCGATCTGGTGCAAGGTGTGCAGGGCGCGGGCCACGTCCAGATTTGACACGTTCCCGGCCTTCGATAAGCGACCCGCTTGCTCGGCGTTGATGGTGTTGCTGTGCAGCATGTGCGCGATGTCCAATGCGGTGCCGGGCGCGGTCACGGCAGGTGGGGCGCTCGTTGCGGCGCTCGCAGATGGCGTGACGGTCGGCGTGGCGGGAGTGGCCGGGGTGCTGGGGTCAGTCATGAGGGTGTCCTTTCGTGTGGGCCCCTATGGGCCTTCTACAATAATTTTTTCAAAATATCAGGAGGCTGAAACAGTCCGCCAGCGGTCGATTTCCCCACGGCCTCCCGGTCGCGCCCTCTGTCGATCGCTCGTCCTAATTGAACTGTGTGCGCCGGTTTTCACGGCGAGGCGCGGTTCGCGGACTTTGTGAAAAAAATAATACAGAATCAGCGCCAGATGGACCGGAGGTACTGCTGTCTGAATGTGCGCCACCGATTCTCATGGGTACCGGCCCCCATACCCCCCCCCTCATCGGGTGCCGGCTTCGGCATTTGCCACCTGTCCATTCGAGTCGCCAGCAATGCGAGGCTTCCAGCTCGCTGCGCCAGCCGGCGTGACATCGATCGGGCCGAGGACTCTCTGTTCCGCTTCGGCCAGGGCCTTGGTCAAATCGACCGACACGATCTCCACCTTGTCGATCAGCAAGCCCGATAAACGCGAGCGCAGTTCCACGGCCCGCACATACGCCATACATTGTTTGTGTTCCTTGCTGAATCGTAAACATTCTTCCGCCTCTTTCATCGCTTCAACCACCGAATAGCAGGACTGCTTGCGTGCCTCCGCTCTGATCTGGGCAATGGCCGGAGCCACAAGCGAATGCCTCAGTAATCGACTGGCCTTCCGAGCGGTACTGGGTGCGAAGCCCGCTTTGCTGGCGGCCTCTTGTGCGGACAGACCGCGAGCCACGAATTCCACAAATCGCTGCTGGCGATCGTTCAGCTCCTTGTTCACGGCTTGACCCTCATAGCGCAGACTGCCGTGAGGCAGTCAGAAAAGTTTTTGTATTTCATAAACGCGGTTGGGACGTGCCCATTATTCGTTAAGGGGTGTTTTGCCAGACCAAAGAACAGATCAAATTGTCCCCGGATCTCGGTCGCCCCATACGAGTGTTTCTCGTTCCCGCCCGCCACACGCAACTCTTCGGCGGCGAACGCCAGGTCTGTGGCAAGCTGTTTGACGGCTGCGAAGACCTCATCCGCTCTTGGACCCAGCGCATTCAGACGCGCCTTTGCGGCGTCGACCTTGTCGTTTTGCGTGGCCTGTTTCGCACGTTGGAGGCTGGCTTCGGCCTCGTTTTTCCGTTGTAGGAGGACCGCGACGACCGATTCGAGCTGCTGGATATGGGCGAGCATACTCTGCCGGTGGGCGGTGTCACTGTCGGCGTTTTCATCGTCAGAAAGTTTCTCCCCGATCAGCCGATCCAATTCTACGACCCGAGAACGGGCCGCCGTGAGTTCATCGCTCTTCGCTTCGAGGGCTTTGCCGGCGCGTTCAAGGGTCAACCGTGCGTCGGTGAGTGGCACTGTGCTCTCCGCCTGGCGTTTCTCAATCATCGTGGCGCTCCGTCTGTTTCCGCCGAATTTGTTGCCTATCCCGAACATGCCGTGCTCTCCTTTGCTCATGTTCATAATCGAGGGGGAGAATCCGGTTGGGAGCCTTCAATGCCCACTGCAACCGGACCCCGCCAGTGCCGGGACAGCCAGCCTCGAACCATCACTGAACAGCGCAGTTCGATTCCTCCCGGCCCCGCTCAAACAGATGCGGAATCTGAGGGCTAAGGTCCGAAGGCCTTATTCGCTCAAGGGCTTGCAACATCGGTGTCACCATGGCCACGGTGGCGACCACGGTTGAAGCAAAAATATCCCCCGTTTGTCTCGCCGTGTCGCCGGAATGTCCTTCGCGTGATTTCCTTCGGCATCGACTACGAAAACAGTCTCTCCGAGCTGCTCTTGTGCACGCGATGGCATCCGTGGACAGCGCAAATACCCTCTCCTCAACCATTCCCTCGCACTCAATCGCGCTTCCTCACTCTGTTCCGCCTCGTGGCTGCGTAGACAGCGGGGACATCGTGGTCCGCCGTGCGGGACACAGGAACAGGGCGTGATGGTAGGCCCGATCATGCAGGTAGCGCACCCCGCACTGTGGGCAGGTGAACAGTTTCCTTTGAAGCCAATGGTTCACGATTCTGCCCGCATGATGATCTTGATTTGTTGCGCTGCCTCACAGAATGCCGGCCAGCAGTCCAACATCTCGGCCACAGTCGCCGCGTCAATCCAGCGCATCACCTTGTCGTAGCGGGGATCGTCCCGGCTCTCGATACCGGAGGTCGATGCTGCCAACTCGCGCCAGGCTGCACGCCAGTCCGTGCCCGTCCGTTGCGCTTCAATCGGCTCGCCAGGGTGGACGGTGGAGTCCTTCGGGGCCTGGTCGAGCGCCGGCTGTTGCGCCGAGGCCGCGATCGTCTGCCCCCTCCCGATCGGGTGAGTCAGGAGTAAGAGCGCCCGTTGCACGAGGTCATCGTTGCGCATATAGGCTTATCCCCCCCCTTCAAAGCGTCCGAAGCGTCCGAACTCCAGGCCTAGAGCGGGAATGCTGTGATTTCCAAAGCGTCCGGAATGCGTCCGCTGGACGGATAGATATACGTCCGGCCTCTGACACCGGACGGATAGGGAAGCGTCCGCCGGACGGATGATCGGACGCTTTGAAAACTCCATCATCGCCGTTCCTGGAACAGGTTTCGGACGGTTCGGACGGTTCACAGGGGGGGGAGAGAGGGGTCATGCGTCTCCCGTCTTCGGATAGCGTCCGCGCCAGGTCGTAATCCAGAATTGTTTAATCCAGTACCCCCGCTCGGTCTTGGCAGGGTTGAAGCTGGGGCAGAGATCAAAGTGTTTCAACAACCCGGCGAGTTTCCGGCCTGTCTCGATGAACGCGAGGTCTTCAATCGTGGCACAGTCGGCCAGCAGGTCCGCCGAACGCACGAACACCTCGTCCGCCTCTCCCAACTTTCTCGCGGCAATGTCCAAGAAGGCGAGGATCTGGCGTTCACGTCCTGACGGTTCACGCCGTCCGGCGGCGGCTTTCAGTCCTTCCAGGAGTCGAGGCAGAATCGCCGGGCCATCGGGCCGTTCGGCATCTGCCAGTGTAGCGAGGACGATCAACGGCTCGGCAATATCTTGGAAGCGGTCATCAAACCCGTCGAGACAGTCGAGTTGATCGGGCAGACCATCATAAACTTCATCAATCTGGTCACCGTGGTCATCTGCCCATCCTTGCAAGCCTGCGCGAAGCTGGACGAAGAGGTCATCCATCTTGCGGAGATTCAGGCGCGGCATCCGGTGGGCGCTGCGCTCCATCTGAATCTGAAAGCTTCGATCCGCCAGGGTATCGGCAATGCCTTCAATCCCGGCTAAGGCTTTTGGGCCATAGACGTTATAGCTCTCTACGTCAAAGGTTTTGCGATTGCATCGCTCAATGACCGCGCCTTTCTCAAAGCCGCAATTCAGCACGGCCAGCACTTCGCCATATTTTTCTTTGTCGACATTGCGGAGCTTGTCCACTTCGTCGAGCAACAGGACCGGGCGCGTAGAGCGGAATAACACGGCGGGGGTTGGGAGGGAGGTGATGGACGGCGTTCCATTCGCCGACTGACTCAAGATTCGCATGAGCAAGGTCTTGCCACAGCGCGGCGTGGCACTTCTCAACGCGAGGTAGCCGCAATAGCGGAACTTGTGGAAGGTGTAGGTTCCAACCAGCCAGACCGCGAGGAGTATGGACAGTGCCGCCTTCGGTAATTGCACGAAGCGGCGGATGAGTACGTCCAGTTCATCCAGCAAATCGGCCAGACGCGGCGTCTCCGATGGCGGGTCGCCATTGTGCGACTGCGGCCCCAGTGGACTCTTGGCTTCCTTCTCAAGCAACGCGAGTTTGTCGTGCACGGGTGTTCCTTTCGGTAAAATCTCGCTCTCGCAGCGTATCGGCGACGTGCTCGAACAGTTCCGCTCGTTCGACATCGATATGAACTTGGGCCACATGCGCAATCGCCCGATCACGTTCGTCATCGCTCAGGCTGGCCACGTCCAACTGTTTCCCCGCTTCAACAATCCGTTCCGCCCGCAATCGAAGATCGAGGGCGGCCAGTTCGTAGCGCCACATCAGGGCCGCACGATCCAGCTTTGGGGGCTTCGGAGTGGGTCGTTGTCCGCGAGCGGCGGAGTCGCATGCGTCATAAAATAAATCGCGTTGGTCGATGCCGAGGCTTTTACAGATTTCCATGACGGAACATCCGGCCCAGCACCTCAGCAGTAATCCCTTCTGGCCTTCTGTGATTTGCAAACTCGGGTTCTTGTCCGGATGCGCCGGACAGCTCGCCACGTCGCGACCACCACGCCGGCGCACGTTTTCAAGCCGAGGCAAAAGATCGTCGCGTGTCATCGCTGTGCCGCCGGCGAAAACCCGCGGGCTAATCGCTCTCGGACCGTTCGTTCACTAATTCGCACGGACCTCGGCCCAGGGCGATACACGTCAACTTTCTTCTCATAAATCCAGCGCCGGACCGTGCTTTTCTTCACCCCCCAGCGCCGTGCCGCCTCCGACACCGGGTGCATGGCATCTAGTGGTGCGTCGTTCATCGTGTCGTTCATCTCAAGTCCTCCTATATGGCGATGCTTGACAACGAGTGAGAGGGTACGATAGATTGCGATCTAAGTTCAATAGAAGTAGCTTGTACATAACACAGTGTACTTTGTACATCTCATCAGGAGGCCTATTGATGCGGGGGCGAGAAGCCACGAAGGCCACGAAGGCGGGGAAAACAAATTTGCAATTTGTACGCGAGCGTCACACGTTCATACGCAGGAGACGCCTCTTAAAGTCTCCGCGAGCTGGGCTCCAGATCATCGCAGACCGTCTCAATGAGCTACCCGTACTTCAGCATGATGCGGAAAGCCGAGATTATCCGCCCGTCCTCAAAGAGGAGTATCTGGGTTGGAAGCTGGCAGAAAGCATCGTATCCGCGTCCTCACTGTCTCGCGCCCGCAAGACGTTCATGATCCACGCGGTACAGCACCCCGTAAACATGGCGGTCGAGGCGGGGAAGGCGCACCGTCACCCCATCGTCAGTTCACGCGATGCTGTGGGGACGGTACTCTGGCATCTGTGGCTGTTCTACTTTCACGACCGCGAATGGAAATACCTCAAGCGCTGCCCGGTCTGCCACCGCTGGTTTGTGGATACGTCGAACAACAAGGCGCAGATCCGGTGTTCGTCGGCCTGTACCTGGCAATGGTGGAGCCGTCCCCGGCGCAAGAAAATGCACCACCGAACGAAAGGTACGAAGCCGCCTAGCGCTGCGCATAAGCAGACGGTTGCCCGCGTACACAAAAAAGGAGGGAAGGCTCATGCCAAAACACACAGGTAGGAAAGTGAGAGGAGTTCTGTTTCGGAGGGGGAGCTGGTGGGCGAGATGGTTTGAAAATGGTCGTGAACGGGTCGAAGCATGCGACACAAAAAGTCAGGCCGTCTTGCGGCACGCGCAACACCGAGCCGAAATTCGCGAAGGAATTTTTTTCCCTCGGAAGTCCGCGAAACAGGACGTGACGTTGCGTGCGTGGATCGCACGATACCTTGCAGATTGCACGAACAAAGGGAAAAGCAATGAGGTGCAGTACGGCCGCTTTTGGTCGTTGTATCTGGGCGGTCGGCTCCTCGTGGAGCTTACAAGCGAGGACCTCCGCCGGGCTCAATCGCGCATGCGAGCGAAGACGACACTCAACAACAAGACGAGGCAGCTACAACGCCACTGGGCAGACGCCACTATAAACCGTTACTTTAGCTTTATCCGTCACGTGCTCGCGCTCGCCGCGAAAGACGGCAAGATCCAGAGGAATCCGGCTTCGGAAATCAAATTTTTCCCAGAACAAAGTAGGACGAGATTTTTGAGCGAAGCGGAGCTGACGCGCCTACGGGCCGTACTGCCCCCATGGGCGTGGTCATGGGTTTGTTTCGCGATTGAAACGGGAATGAGGCAAGGCGAACTCTTTGCCTTGGAGTGGAGGCGTGTCGATTTCGAGAATGGCGTCGCGACCATCCCGATGTCGAAGAGTGGTCGAACCCGCCATGTCCCGTTGAGCGAAGGGGCAAAAACGATCTTGAGATCGTTCGGAACCTTTGCCAGTTCCCCATTTGTTTTTCCATCCAAAAAAGATCCCTTGAAGCCCCTCTGTCCCGACTCATTCTTGCGGAACGTGTTCAGAGTGGGCTTGCGACGCGCAGCGATTCAAAACTCGCGTTGGCACGACCTCAGACATACATTCGCGTCAAGAAAAGTCATGGCCGGTGCGGATTTGCTGACCGTCAAAGAATTGTTGGGCCATCGGGATTTCGACACCACCTTGAAATACTCGCACCTGTCACCCAAGCATCTGCAGGAATCCGTCAACCTGGGCAGCCTTGCGGGTCTGATTCAAACTGTGGCTGAAAGTGTGGCTGACGAACAGGGAGGAGTGGCGAGGACCGTGCAACCTGTTGATTCGTTGGTGCGCCCGGAGGGACTTGAACCCCCAACCCCCAGATCCGTAGTCTGGTGCTCTATCCATTGAGCTACGGGCGCTTACTAAAGAAGTGATGAGTTATGAGTGCTGCGTTTTGAGTTGAAACGGAAGAAAGGCTGCTTAGAGATAATGGTTATAAATCAGCTTACATCTTGAACTCA
>JAMQPH010000235.1 GCA_023717605.1 Pyrinomonadaceae bacterium
CACAGATTAGAGATTTCGGATTTGGGAATTCGGATTTCGGATTTTGTGTTGGTCAAGTACAGCCCCTTTTATCTGGCCGATACCCAAGGATCACTATATCGATAGAACGAAATCCGAAATCCGAATTCCCAAATCCGAAATCTCTAATCTGTGTAATCTGCGGATACCAGAGATGTGCATACCTTTAGACGACTGGTTAGTCTCGGAGCGATTTCCCCGCTCGTCGAAGTACCGCCCCGAATGGGTCATTGCCAGTGCGAGCGGCGGAGCCAATGCGCTATGGCTGACCGAGTGGCTGGCCGAGGCGCTCGACCTGCGGCCAGGCATGCGCGTGCTCGACCTCGGTTGCGGGCGGGCCGCATCATCAGTTTTTCTCTGCCGCGAGTTCGGCGTGCAGGTCTGGGCCACGGACTTATGGTTCAGCGCCTCGGAGAATCTCCAGCGGATCCGGGACGCCGGCGTCGAGAATGACGTCTTCCCGATCCACGCAGACGCACGGTCGCTGCCGTTCGCCACGGACTTTTTCGACGCTATCGTGAGCATCGACTCGTTCGTTTACTACGGGACCGATGACCTGTATCTGAACTATCTGGCCCGGTTCGTGAAACCGGGCGGCCCGTTAGGGATCGCGGGCGCCGGGTTGATGCGAGATGTTAAGGGCCCCATTCCCGGCCATCTTCGGGAATGGTGGGAACCGAGCATGTGGTGCCTGCATTCGACAGCGTGGTGGCAGGAGCACTGGCAGCGGACCGGCATAATGACCATCGAGTTGGCCGACACTATGCCGGATGGATGGCAGTCCTGGCTGGACTGGCAGCGGGCGGTCGCCCCGGACAACGTCACCGAAATCCAGGCAGTGGAAGCCGATCGCGGCAGCTACCTCGGCTACGTACGCCTCGTGGGTCGCCGCAGGACTGATGCGAGGCTGGACGACCCGATCGTTTCTGTGCCCACCTCCTACACGAAAACGCCCTTGCTCCGCAGCGAGGGGCAATCAACCTCACAGGAGTAATTGATGGCGAAATCGGCCTAACCTCACGTTGCAGCGTTTTGAAGAGTTAGAGGAGAGATTTAGTTGAACATCAAGGCTTACCTCGAACGAATCAACTATCATGGCTCGCTTGCTCCTACTGCTGAGACCCTGGGTGAGTTACAAGTCTCGCATCTGTTGGCCGTGCCTTTTGAAAATCTAAGTATTCATGCTAAAGAGCCGATTGTTCTTGAAGATGAAGCTCTGTTTACTAAGATCGTTGAGCGTAGACGCGGCGGCTTCTGCTATGAGGCCAACGGTCTGTTTGCCGCCTTATTGCGTGAACTGGGCTTTGATGTCGCTATGTTGTCAGCCGGAGTTGCTAATGCAGAAGGCGGCTTTGGCCCGGACTTCGACCACATGGTGCTGATGGTTTCGTTAGATCGGCGTTGGCTTGTGGACGTGGGCTTTGGAGATTCATTCCTTGAGCCGTTGCTGCTCGATGACCGGGGCGAGCAAGTGGACGGTGAACGCGCCTACCGCATTCTTCCCGATGGTGCTCATTTGATTCTGGCGCAGCGTGATAATGGGGAAGAGTGGAAGGCCCAGTATCGTTTTACCTTACAGCCCCATGAGTATACTGACTATGCCGAGATGTGCCGCTACCACCAGACTTCTCCGCAGTCGCATTTTACCAGAGCACGCATCTGCTCGCGGGCGACCGAGGAAGGGCGCATCACCCTGAGCGAGATGCGTTTGATCACAACGTCTAAGAATGGCGGGCGACAAGAGCGAATCTTAACGAGTCAAGAAGAGTACGCAGGCATACTGCGAGAGCATTTTGGTATTCGAATGACAAGCTAATGCAAAGAGACTCTTTGCATCGGTTAATTCGGGCGTTAGCCCGGCAAAGGAAACCGTATACCATGACGAACCAAACCAAGCCGCGTGTCACTTCGCTCGCTCCGCAGTTCCTCGTCGAGGACCTTGAGCGCTCTATCGCGTACTACCAGAGGCTGGGTTTCCGTTTCGGCGAGCCGTGGGGCGGATTCTACGCTATCGGCTGTCTGGATGGATTGGAATTGCATCTGAAAGAAGCGCCCAAGAATTCGGCCGAGCGCCAGCATCGTCGGGAAAACGGGCACGTCGATGCCTCGGCGGGCGTCGACGGCATCGAGGCATTCTACGAACAGTGTGTCGCCAATGGCGCCAAGATCCTCAAGCCGCTGGAAGTGACGCCGTGGGGCACGAAGGATTTCTACATTGAAGACCCTGACGGCTACATTGTCTCTTTCGGCGGCACGGCCGCGCATGACAATCGCTAACAGCTGACGTGTCCAAATGTCGCCAGAGAATTCGACAATAATAAACCGGCAGAGGTTAGGCTTATAGAAGATGTGCAAGAATGCCAGAAATGCTAAAAGACAAGCAGAGAAGGAGTAAAAACATTTTGAGAATAGCCGTATTGATCCTCTTCATTTCGCTCTCCAGCATTAGTGCCTTTGCTCAAACTATACAGTCACCGGATGGCAGATTATCTCTTTCGTTCGCGTTGACCGCCGATGGTGAACCCACCCAGCAGCTTTCATTCGGAGGAAGGCTGGTCCTGCAAAAGAGCAAGCTGGGAATTGAATTGAAAGACCAACCCGCTTTTACCAAAGGCTTCACCATAGTTAAAACGGACACCTCGCAGAAAGATGAAACCTGGGAGCCAGTATGGGGAGAAGTGAAGCAGATTCGTAACCATTACAAGGAACTTGTTGTCACGCTTCAACAGGCGGCCCACAAGAACCGAAGCATGATCATCAGGTTCCGTTTGTTCAATGATGGTTTAGGATTTCGCTATGAATTTCCGGAACAAAGCGAATTGAAATATTTCATCGTTTCTGATGAGAAGACCGAATTCAACCTGACGGGCGACCATAAAACCTTTTGGATTCCGGGTGATTACGACACCAACGAGTACACCTACTCAACGACAAAACTCAGCGAGATAGATGCCACAAGGGGTAACGCCGCGAAGGAGATTGCCGCCCGATCAATCATTGCTGCCAATGCCGTACAGACTCCGTTGATGATGAAAACCTCGGATGGGTTATACATCAACATCCACGAAGCGGCTTTGGTCAATTATCCGGCGATGAATCTGATGGTAAACAAAGAGACGTTTAGTCTGTCTTCGCACTTGGTACCTGATGCGGTTGGAAATAAAGCGTATCTGCAAGCCACGGCCAAAACTCCCTGGCGCACGATTGTGGTGAGCGACAAGGCGGTGGACATTCTGGCTTCCAAGCTCATTTTGAATTTGAGCGAGCCTTCCAAAATCCAGGATGTGAGTTGGATCAAGCCAGTGAAATATGTCGGAATTTGGTGGGAAATGCATATCGGGACGGGCACCTGGAACTACGCCGACGTGGGTAACATAAAACTATCTGAAACCGATTGGGCAAGCCTGAAACCAAATGGTAAACACGGCGCCACGACCACCAATACGAAACGGTATATAGACTTTGCCGCCCAACACGGCTTCGATGGTGTACTGGTAGAGGGTTGGAATGTCGGTTGGGAAGATTGGTTTGGTAACTGGAAAGAAGACGTGTTTGACTTCGTAACCCCCTATCCCGACTTCAATGTCACCGAACTGCAACAGTACGCATCTTCAAAACGCGTCAAACTTATCATGCACCACGAGACTTCAGCCTCGGTGACTAACTACGAACGCCGGCTGGACCAAGCCATTCGCTTCATGAAGCAACACGGATACGACTCGGTCAAAACAGGATACGTGGGCAGGATTATTCCCCGGGGCGAGCATCATGACGGCCAATGGATGGTCAATCACTATGTCAGGGTGGCCGAAAAGATGGCCCAAAACAGAATCATGTTGGATGCTCACGAACCAGTCCGCCCGACGGGATTGCACCGTACTTACCCGAACTGGCTTGCTTGTGAAGCGGCCCGGGGCAACGAGTTTAACGCTTGGAGTTCAGGCAATCCTCCGGAACACGAAACAATTTTACCTTTCACCCGCTTGATGGGTGGACCGATGGACTACACGCCGGGAATATTCCAGATCAAGCTCGACTATTACCAAACGGGAAAAAAAGAGCAGGTACACACAACCTTAGCCAAACAGTTGGCTTTATACGTAACCATGTACAGCCCCTTACAAATGGCGGCCGATTTACCGGGAAACTACGAGCGTTTTATGGATGCGTTCCAGTTTATCAAGGACGTAGCAGTCGATTGGGACGATACTAGAATCTTAGAGGCCGAACCCGGCGACTACCTGACAATCGCACGCAAAGCTAAGAACAAAGACGAATGGTACATCGGTGCGATCACAGATGAACAAGCGCGTTCCGTAAACATTCCCCTGAGCTATCTCGCGCCCAAACGCTCGTATGTAGCGACCCTCTACACTGATGCAGCCAACGCTCATTGGGAAAGCAATCCGATGGCATACCAGATTCAGCACTTCCTGGTAAATGACCAAACCATATTGAAAATCGCCCTGGCGAGTGGCGGCGGCGCTGCAATCAGCCTGAAGCCGGCATCCGGCGAGGATATGAGGAAGTGGAAGAGATATGACAATTCAAAATGAGTGAAGAAACTAATACTGTGATCAAGTTTACATGCCATCTGATATCGGTGACCTTGTTGGGGGCGTCCTTTGCATTGGCCGTCGCCGGCCAAACAGAACAACAGCCAACGTCAGAGCCTGGATCGAGCCCTTCCACGGTTGCGCAAGCGCAGGCCCTCCTGAACGGCGGTAAGCTTGATGCAGCCATAGAAATGCTGAGGTCGCTGCCCGCTTCTAGTTCGACCGATACGACGGTAAATCATCTTCTAGGCTTGGCCTATTATCAAAAGAGCGATTACGCTCGCGCAATCGAGCACCTCACGATTGCGGTGAAACAGGGGGTTGAAGGTGGCCCTCAGCACCGGCAAGGAATGCAAATGCTTGGCCTCTCTCAATACCTATTGGGACATCTTAAAGAGGCTATTCCTTATCTCGAACAGGTTGGAAAGTGGTCACCCAACAATGTGGAAATCGCATATGTCCTCGGCCTCAGTTACATTCAAACTCAAAACCCAGACAAGGCTCGCGAGGCGTTCGCGCGAATGTTTAATATTCAACCAAATTCCGCACCGGCCTATCTAATCAATGGCCAGATGATGATTCGCCAGCGATTAGAAGAGGTTGCCGAAAAAGAACTGCAAAAGGCAATTGAACTTGACCCGAAACTGCCGCAAGTCAACTTCTTGCTTGGAGAGCTGGCGATTTTTCACGCTAACATCGAACGAGGTATTGAGCTTCTGCAAAAAGAAATCGCAATCAATCCGGCGTTCGGGATGGCTTATTACCGGCTCGGTGAGGCTTATACCAGGCAGCTCAAGTGGGATGAAGCGATTGCCCCACTACAAAAATCTATCTGGCTCAACCCGTACTTCAGTGGTCCCTACCTTGTTCTGGGAAAAGTTCATTTGAAGAAAGGGGATCTATCGAACGCTGAAAGCATTCTGAGGCGAGCGCTTAACATGGACCCGAACAACTTCTCCGGCCATCATCTGCTCGCTCAAGTTCTACAACAGGCCAACAGGTTAGAAGAGGCAAAAAAAGAATTTGAGACGGCGGACCAACTTCGAACCAGCGCCGATAAGAAGCAATAGGCGGACCACCATACTACAAGTTCGCACTCTCCTGATTTGAAAAAAGTTTTGACAACAACAACGATCCACGAAATCACACGAATTAGCACGAAATGTCCTTAGTGTCTTTTCGTGTAATTTCGTGGATCGTTTCCCTGGGCAGCGTCTAAAGGCCGTGCAGTCGAAAATGCGGGCTTCGACTATCTCTTCAAGGTGTTCATACGAATCAAGCAACAATTAATTAATGCTCGACTTTTCATTGCCGCTGTACTTCTAACGGTCTGGATTGGTCTGTCTTTCTCTACTCTGGGCCAGAGAAACACGCGACCGGCAGTTGAGCGCCCTAGGGTAGGCAGGAGTAATGCTGGGACAAATGACTTTCCTGTCACCTTTGTAGACGTTGCCGGACAGGCCGGGCTTTCTGATCCGATTATATACGGCGGTATTGAACAGAAGAAGTTCATCATAGAAACCAACGGCAGCGGCGTTGCCTTCCTCGATTACGACAATGACGGCTGGGTAGACATCCTGCTCCTGAACGGAACTCGCCTCGAAGGTTTTCCCAAGGGCAAAGAGCCCACGACTAAGTTATATCGGAACCAACGCAATGGCAGCTTCTCAGACATTACTGCAAAAGCAGGCCTGGGGCGTTCGGGCTGGGGGTCGGGGATTTGCGCCGGTGATTATGATAACGATGGGTACGAAGATTTTTACTTAACTTATTGGGGCCAAAACGCGCTGTATCGTAATAATGGTAACGGCACATTCACAGACATGACCCAAAAAGCATTACTCGGCGCTAAAGGCACGCGTTGGGGTTCAGGTTGCACCTTTGTCGACTATGATCGCGACGGGAAGCTCGACCTCTTTGTGGCAAATTATTTGAAGTTCGATCTCGAAACGGCGCCTGAACCGGGGAAAGGTACGAATTGTACGTGGAAAGGCGTCCCCGTCAATTGTGGACCAAAGGGTTTACCTACTGATACAAATCTTCTCTATCACAACAATGGTGATGGCACATTTACAGATGTGTCCGACAAATCAGGCATTGCCAAAGTTCAGGGCCGCTATTCGATGACAGCGATATCGACCGACTTCAACAATGACGGTTGGCCCGACATATATGTGGCCTGTGATTCGACGGCCAGCACTCTTTATCGCAACAATCGCGACGGCACGTTTACAGATGTCGCGTTGGAAACCGGCACGGCTTATAACGAAGATGGCCAGGCGCAGGCCGGAATGGGTGTGGCTATTGGCGACTACAATGGGGATGGCCTCCTGGACATCTTCAAAACTCATTTCGCCGATGATCTGCCCGTACTTTACAAGCACAGTGGGCGCGAGTTCTTTGACGATGCCTCAAGAGCTGCCGGTTTCGATCACACACGCTATGTTCAGTGGGGAACCGGGTTCGCCGACTTCGATAACGATGGTTGGCCCGACATAATGATTGCCACCGGCAATGTCTACCCCGAGGTTGAAAAGCTCTTTAAGGAGTACCCACATCGAACCCAACGCCTCGTATATCAAAATCTCAGAAATGGGCGATATAAAGAAGTCACTGCGCATTCTGGTCCGGGTGTTTTAATTCCCAAATCGAGTCGCGGGTGTGCATTTGGCGACTTTGACAATGACGGCGACGTTGATGTTCTTGTAATGAATATGAACGAACCGCCATTGTTACTGCGTAATGAATACGTAAGTAAACAGGATCGTCAGACGAACAACTGGCTCAAAATAAAACTCATCGGCACAAAATCAAATCGCAGTGCCATCGGAGCGCGGGTCCAGTTGAAGAGCGGCCTGCATCTGCAAACTCAAGAGGTGACCAGCCAATCCAGCTACTACTCACACAATGACCTGCGCTTACACTTTGGCCTTGGCACAAGCCCGAAAGCCGTGCAAATAGAAATCCGTTGGCCGAACGGTCAGGCGGAAATGGTCAAAGATGGGGCGGTCAATCAAATAGTGAGGATCAGGGAAGGAAGCGGCGTGGTGAAATAGGGATGCGGCGTTCAGAGCTGGTAGTTTAGAGTTCAAGCTTTAGCTTGCCCGCACTGCAAAGCCACAACCTAAAGGTTGAACTCTAAACTTCCGGACTATGGCTCAGGCAGGGGCTTTACCCGAGAGCTGGTAGTTTAGAGTTCAAGCTTTAGCTTGCCCGCACTGCAAAGCCACAACCTAAAGGTTGAACTCTAAACTTCCGGACTATGGCTCAGACAACGCCTTTACTCGAGGATCAAGGTCCTTGGCTTTTTGATAAGCAGCGCGAGCGGCTTCGCGTTGACCTTTTCGCTGAAGCGCGTTTGCCAGGTTGTAGTAGGCCTGCGCATTTGTTGGGTCGAGGCCAACAGCAGTTTGGAATCTTTCGATGGCCTCGTCAAATTTCCCTTCTTTGAGAAGGGCTATGCCGCTGTTCAGGGCAAATACACCTGCCTGCACATTTGATTTAAGCTTGTTGAGTCGCGCCGCCTCCTGAAACTCGATACGGGCCGCATCTTTATCGCCCTTGCGGCTGAGCGCAGTGCCGAGCGTGTTGTGTATCTCCGGCGCATTAGGAGCGTATTTGAGCGCCCGTTGGAAGGCTGCTATCGCACCATCGAGATTGCCCTGCTGTTGCAGTACTGTGCCGAGGGCATAATGGGCCTCCGCATAATCCGGTTTTGCCTCTATCGCCGCTCTCAATGCCGGTGCGGCATCATCAAGTCTGGATTGCTGCAAGTATATGACGCCAAGAACGTAGTGTGCCTCCGGTAATGATGGTTGCAAGGCAACAGCTTTTCTCAACTCCACCACCGCCTCATCAAGTTTGTCTTTTTGCTTTAGAGCCAATCCCAAATTGTAGTGAGCTTCAGCGTTGTTGGGTGCAAGCGCGATGAGTTTGCGATATTGCACGACCGCGCTTGCGTAATCACCTTTCTGAATTAGCACCATACCAAGATTGTAATGGGCCACGAGATCATTCTGGTCGAGCTTGAGAGCGGAGTTGAACGCAGCGATAGCGCCATCGGGGTCACGCTTTTGAGCTAGCGCAAGGCCAAGATCGTTATAGGCTTGCGCAAAATCTGGCTTTAGCTTAATGACAGTTCGGAATGCCTCGATTGCCCCTTCCAGATCTTCATCTTTCAGGAGGGCCCGGCCCAACGCGTGGGAGGGTTCAACCATATCCGGTGCCAACCTGACAGCCGTCCCTAGTTCAGCTATTGCTGCTTGAAGATCGCCGCTCTTCTGCAATGCCAGCCCTAAGTAGTAGTGAGCATTGGCGTGGTTTGGCATTAATCTCACTGCTGTTGTGAGAGCGGCGAT
>JAMQPH010000134.1 GCA_023717605.1 Pyrinomonadaceae bacterium
ACAAAGTAATTGTTAAGGAATCTCCCACGGGCTCGATTCTATTCGAGGCGACGGCTAGAGCCCAGTATGCGTCTCAATACTGGCGACCCAACCGCATGAAGAAAGGCCACCCTCGCGGCGGCGTAAGGTGGCAGGACTTCATCGTCACGCAGATCGACAGCGGAGATCTTTACATCTGGTACTAGTAGGAACACAACGGAGAACGACAAAGTGGCGCTACCAACCACGGGACTTGTTGCTGACTGGGACCCGGCACTGATTGTGGGCCTGAATGACGGGGACGCCTGCGGAACACTGCCCGAAGCCCAAGCTGGCAAGGATGCGGTATCCACCCTGACAGCTCGCCCCCTGTATAAGACGGCCGGCCCCAACGGAAAACCCTATCTTCAATTCGACGGTTCCGACGACTTTCTTGAATCGGTAGCAATGACAGCCTTGCCTCAGCCCTTCACCGTCTTTGTGGTTTTCAGACCTACTCGGTGGGTACTTGGGAATCGTATTGTAGATGGGCAGGCAGTGAATGCAACTGTTATTTCGCAGTATCCAGCCGACCTCGCGGCAAATAAGGGGATTCAGCAGTACTCGTTATATTCCGGCTCGGCGTTTACACCGACCAATCCAGGCGGGGCACTCACGGCAACAGGCGGCCAGTTTGGACTAGTACGCGCCCTATATGACGGCGCGTCGTCTGCGCTTTCTGTCAACCGTAACACGTCAGTTGTTGGGAATTCCGGCACATCAAGTTTCACAGGTATTTGTTTCGGATCGGCGGGAAATCAAACCCTGTTTTCCAAATTGGATCTGGTCCGCGCTGTGGTCTATGACTCCACTCTGGTGAGCGCTTCGGAGGTTGAGGACTTCCTGGTTTCGGAATATTCCCTGGAGGTTCCAAGATTTATTTTATGCGATGGCGACTCTCTCACCTCTGGAACCGGCTCTACTGGCGGGAATACTTATCCAGAACAGCTGAGAGTTCTTCTTGGTTCTTCTTGGTCAATGATCGAGACAGGAGTTGCTGGACAGACCGTTATACAGATGGAGTCAGACGCCGCCACACAAGTGGACGGGCAGCTTAACACGGCTAGCCCTCAGAAGGTGCTATGTGCTTGGGGTGGAACCAATGACCTTGCCGTGGGCGGATCATCTGCAGCTGTAGCTTACGCCAACTACGCTGCGTACTGCTTGGCCCGGCGCACCGCTGGTTGGAAAGTCGTGGCTATGACGATACTGCCCAGAGCTGCGGCAGGCATCTCAGCAACCTTTGAGACGGACAGACAGACGGTTAATGCCAGCATCCGCTCTAACTGGCGTTCTTTCGCCAACGCCATCGCAGATGTTGGCGGAAGCGCGCTTATTGGAGATGCCGGGGATAATGATAACATCACCTACTATGACGCCGACGATATTCACCTAAACAATGCCGGGTACGCCATCGTCGCCGGTCTGGTCAAGGCAGCCATCGAGTCCATCGAAAATGTTGCACCTGTACCCTTTGTCATTACCGCTCCGATGGTCGTATCGTTTCAGGCCGGGGGAGGGTCTGGGGTAAACAATCTAGCGATTTTCCCGCGAGCTATTCTCTGGGACAACCCAGGAGCGGCGGGGCACAAGGTAGCTATCAAGGAGTCGGCAACCGGCTCCACTTTGTTCGAGGCCACCGCTAGCGCCCAGTATGCCCGACAGTATGTCCGCCTTGATCGTGGCGTGAAGTGGCTTGACTTCATCGTTACGCAGCTTGATAGCGGTCAGTTGTATATCTGGTACTAAGCCCCGATGCTCGAAACATTCGACAGTTTGCTGGTACACCACTTGAAGCGATACTGTAAGAAGTGTCAATCGGAGACAGCACGCTATCGTACCGGAGCGTGCAAGC
>JAMQPH010000189.1 GCA_023717605.1 Pyrinomonadaceae bacterium
GTTTGCTATCTGGGACGGCGACCGGCGCCTCGTGGGTGAGGTTCGGTCTCGCGAAGAAGCTCGACGTATCTACGATGAGATTGTCAGACGACAGCGGGATCCCGGGCTGCTGGAATACGCCGGCAAAGACCTTTTTCAAGCCAGCATCTTTCCAATCCCTCCACATTCAGACAAGAAGCTCGAACTCACCTACACTCAGGTCCTGAAGGCTGAATCGGGAACTGTCGCTTATCGCTATCCCCTTGGCAGCGGTCGGCAGACGACTCAGATAGGCTCCGTCTCTGGACGCGTCGAGTTGGAGAGTAAGGAACCGCTACGCAATATCTATTCGCCCACGCATGCAGTTGAGGTTAAGCACAATGGACAGCGCCGTTCAGTTGTTTCGTTCGAATCCCAGGCCGGCAAAGAGCCGCAGGATTTTCAACTCTTTTACACGCGCTCGGACGAAGACTTCGGCGTAACGCTGCTGACTCATCGTGACGCCGGCAAAGATGGTTATTTCCTGTTAATGATTTCCCCGAAAGACGATTGGTCGGAAAAGGAGTACACGGCCAAGGACATTGTCTTTGTACTGGACACGTCCGGCTCGATGGCTGAGGCAGGAAAGATGGAAAAAGCCAGGGCGGCTTTGCTTTACGGAATCAGAATTCTGCGTCCTCAGGATCGTTTCAACGTAGTCTCGTTCGCCGGTGAAGAACGGCTGATGGAGACGAGGATGATTCAAGCCGATGAACAGGGACGCAAGCGGGGGGAGAGTTTTGTGCAGTCGCTACGACCCGTTGGTGGTACGAATATCAATCAATCCCTACTCGTTGGAATGCGTCAGTTTGAAGCGAGTAATCGTCCCAGAACGTTGATCTTCATGACCGATGGGTTGCCGACTGTGGGCGAGACCAACCCCACTCGAATCGTGGAGAACGCGCGTGCAGCACGAATACAGGGCGTGCGCCTTTTCACGTTCGGAGTTGGTTACGACGTCAATACGGCTTTGCTCGACAAACTGGCGGCTGAAAATGGCGGTGTTGCCGACTACGTCGAGCCGCAAGAAGATCTCGAAGTCAAAGTCTCAAACTTTTTCGCCAAGGTGAATTACCCAGTGCTCACTGATCTGAAGCTCGACATGGCCGGGGTTCAAACCGACCTGGTTTATCCTCGAGACCTTCCCGATCTTTTTCGAGGTTCGCAGATTACGCTTATCGGCCGTTACAGCAATCCCATCGACATGGATTTTGTGCGCTTGCAGTTGAGCGGCAACGCTGGCGGTGCAAACCGAAACTACCTCTACAACAATCTTCGTTTTCCTCTGCGTGCGTCGGAATCGAACGACTTTCTGCCGCGTCTCTGGGCCACTCGCCGAGTTGGGTGGTTAATGGAACAGGTTCGCACGAACGGCGAGCAAAAAGAGCTTCGTGACGAGATTGTGGACTTGGGAACTCGCTATGGAATCGTTACGCCGTACACTTCATATCTTGCCCTTGAACCCAATGCCCAGCCGCAGGAGGTTACACGGATTTCAGGCGCCGGTAACGTCGTCGGCGGATTACGGAGATCTGCGAATGCTCCACCACCACCGTCGCCCATGAAAGCCGCTGACGCGCAGGCCACTACCGGTCTTGCTGGCGTGCAGCAAAGCAAACGAGCACGTGAACAGAAGGAGGCCGAGCGTTTCGATCGGGACTCTCTCTCGTCGGCAGTCAGGACTGTCGGAGGCAAGACTTTCTATCTGCGTGAAGGCGTTTGGACTGACGCGGAGTTTAAGCCCGAGGCCCATTTGCCCGAGACTACGATGAAATTCGGCAGCGACGACTACTTTACGTTGCTGAAACAGAAGCCACGCCTGGCGGACTTCTTCGCGCTGGGTGAGCGCATAGTCGTGGTCTACGAAGGGAAGGTTTATCGCATCACGGCAGCTGGTCAGTAAAACGTCTCGACGTACGGTCACCGATTGGGCCATGCATCCATAAGACTTGGATGCGTGGCTCAATTTGTATTACGAGTCGAAACTAATGTACAAGGTCAGCATATCAAGCAGTGAGCCGAAGATCGGATTGGAGATACTGAAAAGTTCTGTGCGGCTGTCTGACAGTCGGCTCTCAATCGTACCCGGGGTGAGTAAGCATGACACTTCAAAACAAGCATGGCCTGACACAATGCTCTATAGCATTCCTTGTTGTGCTAGCTACAGGGTTTGCTGCGCGGGCTCAGCAGGGTTGGATTGCGACCAAAGTTTCGTCTGCGGCCAGCGACCTGAATACGGTATTTTTTCTGGATAGCAAGCGTGGCTGGGTAGGTGGCGACAACGGTTTTCTTGGTCGTACGGATGATGGTGGGAATACGTGGGTCCGTCAGACCGTGGCGACGAACGCCGCAATTAACGATATTTATTTCCGGGATAAGGATGACGGATTTCTGATCGCAGGCAACACGATATTCGTAACCCACGACAATGGAACGCAGTGGAATGAGGCACGTCGTTTTCCTCCGAGCGAGTTCGATGGGGCCTCCGTAGAACTCTACAGCGTTCGCTTCTCCAGCAAGAAGAAGGGCTGGGTAGTTGGTTCAGTTAGCAGGCGAGATCGAGTAATCGACAGCATTCTTGTTTATACCGATAACGAAGGGGAAACCTGGCAACGGCAGCGCGCGCCAACCCGATCCGAGTTAATCCACATCGAATTCGACAACGATCGCCGTGGCTGGATTGTCGGTGCCGAGGGAACGATCATGAATACCGTTGATGGTGGCCAGACCTGGAACCGGCAAACGTCAGGAACCACTGCAACCCTTTACCACACGGAGTTTCGCAACGATAAGAGAGGCTGGTCTGTGGGGGAACGCGGCACCATTTTGAGGACAACCGACGGTGGCATCACCTGGACACCCGTAACCGCCGGAATAAGTTCAACGTTGCTGAGCGTGGAGTTTGTGAGCGACGATGAAGGGTGGGCCGTGGGACGCTCTGGCACAATTTTACGCACGGACGACGCAGGTGTTTCCTGGATTCAGCAGGAGGCCACAGTTAAGAACAACCTTTACGCACTCCACTTCAACAAGAAGATTGGCTGGGCTGTAGGTGGTAACGGAATGATTCTGCGGTATGAGAGGTGACTGCAGAAGCTAAACAGGTGGGAAAACTCAACTCCGCTAAGGAACCCCAGTAAGCGCCTGGAACGTCGTGGCTCACTACAGAACCGTGAGCGGTAGCGACCGGATCCTAAACTAAACGGTGTTCATTGCGGTTTTATTTGCGGGTGAGTGTGCTTCGATCCGGTCGCTACCGCTCGTGGTTCTCTATTTGCGCCTGACGAGCAACGGTTCGCCGTTTGTACACATCTGAATCTTCGAGGTTATCAGGATGGCCGCAAAAAATAGCGACCACCATAACACTCGGTTCCTCCTGTGATTTCGCCCGGCATGCGCAATGTGCCGGGCGGTTTTTTGTTCTTATCTCCGTAAAAATGCTGATGCGAGCGCGTCCGATCCCGATATCCGTTAGTTTGGATGTCTGGTGCCGGTGAATAGCAGCGGAGGTGAATCTTGCAGGCTGATGCTTCCGTCCATCTGTGTTCCGTCAACTTCACCGGCAATCGTGGCTTCCAACGCCTGACCGCCCATTTCGAATGACATTGCAGCGGTGAATGAAGTGCCGACGAGTGCAGCTGAAACGATACTCGCATCACCCATCTCGGATGCAATGCTTCCGCCGAGACCCCCTTCTGTTTGCCAGACTTTGAGAGTCGCGGGAATGTTTTGTCCAAATGGCGTTTCGATGTCGATCGTCCAGTCGCCTACGATCATCGTTGCATCGCTTTCTCCCTTGGAATTTGATTGCGCAGAAGCCTTTTCCTTTCGCTTGCCGGCTGTATTGTAGAGTTCAATCGCATCGGCATAAGGTTTTACCTGCTCTAGAATTTCGGTGCCATCCCCCACAATCACAATCGCAGCCTCGTCAGGCCTCACATATTTAGCCGCGACGGCCTGGATTTCTTCAGTAGTCACTGCATGGATTTGTTGGCGGTAGGTCTCCAGATAGTCGTCAGGCAAGCCGAACATTTTTATCTGTACCAATTGGTCGATCAGGCCTTCCTGAGTTTCCAGGCGCAGAGGAAACACTCCGGTTAGATACGACTTAGCGTCCATAACCTCTTTCTCTGACACCGGCTCCGTGCGAATCCTTTCCAACTCGTAGAAAAACTCCTTCAGCGAATCGCCAGTGACAGGTGTTCGAACTTCAGCACTTGCGCGAAAGGTTCCCGCCGTGCGCCGCGCATCTAGACTTGAATAGGCGCCGTAAGTGTAGCCTTTCTCCTCACGCAGGTTCATGAAAAGCCGCGAGGAAGCATTAGCCCCCAACACCGTGTGCATAAGCAGCATCGGGAAGTAATCCTGACTGGTGCGCGTTATTCCAACGTTGGCAATCACGATATTTGACTGGGCGGAACCTGGCCGGTCCACGAGATATGCCGAGCGCGATGAGCGGGATGGAGGGACAGGAAAATCATCCTTTGGGGATTCTCCTGGTTCCCAGTCCCCAAACAAGCTCTCGATCCTCTTAAGGAGAGCCTCGGATCTAACGTCGCCTGCCACGACGAACACAGCATTGTTAGGCAAAAACTTTGAGCGGTGAAACTCGACGATTCTTGCGCGGGTGGTAGCGTCCAGCGATTCCAGAGTAGGCGCAATCACAGAGTAGGGGTGTTCACCAAAAACTATCCGCGAAACCATCTCGGTCGCCAGAAAGGATGGCTGTGCTCTCTGCTGTCTGAGGCTTTCCTTCGTGTTTTGCTTGATCAGGTCGACCTCGTTTTCAGGAAAGGAAGGATTGCGAGTTACGTCCGCAACGAGGTCGAGGATGTTGTCGCTGAAAGTTGTCAGCGATGAGGCGCCGACAGTTGTGTAGTCGGAATTTGCTCCGGAACTCAACGTGGCTCCCATTCGTCCGACTTCGTCGGCAATTTGCCGGCTAGTCAAGGATGCCGTGCCCTCCGTTAGCAGTCCCGTCAGCAGGTCAGTTAACCCAGGAAGTTCAGGAGGATCATGTGCATCGCCCGCTCGGAACGCCAGACGGTAACTGACCAGTGGTAACCGGGAATCTTCAACTATGACGACGGTTAGACCGTTCGACAGCGTCGTCTCTGACGCTCGCGGAATGTGGATCGGTCGGGGAGGGAGGGGCGCGGGGGCCTGTAGGCGAAAAGATTCCTGTGGAGTCATTTTTACGGATGCCAGGGGCCTGAGCCGGTGTCAGTCTGTTTAGTTGTGTCTGCGGGTTGCGTTGCCGGAACAGCCGGTTGTTGAGGAGGTATTTGAGGAGCGGGCGCCGTGGGTTGTTTCGCCTCTCCTGAGGATTGTAGGGAAGCGGTCACGGGCAACTCCGCATCCTCATCCACTACCGCCGGGATGATGTCGAGCACCACTCGATTCTCGACGTCGAGAAAGCGACTCACTGCGCTCTTGATGTCATCAGCAGTGATTCGCAAATACTGATCAAGCTCGGAATCGATGAGATGGGGATCACCGTCATAGAGCGCATACTCAGCAAGGCGTTGAGCTCGATACATTGTCGATTGCCTACCACGAACAGCGTCATTGCTTAAGGAATTTCGCAGCTTTTCCATTTCCCCTTTCGATGGACCCAGCGTTCCGAGGCTCTTTATTTCATCGAAGATTTGCCCGCGGATGACGGCTACCTCTTCGCCGGGTTTTGGCAGCGCGAAAATGTACCAGGCCGATGGTCCGCGTCGCTCATCCACACCTCCCTGAATTGAAACTACCGACTCATCACCCTTAACCAGCTTCTGATAGAGCCGCGAGCTGTCTCCTTCGAAAAGCAGTTCGGCAGCAAGTGTAAGCGCGTAGTAATCAGGTGTCCGGCGAGCCGGAATCTTCCAACCCAGGACGAATGCAGGAGCCGGTGCAAGCTTGTCGTAGTAGGCTTCCTGGGTTCGCGCGACTTCACCGGGCTCGCTCACATCAACTGAAGGGGGTTCGGGCTGGCTGGGAACCTGCGCGAAGTACTTTTCCACTAAAGCGCGAGCTTCTTGTTCGTCGAAATCACCGACGATGCTCAGGACGGCATTGTTAGGTGCGTAGAAAATCCGGAAAAACTCACGGACGTCCTCGATTGTAGCAGCGTCCAGATCCTCCATTGAGCCTATGGTCGAATGTGCGTTGGCTGGATTCTTGAAGATCAGCTCATTAATGCGTAGAAAGGCATTAATGTAGGGCTGATTATCGTAACGAAGTCTTTTCTCTTCCTGGACAGCATTGCGCTGGTTGTCCAGATTCTCCTGTGTCACCTTCAATGAGCGCATGCGATCGCTCTCGAGCCAAAGCGCCAACGGGAGATAGTTGGCTGGCAGGGTTTCAAAGTAATTTGTGCGCTCGGTGGAGGTGGTTCCGTTCATTGTGCCGCCCGCATTAAAGATGTGCTGAAAGTGGGCAGCCTTGGGAACATTCTCCGATCCTTGAAACATCATGTGTTCGAAAAGATGAGCGATCCCCGTGCGGCCTTCTTTCTCGTTGCGCGAGCCTACATCGTAGTAAACGGCGACGGAGACTACAGGGACAGCCTGATCTTTGCTTAGTATGACACGAAGACCATTTGCTAGCGTGAATTGTTGGATAGTTGTTGGTGGGAGTTGAAAAGTTTCTGCCACGTTTGTCTCGATTCGCTATGGTCTGCTTGGGCGCACTCTCGCTGTCGGTGGGGACCAGTTATCTTGAACTAAAGGGGGCGCCCGTACAGTTTCCGGATTAGGCCGGCTTCTCGTTAATCATGCCGCGCAATTCTGCGCGCAGGCGTTCAATCTCAGCAAGCTTCTGTTCCACGCGGCCAAATAATGCGGCCTGGGTCCGGATCCCTTCGTCGATCAGGAAACCGGCAGCCTCCGCGCGATTGCGGAAGACGCCAGCTTGAACTAGCTGTTCGAGTTTGTCTTGGGCTTCTGGGGAGATCTTAACCGCTACGACGTAATCATCCTTTGCGGAAATGGCTCGCTCAATCGTGCGGCTGATGTCGCGCCCGATCGCACTAAGCGATTCAGGGATACGCGAGGCAATGTCACGGACGGATGAGGCTGTTCGCGCCTGGTCGTCCGAATCATCATGCGGCTCGTCTCCGCGAAGCATTAAATCATCAACCGTTTCGGATTCGCGGTGCTCTTCTTTTTGGTATGGGCTGCTCATATCTGAAACTCCTTAAGATTGATCCCAGCAGATCGACTTGATGTGATACTTACGTTGACGATCGTTAGTTAGTTCATTCTACGGAGGCATCCAAAGGCGCGTCAAGGTACGCTTCATACAAAGGCAGGTAAACTCCAAAATATCTGGGAATGGACATTGACCCCGGTTAGCACTTTTCTATTCCCGGATGAGGGGAAAGTTAGCCACTTCGAGAACCACCTGCGGCGTGCACAACCTTGCCCCCTTAGACGGCATCCTTTAGTATTGCAGTCCGACTGGTGGACTCGGTTTGATAGGTTTGACTTACTAGCTTTGATTCAGAGGTACTGGTGTTGAAAAAGATTTTCTCGTGGGCAACAATTGCTCTCTTTCTGTTCACGCTCACAATTCCTGGTTTTGTTTTCTCGCAACAGAAGCAGCCGACCCAACCTCCGGTGGGTCGCGCAGCTGGAAAGGGGCCTGCGGGGGCCACGGCGCCGGGCAGACGTGGTGCGCGCGTCGACGCCACCTTCATTCCGCTGATCGAAAGAGACTTCGACGAAGCACTGGAGCTTATCCGGGAAAACTATATCGAGGGGAAGAAGCTCGATTACAACTCAGTTTTCAAGTCGTCGATTATCGGCATGCTGCGTTCGTTGGATCCGCACTCGAATTACTACGACCGGGAAGAGTTTGATGAGCTAAAAACCGATCAGCGCTCTGAGTATTTTGGGATCGGCGCATCGATTCAAAACTACACAATCGGCAACGATACCGACACCTTTATCGCCGCCACTTTTGACAAGGCCCCGGCGAACCGGGCCGGCTTGAGATTCGGCGATCGAATTCTCGAGGTTGATGGCGTTAAGATGACGGGCAAGCCTTCCATCGACGTGCGCGACAAGATTCGCGGCCCCCGCGGTTCGGTCGTGAAGATTACTGTCGAGCGTGCTTCCGATAAGCGTGTGCAAACGGTCGAGATTACCCGCGATGCGGTACCTCAGCCATCCATTCCCGATGCTTACTTGATCAAACCCGGCGTCGGATACGTTGACATGACTCGCGGATTTAATTACACGACAACCGACGAGCTTCAGGAAGCCATTGAAGGACTTCGGTCCAGAGGTATGAACTCGCTGGTGCTTGATCTGCGGAACAACCCGGGCGGATTTTTGGATCAGGCAATTCACGTCGCGGAAGTGTTCTTGCCCAACGGTCAATTGATACTGACGCAAAAGGGACGAAACGGTCTTAGAGACAACACCTACGAATCAAGAAACAGCGCACCCGATCTGACTCCGTTAGTTATCCTGATTAATGAGAACACAGCATCGGCTTCCGAGATCGTGGCTGGCGCAATGCAAGACCACGATCGAGCGCTGATTGTGGGAAAAACAAGCTTTGGCAAAGGCCTGGTTCAAAGCATCATTCCGCTTGAGTATGGCGCAGGTCTAACGCTTACTTCGGCTAAGTATTTCACTCCTTCGGGTCGATTGATTCAGCGAGATTACTCCAACGGTGGGTTCTACGACTATTACACGCACGGCGGCTCAATTCGCCTGGATCGTCAGGCCGCGCCTGAAAAGCCCGCTGGTCCGGAAAAGAAGACGGACACTGGTCGCGCGGTCTATGGTGGAGGCGGTATTTCACCTGACGAGAGTGTAAGTGCAAAAACAATCACCCCGGTGCAACGTCGCCTGGTGAATCCAATCTTTGCCTTTACCCGGGAGTTAGTTAACGGCAGGGTCCGTGATTTTGAAGCTTACAAAGTTCAACACGCAATCGATTTCAGTCACGACCTCCAGCCTTCAGATTTTCCGGTGACTGACGCCCTCTTCAAGGCCTTTAAGGAGTTCGTGGCCAACGATCCGTCACTAAGGCCGGCGGCACCTCTGTTGGACTCAAATCGGTCCTTCATAGAGGTGCAACTGCGATTCAACATCGTGACCGCCGCCTATGGAAGAGTTGTAGCTGATCGGGTCTTCGTAATAACCGACGACCTCCAAGTTGCCCGAGCGATAGATGTCTTGCCGCGGGCTCGTGATTTGGCCATGTCGGCGATGCGCCAGCGTGCCCAGCCCTAATCACAAATCGAAGACTTCAACTTCAGTTGCAAAGCTGAACCGGCGCTGGAACGTTCCGGTTCAGTTTTTAATGAGACCTAAAACTGTTTCAGCCATAGCACGAAGTGTTGTGTATAAAAAGAACGTGTGATATGGTTCAGGTCCATGAAACGACCCATGAATAGCAAGCTTGTGAACACGGAAGAGCTCGGTAGGGCTGTGCGTCGCAAGCGCGAGCAGTTAAGCGCAAGTTTGCGAGACGTCGCTGATGCCACAGGAGTCTCAGCTTCGACCCTATCTCGGATTGAAAATGGCACAGGCAAACCTGACGCTGACAATATCGCAAGGCTCACCACCTGGTTGGACGTGCCCATGGAGCGAATTATGGGAAGCCGCCCGGGTGAGGGCGAAGACGCGAAGGCCGTGGTTTACTTCCCGCGCGAATCAACGCCGGAAATTGTCGAAGCCCATCTTAGAGCCGATCGGAATCTTACGGCGGAAACTGCGTCCGCTCTGTCTGAGCTCTTTCGCGTGGCCTACGCGCAGTTCAGCCGGACGGAGCCGGAAAGAACTGCACGTAAGCGACGCTGAATTTTCAGGGTCTCCGTCAAAACGTCCGACTCAGGCTATACTGCGCGCGTGGTCCACTCCGATCTACCTCCAGGCGAAAAGTGGCAACAGTTTGAGCTGAAAGCCATGGGCTTGCGTGATTTTGCTCGTCTTCGTCACGATGCCCCTTTGAATCCTTTCGACCTCGCCCGGTTTGCCAATCTCTTAGTTGTTGACATTGAGCGGATCAAGGGACTCAGCAGCCAGAGCCGGGCACTGCTTCTTGGTGCGGCATCGGAGGAATGGTCTGGCGGAGCCTGCTCAAAGCCTCTGCCTGATGGCCGAAGAATCGTAGTGCTTAACCCGAACCACGGGCCCGCCAGAACTAACGCAACCTTGATGGAAGAGATTTGCCACGTCTTTCTGGGCCACAAACCTAACCGGCTGGCTTTAATCTCAGATGGAGGGCGGGGCCAGACTCTGGCGCGTGACTACCGGAAGCTGGATGAAGAAGCTGCTTATGCGATTGGCGCAGCTGCTCTGGTACCCTTTGTAGCCCTTCGACGAGCGGTGCTGGAAGGCAAATCAGCAGCGGATTTAGCCCGGCGTTTCCGGGTCAGCCGTGATCTGATTGAATATCGGCTCAAAGTAACTCGTCTCTGGCCAAGCTACAAATCGGCACAACTTGAACAAAGCGTTCCGACTGCGTAAAGTAGCAAGGTTCCCGGCTTCATGCCGGAGCCTCAACCGCTTATAATCGCTTCTTGAAGTCCGATTGTCCTTTTATCAACCGCAAAAACGTATTCGAGTATGCATGAACAGTTAAAAGAGGGGCCAGCACAAGGTCTGACCACGACCGATAAACTGCGCATGCTGCTCGACATCACCAAGAAAATCAGCCGCTCTCTGGATCTGCAAGAAGTCCTCAATCTTGTGATGGGAACTCTTGATTCTCTGATTCCCTACGATGCGGCAGGTATTTTTGTCCTCAGGTGTGTTGATCCGGCGTCGGTGGCCCGTGGTGAGGAACCCTGCGTGTTCGAGGCTGAAGCGGTTAGAGGTTACGATATTGATGAACTTTCCGGACTCCACCTGAAACTTGGCGAAGGAATCATCGGCCATGTGGCGCTGACGACTGAGCCAATCATCTCCCCTGACGTTCGCAACGATCCTCTCTATATCAATGCCCGAGAAGAAACTCGTTCAGAAATGGTTGCTCCGATCATCTCAAATGATGAAGTAATCGGTGTGTTCGACCTTGAGAGCGACGAACTAAATGCCTATTCAGATGACGATCTTCAAGTGCTGATGATGTTGGCATCGCAGGTCGCAATCATCATTGAAAAGGTGATGCTGCACGAGCAGTTGATTGAAAAGAAGCGACTCGAAGGGCAGCTTGAAGTTGCCAGGCAAGTTCAGTTGGAGTTGCTTCCGCCAAATGATCCGGAATTGGAAGGGTTTGACATCAGCGCCTACAACATCCCGACCGAGGAAGTTTCCGGGGACTATTACGACTGGGTGCGAATCTATGATGACCAGATTTCTCTAGTTGTCGCTGACGTCTCAGGAAAAGGAATGCCGGCAGCCCTGTTGATGGCCTTCCTGCGCGCCAGCCTGCGTGCAGCCACGCATGTCGGCTACTCTCCTCATATCTCCATGGCCAAAGTGAATTATCTGCTGTGGGAGTCAATTGAGCGCAACCAGTACATCACTGTATTTTATGGAATTCTCGACGGCACGAATCGGACGTTGTCCTACACGAATGCCGGCCACAATCCGCCGTTGTTGCTCGACGCGAAAGGCAATGTACAGTTCATGGACAGAGGCGGAGTACCTCTCGGAATCTTCCGGGACACCCGTTATCACGAGTACTACTTGACGATTGAGCCGGATGAAGTGCTCGTGTTGTACACCGACGGCGTGACCGAAGCGACGAGTCCAAGCGGAGAGGAATTTGGACGCGACCGACTTGCTAACTCCGTTAAGGCGGCCAGGAGTTTGCGCGCGAAAGATTTGATAATGGCCGTTCAGAAGGACGTTCTCGATTGGACGGACGGCCGGGGCGCGACCGACGATATTACTTTCTTCGTGGTCAAGGCGTTACCCTAAATCGAAAACGGGAGACAAGAAAGCGCATCTTGTCTCCCGTCAACGATTCGAACAGTTCTTTGCTAAATCTAGTGCGTTTTTAGCAGGCAGTGGGCGTAGTCGCCACCTGGTGCCAGCGGAGCTCGGTAGTCTCCAAAATGAAATTCAGCTTCGGCCTCAGAAAGAGCGTATACATCAAAGCCGAAAGCATCGAGATAGTCCGCCAAATCATCGGGCGCAAGGAGATAAATGGCGGGAGCGTGACCCGCTTCAGCACGAATTTCCAGCAGGCGCTCGATCACTTCAAGTGGTGCGAAGCATCGAACAGGATCTCTGTAAGTTGCCATGTTTCAGCGCCTCCCTTTTCTTGTTTTCGGGATGGCCTTCGCGAAGCGCCATTTCCCCCGACCATCCCTTTTATGTACGCGACCGTCTTCGCGTTTGTTCGCACCATGGGTTTTCTTTTTAGTCACGGGCATTTACAACTTTTGACGTCCCAAATAGTAGAAAAGTTCCTTAGAAAATGAGCACTCAACCAAACATTCCAAATCCTCCGCCGAGTGGTCCGCCACCACCCAACTTCATCGATGTGCTGCGCATAATGCTGCGCGTTTCAGACAAAGTAAGCGACCTGATCTTCTCGCCAGGACGCCCACCGCAGATCGAATTAACCGGAAAACTCCAGCCGGTAAGAATTCCCGGGTTGGAAAAACTTACTCCAGCGCACACTGCCAGCATTGCCAAGCTAATGATCGCCAATCAGCAAGCGGCCATCGACAGTTTGGAAAAGAGCGGTTCGGCTGACCTGTCATTTAGCGCTCCGGGTGAAGGGCGTTTCCGGGTGAACATATTTAAGCAACGAGGCACTCACGCCATCGTGATGCGTGTCATCCCAGCGCGCCCCCCTAATTTCAGTGACTTCAACCTGCCAGAGCAATTGAAGGATATTGCCGAGATCAAAAACGGAATTGTGCTGGTGACCGGTCCCACGGGAAGTGGCAAGAGCTCCACACTGGCGGCGGTTATAGACTTGATTAACCAGTTGAAGTTCTACCACATCGTTACTATTGAAGACCCGATTGAGTTTCTGCATCCTCACAAGAACTCCACAATTCACCAGCGGGAGCTGCATTCCGACACCCCTAACTTCGCCTTCGCCTTGCGAGCAGCTTTGCGTCAGGCGCCGAAAGTGATTTTGGTCGGAGAGATGCGTGACCGCGAAACCATCGAAGTGGCCCTCGAAGCAGCCGAGACGGGACACCTCGTCCTCTCTACCTTGCATACAATCGACGCGTCCAAGACCGTTGACCGAATTATCGGAGTGTTTCCTAAAAATGAGGAGCGCGTCATCCGCACGCGCATCGCGCAGTCATTTCGCTTCATTATTTCGCAGCGTCTGATTCCCAGGGCCGATGGTTCGGGTCGGATGGCCGCAATCGAAATTCTGAAGTCGACAATGCGTACGAGAGAGTACATCGAAAAGGGCGAGTCGGAAGGGAAATCCCTGATCGACGCAATGGAGCAGGGTGATCAGGACGGCATGCAAACTTTTGATGCTGTGATCGAACGGATGATTCGGGACGGCGTTTTGACGACCGAGGGGGCAATGCCCTACGCCACAAACGCAAACAACTTACTCTTGCGGTTAGCCGATCTGGGCGGAGAACCCGCTCATCAATTGGCGGTGACTCCGGCAGTAAAAGGGAAGGAAGATTCGATGCTAGACATGCTGGAGAGGTGAGCAGGCTCCGCGCTTGTTGCCTGACAGATAAGCCGAAAGTATTATTTTCGCAATCTCCCGGAGTTACCTCTCTCGTACCTTATAGTCTGGGTTTATGTTTTTAGCTCAACGAGCCCTGCTGTTCAGAGTCTTCTTGCTGGGCCTCGTATTGTGCCTGCCGTTTTGGGAAGCCAGGTCGAGTAGATCCGCGGATGACGGAGTGCGGATTGATGTTCCCGCTGCCGCACGAGTTCGGATTGAGAACCAGTTTGGGCAGGTAACTGCGGAAGTCTGGAAGGAAAAGTACGTTTCTGTATCGGCCTCCATTGAAGGAACGGGAGTACGATTCTCAAGGTCACCCATCGTCATCGAGAACGGAGCAAAGCTGCTCAAAATCTCTGTTATTCGCACACCTGTTGACCCTAGTGCCGGCATCACGCTTACAGTGAAACTTCCTGAGGGTTCCCACACCGAGATTGTCACTGGGCCTGGTTCGATCTCGATGCGAGGAGTATTAGCTTCGGCTTCTCTAAAGTCGGTTTCGGGTGACATACGAGCGGAGCTTTCGAATCCTCTCAACGCTGATATCAGCGCCACCACAACGAATGGGACTATCAGGTCCGAGCTCGGGGCACCTTTAAGTGGCGGTGGTCACGTT
>JAMQPH010000193.1 GCA_023717605.1 Pyrinomonadaceae bacterium
GTGTAGTGAGCGATTAGGGCCTCCTGAGTAATTGCCGGCCGGTAAAAGTTGGGGGTGATTACGAGCACTGCGTCGGCTCCAGCGGCTGAGGCCTGTTTAGTCTCAGCGATTGTCGCATGGGTGGATTGCTGACCTGCGCCGACTATGAACTCCAGATGCTGCGGAATCTCTTCGCGCGCGATCTCAATTACTTGAGCGCACTCGCGTTCGTCCAGATTCACTCGTTCGCCCGTCGAGCCCACGGCCACATAACCTATGACTCCCGTTGCATTCCATTTCCGAATATTGAGACGCAGGCCTTCCTTATCAAGTTCTTCAGCAGGATTGAAGGGAGTGGTAAACGGGAGCAGGATCCCGCGCAAGCTATTTTTTGAACGCGAGGTGGGTGCGGCCGGGGATCCTATTTCATCGGGCTTATTCAAGGCGGGAATTATAACGGCATGATCGGCATGCAGCAACGAGCGTCGGGAGAATTATGCTGGTGCCAATAAGACCAACCAGCTGCTTGCAACGGGCCATTCGGTAATGGCCCGCTGCTTATCAATCAGTCCCGCCCCGATCCTGGCTAGTTCAGAACTCGTTGGCAACGTCAGTCAACTCAAGCAATGGGTGGCACTTTGGACCAGACGTTCTCAAGGCCGCCCTTTTTGAAGAACGCGAGACACTGCGCGACGGTGAGTCCAGGCATTTGCACGTGCGGTTTGTCGATAAACTTCTTCCAACTCCCGCCCCAATCCAAACCAAGTTTGGCCGCTTCAACGCCGATCCGAACGAACCCTGCGTTGTCGTTCCATTGCGGCTTGCCGTTCTCGAACGGGCACAGATCAACTGCCAAACCGTAATTGTGATTTGACTGTCCACCCCTGGCCCTGGTGACCACCTGACCCGGCTTGGTTCGGCCCTGTTTGAAAAGCTCATCCTGCTCTGCGAAAGTGCGAAGTCCCTGAACGACTTCAACAGTGTGTCCCTTATCAGCAAGTGCCTGGATAAGCAGCGTTACTCTTCTCGCCAACTCGGGGTGAACCTTCTTCAATCTGTTTTCCGATGCGGTGTTCATTGTCGTCTCCCTTCTTGTGTTTCATCTTTAGCGTTAATCGCGAATTAATCCTTCGATCCTTCTTCTTGACTCTTTTCGTGAGGTTTGACGGCGGAACGGATTACGATGAACTTGTTCAGCAGATCAAACCAGAATGGCGCGCCGAGAGATATCGCAAGAGCGGTTAGAAGCCAGCCGAACAGGTGCCAATAGATTTGATCCCACCAACCGCCCTCCCCCCGAAAACGCCAACCAGGCCATTGCCGCTCAACGTCATCAGTCGAATCCCACCCAATTGGCAAACTCAGACTTTCAATAGCCAGGAGACTCGCTTGATACCTGCACTCCGGAGAATCTTTGTCCTGGCTACACTTCTCATCATACTTACACTGCGGAGAGTTTTTGTCTTTCTCACACGCTGGTGATGTGGTCGCCGAAGCCTGGGTCTCTGCGGGTGAATTTGACGGTCTGGGCGACGCTGAAGGAGATGGCGACGGTGACGAAGATGGCGAGGGAGAGGAGGATGGAGACGGAGATGGCGACGCCGAAGCATTCGCCTTCGCGTAGTCCTGAGCCGCTGCTACCAGAGACTCTCGCAAGGGTCTGTCAGTCCAAAGTCGTTTTACAATCTTAATCGAGTCGGCATTGACTGCAACTGCAACAAACAACCCGAGAATCAGAATGGTTACCTGAGCCCGCCGCTTGTACCAACTGGAAACGCGGTCCATTGCAGAATCGTACCAGCGCTCAATATTCTCGCGCGCTTTCGCAACATCACTTCCCGCAGCATCAATCAGGGGTGTCAAAGCATTTTTTGCATGCTGAGTAAGCTCACTATTTGTACCAACGGCGCTCCGTAACCGGGCCAACGGATTATGAGGATCCGTCGTGGGTAGTGGAGGCGCAGCGAGGTTTACTTCGAAGTTGACTGGCGGAGGTGTCGCTCCGGCAGCGCCGGATGGCGTCGGCGTCGCGGGCGCCGTCGCGCCCCCAGGACCAGCGCCGGCCGGCGGAACGGTTACACCTGGCAAGACGAGATCCATCAAGGCAAGGGCAAAGGTCCTTGATGGGATGTACGATGGCAATGCTGTTCGCATTATTTTCCGCCTGATGAGGTGCTCTATTCTTGATTCCTCGTACTTGCCTCCAAACAGGCTGTTGACGAGCGCGTGGTTGTAGAACTTTTTCACGACATCGTCTGCGCCCGACTTGCTGCCCGGCGCGAGAAGCTCTCGAATGCCGCGCTCAAGATCAACCGCGCGCTTTTTAAGTGCGAGTTCGATCATCTCGTTAGCGGCTGAACACATGAGGCTGAGCAACAGGTAGATGAAGATCACGCCGAGCGCTACATCGAGGATGGTTGTGTTGAACATGTCGTAGATGACTCCTATTGGTGGGGGTCAGAAGCAAGCGAGGCGCCACCAGAAGAGAAAACTGAACAAATTCCAGCGAGGCTGACACAATCAACGGAGACTTTTAGAGCGCATTGAGGAAACCTCCCAAGTGAGAAAACACAGCCATGAAAGCCTGCAACTTAGAGTCGCGGTTGACCAGCAAGGACGCGGTGTTGAAGCGCGCGGTTCAAGCATGCGAGATGAACACGCGCGCACGATATTAGACACCCAAACCCTTGTCAAGAGTTTTTGCAAGGCTCCTTTCGACGATGGCGAGGATGCCGATTTTAGTCAAAACTCGGATGATTGTGTTGGAACAAACCAACAACTCCATTTACTTCTAACCAATCTGAGGTGAGTTAGTCTTTTTCTTAACCCATTTGGTCACCTTTTCTGTTCACTGAGTAAGGTCACGAATGACCAAAACAGTCGTCGAAGCTACAGCTGTGAACTGGGAGTAGATCTGCCTTGACTTATTCGAACCAGGAAACTGGCACTACGTAAGAACCCGACCCCTCAAGGAGTGAATCTCATGCGAATCCATCCGGGAACGGGATTTTGTAAGCGTTTTTTGTAAGCGAAGGAGCGCGTTTTCTCTATTCGGGTGCTCGATGCTGTAGCTGGCAGCGTCGAGCACCCGGTTTTTTTGTGAACAGGAATGAAATCCAAGACTGGTACTAAGATGTACGTGGCCAATCTGGATCGCCATCTCAGTTGCACTTCGGGACTTGACCAGCCTCAGGTGCGCCCGCGATGATGGAATGAATGATTGCTATTCCGAAGTAAGGCCGCTAACCAATGCGAACCTATCGCTTTCTGCAGTTGGATGTCTTCACCGATCGCGCGTTCGGGGGCAACGCTTTGGCTGTGTTCCCGGAAGCTGAAGGTTTGAGCACGGAGGAAATGTTACAAATTTCGCGAGAGATGAATCTTTCGGAAACCGTCTTCGTGCTGAAGCCGGAAGGAGCATCCGAGGCTCGGTCTGAAGGTACGACCGGATCTGAGACTAGCAAGAAGGAACCGTCAACGGCCAAAGATCACACTGAGAGCGAACCGCAACGAGTGTTGCGCCGGCTGCGAATCTTTACTCCCACACGTGAGATCCCCTTCGCGGGCCACCCGGTGGTTGGCACGTGGAACGCGTTGGCTCGAGAAGGTGTGGTGCCCTTGCCTGAGACCGGTACGGGTTGGACTCGGATCTTCCATGAGATTGGCATCGGGGTTCTTCCCGTAGACATAGAATTCAAAGACAAACAGCCGGTTCAGGTGGTAATGACGCAGGGTAAGCCTGCCTTGGGCACCGTAATCGAAGACTCTCACGAACAAGCAGACATCGCCCGAGCCATAGGTCTCGCCAGGGAGGATCTGGATGAGAGTTTGCCGATTCAGGTGATCTCAACCGGCTTAAATTTCCTGGCGGTTCCGATTCGCGCTTTGTCAGACCTCAGGAATTGTCGCGTCAACTCCTCCTTGCTTACGGAGATTTACACCAACCTGGAAGCCACTGGTTGCTGCCCGTTCACCCGCGAAACAATTGAAGTTGGCGCATCGCGCGCGCACCTCCGCATGTTTGCTCCTGGTGACAACATTCCGGAAGACCCAGCCACTGGCAGCGCTGCCGGCGCCCTGGGAGCTTACCTGGTCCACTACGGCGCCAGCGGAGTTGAACCTGTCGACGGAGGTTTCTCGTTCGTCCTCGAACAAGGGGATTTCATCAATCGACCCAGCCGGATCAATCTTGAGGTGAAAGGCACGGCCGGCGCGGTTGAACAGGTCCGCGTGGGTGGACCTTCGGTTCTGGTTATTCGCGGCGAGCTGTTCGTATGAACCGTCCAAAGTCCAACGTCCAACGTCCAATGTTCAATGTCCAGACGACATTGGACTTTGGACGTTGGACTTTGGACAATCTCATTAAATGAACGAACACTTCGACCTGATCATTATCGGCGCCGGCCCCGCGGGACTGTCTGCGGCGGATGCTGCGGCACGTGAGGGCCTGAACTATCTGGTGATCGAAAAAGGAACTATCGCCGACACCATCCGTTCCTACCCGGTCGGAAGAACGCTATTCTCAACCGTTAATGAGTTGGAAATGCGCGAGGGGACTCTCAAGCCCGTGCGCGAGAAGCCCACTCGCGAAGAGCTGCTCTCGCACTACATTCATTTCGTGCTGGATCATAACATTCGAATTAATACCGACGAGGAAGTAACAAACGTCACCCGGCTGGAGCCAGAAGGTTTTCGCATTCACACGACCCGTGGCGAATATCAAACAGCTCGCTTGTTGTTTGCAATAGGAGCGATGGCCCATCCCCGCCGCCTCAATATCCCTGGCGAAGATCTGGCCAAGGTCCACCATATGTTTGTCGAGCCTTATCCTTACGTCCGCAGGGATGCGCTGGTTGTAGGAGGCGGGAATAGCGCCGCAGAGGCAGCCCTGTTTCTTTCCGAGGAAGGAGCTCGGACTACTCTGGCAATCTGGCGTGAGGACTGGGAGAACCGCGACCCCAAAGCCGGAGCGATGAAACATTGGGTGCGCACTCCCCTGGAACACGAAATCGCCGCCGGGCGGTTGCGCGTTATCCTCTACAAAGAGATCGTCACAATCACCGAACCAGAAGTCACTCTGGTCAATGACGACCATGAGACCTTTACGATTGCCAATGACGTGGTCTTCGTTTTGATAGGCAGTGACGCCGACCTCAATCTGCTGAAGAAACTGGGAGTAAAGACTGAACCTGGCAAGCTAACTGAAGTTCCCTTTTATGATCCGGAAACCTTTGAAACCAACATCCCGGGTCTTTACGTCGCCGGCCATTTCACGCACGCTCGGCACATCAAAGATGCGATCGCCGTACCTCTCCGGATCGTGCCGCTGATCGCCCAAAGCCTGCGTGCGGCGAGGACAGAAGCAGCGATCCCCGAAACCTCACGAACCGGCACGAAATCTTACTAGTGTCCTGTTTCTAAGTTCGCATAACACAATTTGGTCGAGGTGCGCACAGAACCATTTGCTGTAGCCAATGGAACCAGCACTCAACTCGAGCAGGAATCGGTCTCAGAACTATTTGAGTAGCCAAAAGGATCCCACTCAGCCTTCATGATGATAGATCGCCGTTACAAAGAAACGGTGTGTGTCTGGTTACGAAGGATTGTGTGGCTGCTGCTGGGGCCGAGTGCCAGGATCCATTGGCTACCGCAAATGGTTCTGTGCGCTGCACCCTTCGACTAATTTGTTACAAGAACATTAGAAGCAGGACACAAGTGCTATTCGTTAACTTCTTGGACTGTGCTTTTCACTAGCAGAGCAGTTTTGGCAGTTTGGCGAGTCTTCAAGTCTGGTCATGCACCCGCTCACGCCTCGCAACACCTGTCCGATACGCAGCCTCCTCAACTTCGTGCGCCACGGCTTCAGCCACGCGTTTATCGAAGACCGAAGGCACGATGTACTCGGGATGCAGCTCGTTGTCGGTGATGATTCCGGCTATGGCGGTGGCGGCGGCCAGTTTCATCTCTTCGTTAATCCGGGAGGCCCGGCAAGCTAGCGCTCCGCGAAAGATTCCCGGGAAGCAGAGGACGTTGTTGATCTGATTTGGATAGTCTGAGCGGCCAGTTGCCATTACGGCAACGTAGGGCGCGGCTTCTTCGGGCATGATCTCCGGCGTTGGATTGGCCATGGCAAAGACTATTGGCCTCTCCGCCATCTGTTGCAGATCCCCTTCATCGATAACCCCGGGAACTGATAGCCCCATGAAAACATCTGCGCCTTTGATCACGTCATGGACAGTGCCCCGTTCCTGGGCTGGATTAGTATTCTCGGCATACCACTCCTTTACCGAGTTCATGTGTTCACGTCTTCCAGGGTACAGGGCTCCGGCCTGATCGCAACCAACGACGTTTCTCACCCCGGCGGCCATGATGATCTTGGTGCAAGCCACACCCGCTGCCCCCACACCGTTAACCACGACTTTGATATCGCTCATCTTCTTGCCAACGATCTTGAGTGCGTTTATTAAGGCTGCGAGCACGACCACAGCTGTGCCATGCTGGTCGTCGTGAAACACTGGAATATCGAGTTCTTCCTTGAGCCGATCCTCGATCTCGAAACAACGAGGCGACGAGATATCTTCCAGGTTAATCCCCCCAAAGGCGGTTGAAATGGCTTTGACGGTACGGATGATCTCGTCCGGGTCTTTTGTACTTAGACAGATGGGGAAAGCATCGACGCCAGCGAATTCCTTGAAGAGCATCGCCTTCCCTTCCATGACGGGCATAGCAGCAGCCGGACCAATGTCTCCGAGTCCAAGCACAGCCGTTCCGTCAGTAACGATCGCAACACAGTTCTTTTTGATCGTCAGGGTAAATGCCTTTTCCGGATCCCGGCTGATGGCTTCGCAAACGCGCGCGACACCTGGAGTGTAGGCCATCGACAGATCGGCGCGGGTCTTCAGAGGCAGCTTGGAGACCACCTCAATCTTGCCGCCGATGTGCATTAGGAAAGTGAGATCAGAGACGTGAATCACCTCGATGCCTTCAATGTGATTGACGGCCTCGACGATTTTCTCCCCGTGCTCGCTGGACGCCGCGTTGACGGTGACATCGCGGGTGATGAAGTCGTTGCTGACACTAACGATGTCAATCGCCCCAATGTCTCCGCCGGCAAGGCCAATCGCAGTGGCCAACTGGCCGAGTGTGCCCGCGCGACTCGAAAGCTTAACGCGCAGGGTCAAACTGTAGCTGGCGCTGGGGGTACTTTGCATATTTCCTTTAGTGTTAATCGTAACGCACTAATCAATAACCGAGGAAGATCAGTGATCCCACGTAGCAAGAAACTGCGGGTGCCTCCAATCCCATACTCGGTCTGGATTCTGATCTACGTTGACGGGCCTGGAATTCCAGAGCCAGGTAGCATGAGACGTCGCCCCGAGCGCGTTAATGGTCATGCTCAGGAGCAGGAGCAAAACGCCTACGGATGCTTCCAGCTGGCGACCAGAAAATCGACGCCTGGGTGCCTGGTCGTTCGCAATCCGGCGCGCTTGCAGACCCGCGACTGCCAGCAGATAAAACCAGGGTACGATGCCGGTCGAATAACGTGGCCCGTAACAGTGGCCACCATACCAAGGCGAATGTGAAGACACAACAATGAGATGGGCCGATATGATCACCAACGACAATACCACTAGTCGCCGCAGTGGCAATGCCGCTCGATACCGGAACAACAGATAGCCGACAAAGAAGAGCACCGGCACAAACACGAACAGACCGCGCGAAGGGCTAAGAAGATTGCCAAAAAGCGCTAGCCACACGGGCGTGGATCCGAAGTGCTCGTAAACAAAGTAGTAGTTAGGAAGTACCTGACTGAAATGGTACCAGGAGTAGACCCCAAAGCCCGTAAACCAGGCAGCACCCACCGCGGCATACGGTATGAACAGACGACGGTGATACATGACGATATAGATCGTGATCGCCACTATGGGCAACGCGAAAGTCGGTCTCACAAAATAACTCCACGCCAGCAGGGTCGCCAACAATGCAGGTCTGAGACGGTAGGCACCCAACTCCTGGGCAACAAGACTTAGCACAACGAATCCGAGCAGAAAGACTCCCCACGTGTCAGACCACAACGCTCTTGAGGCTGTGCTCCAAATTTGGGTTCCGAGTGCTGTGCCCAGAGAAAGAAGTAGGCTCCAGCCCGGTGGGAGCAGGAGCCTACTTGTGAAGTAGAAAAGAGAGGCAAGCGCCGCCATTAGGAGCGCTGCCAATCGCGCTTGGATAAGAATCTCCCCATCAGGACTGTAGTTCCCGTTTGCGGTTGCCGCCGAAACACCGCTCGCGTTCATCAGAGCGACGAACGGCACAGAAAGGACGGAAGTTCCGGGTGGCCAGAAGTAGTAAATGTGAGTGTCGACGAGCTCGAGCTGGTAAATACTGCCGTTCGAAACATGGAAAAGCTGCTGAGTAGGATGCAGCCGGGGAATGCTATAGCGGTCTAATGTGAAGCTTCGATGGTAGAGCAAACTCTCGCTTAGCAGCATCGAGTAGTTCGAGTCTGCCAACTGGTGCACGCGGGAAATGAGAAAGATGGTGAGGACAAAAAGAAAGACGCCGGCCCCGAGGGCAACATCAAGTCGGGAGCGTCTGACTGCTCGCACCAACGCATTGATGTCAGATCTCAAACGCGATGAAAGCTCGCTAGCTGAGGCAATCATTGATATCAGGACCGATTCTGCTTCAGGGCACTTTGGTCAAGGGCGGAAAAGATTCTAATGCCTTGCTAATCCTATCCAGAATTTGTGGGTCTGCTCCGTGCTTTTTCGTCAGATCGAGGGCGTGAACTCCCAAGGCTCGATAGACGTCGAGTGCTACCAGGAAACCAGACTCGCCAAGAGCGGAAAGGTGTCTCTGAACTGTAGCCAAGTCTCCACGCGCATACGGACCGGTCAGAGCACTAGCTGGGTCCGCCGTTAAGAGATTGGTAACGGTGCTCTCCAGTAAAGGCCTCAGCACTCGCTGGGCTTTGCCCGGATCTAGTCCACACTGCGCCAGCATCTCGGCCGCCAAATCAAAGAGCGCAACCACGTGCCCGGAAGCCATTACCGCCGCCGCATGGTAAAGAGGCTTATATCTGGCGCGGATGGAGAAACTTCGTCCCTTCAGATCACGGACGATTGCCCGCGCCGCACGCGCGGCCCCAACGTCTCCTTCGATGCAATAGAACGCACCGCGAAAGTTCGTAGGGCCGGTCCGGGGATCGCTCACGGAAACGAGGGGATGTAGCGACCCGACCTGGAATCCAATCGCCGACAGCGGTGCCAGAACGTCGGAAGAGAGCGCACCGCTGGTATGCAAAACCTGGCGCCCCCTAACCCGATTTCGTTGCGCAGCTGCTAGCCTCTGAGCGACGTGGACAATTTCGTCATCAGGTGTCGCTATGAGAACAATCTTGGATGGCGGGAGCATGTGCAGCTCGTTGGCTGTTAGCGCTGAGGTGGCGCGTCCAACCAGAGCAGCTGATTTTCTTGCGCGGGCGGGGTGACGCGCCACGACGGCCTCCGTCCGATAACCCGCCGAAGACAAGGCAATCGCCAGGGCGGTTCCCAGACGGCCGGACCCAATTATCGAGACGGAGGGCTTTGATTTCTTTGGGCGCGCTGCCTTTGGCATTGGACTCGGCTAATTCCTGCAAGCAAAAAAAGGCTGAAGGACGAGTCGGCTCAAAGCCGAACAGGTAGATTTCTTAGGTTTTTCAACAACGCTGGACTATAATGCCGGTCATAGCTCGAACGGCCCCCAGTGAAACTATCTCGCTCGAGGAAGTTGCAGAATAGGTAAGCAATATTGAACGCGCAACCTTGCTGCTGGCCTCTGGCATCATAGACTGCGCGTCCGGAAATAGCGAAAAACGCTTCCAATAGTGCATCGCTACTGCTTCCTTTGAATTTGGGTTTCGCCGCGCACTTAGATAAACAATCCGCGGCCTTGAACGTCTGTTCCGCCGGACTTCTCTCTTTGGGCCGGTTTCGAAGTATCTGGAGGTTTCCAAAATGACTAATTTCTCCCGCGTCGCAACCGCCCTGTTGCTGGCCTCGTCGCTGTTCGCGAGTTCGGTCCGGGTTATAGCCCAGTCGACCCCGTCGCAAGCACCGGCCAAGAGTCAGACCGCCTCCAAAGAAGACAAGAATGCCCCGGCGAAAGCGAGTTCCACACCCACTAATCCTGGCAAGCCTCTAGGTATGAACGAAGACCCGAACATGATCGGGAAGCGAAATATCAACAAAGGCATCATCTCCGGCATGAGCGGCTCCACTGAAAAAGAGGTTCGCCTGGGTCGCGCGCTGGCTGCCGAGGTTGATCGACAAGCAAAGTTCATCGATGACCCCGTGATTACGGAATACGTTAATCGCGTGGGACAGAACATTGTCCTCCATTCTGATGCCAAGGTGCCATTTACGATTAAGGTCATCGACTCAGATGAGGTAAACGCCTTCGCTTTACCTGGTGGCTTCTTTTATGTGAACAAGGGTCTGGTGCTGGCGGCCGATAACGAAGCTGAGTTAGCAGGTGTAATGGCCCATGAAATTGCGCATGTGGCCGCGCGTCATGCCGTCGAAAACCAGAGGAAAGCCGAACTTACGCAATACGCCATTATGATCCCGGCCATAATTTTTGGTGGTGGTCTTGGTCAACTGATTTATCAGGGTGGGGGCTTTGCAGCGCTCCTCGGCTTCATGAAGTTTAGTCGTGGCGCGGAGGAAGAGGCTGACAAGCTGGGAGTTCAGTACATGTACGCCGCCGGTTACGATCCCACCGCTATGGCCACGATGTTTGAAAAACTGGAGTCTAAAAACAAAAAGAAGCCGGGTTTCATATCCAAGCTTTTCGCCACGCACCCGGCGCCTCCAGAACGGCGGGCAGCCTCACTGTCGCTTGCCGCGCGATTCCCCGAGCGCGAAGAGTATGTAATCAGCAGCTCGGAGTTTCAGCGAGTGAAGGGTCGGCTGTTAAGACTTTCCAACGCGCGTGCGTCGTCTGCAGGTGCACTTCCAGGGGCCGAAGAAGGAGCGCCGGGACGACCGACTCTGAAACGACGCCAGCCTGCACCGGATGACACTACCGCCACGCCCGACGCTGAACAGAAACCCACTGAGAAGGCGGAGCCTCCGAAGCTCAAGAGGAATGACGGCACCAAGCCTACACAGCCATAACCGAAACGAAATCGGTTGAAGCGAAAGGCTCTCCGGGATCAGGCCGGCGAGCCTTTCCTGTCAACAGAATGGTTCTCCGAACCCTGCCGATCTTGAATCCATGAGTTGAAGGGCATACCTAACTAAGGTATCGGCCAAACCGTGTCCTCGGAGAAGGGTCGCCTTGACAATATTCTCAACCCTTTTGTATTCTAGCCGTTCGCGTTTTAATCGCTTAAAACAGAGATAGTTAACTATGTCGACATACTTCCCTAGCGGTAAAGATCTTGCGCTCAAACGAAAATGGCTCGTGATCGATGCAGCCGGCCAAACGGTCGGCCATCTGGCGGCAGAGGTCGCGTCAATATTAACAGGCAAACGAAATCCCCAGTGGACCCCTTTCATGGACATGGGCGACAACGTAATCGTTATTAACGCCCGGCAGGCAGTGCTCAAGGGTGCAAAGATTGATCAGAAGGTATACCGGCATCACACTCGTTATCCCGGTGGCCTGCGCGAGGTTTCGGCAAGGAATATGTTCGCTAAGCGTCCAGAGCGAGTACTGGAACTGGCGATTAAGGGGATGTTGCCAAAGAGTAAGCTTGGCAAGGCCATGGGGAAGAAATTAAAGATTTATCCCGATGGCGAGCACCCACACACGGCCCAGCGCCCGCAACCCCACGAAATCACTTCCCGTTCAACCCAACAATAACAAAGCAGAGAGTAGATAAGAGGACGATATAACTGTGGCTGAAATTCAATATTACGGAACAGGACGACGAAAAACCTCGACGGCGCGAGTCTATCTGCGCCCGGGCGCCGGTGAAGTTCTGGTCAATCGCAAGCCGT
>JAMQPH010000220.1 GCA_023717605.1 Pyrinomonadaceae bacterium
CTTCAACCGTCGGTTCTATCCGCGCACAATGTTGTGGAAACCATTGTGCCCTATTCCATCGTGGGGAGATAAAGTCATGCAGACCGCATACTGTGAGATGCCGTGGCTTCGAGCCTTGCGCGCAGTGGCCCTTGTGCTGGCAGTCGTGCTGAGCCTGGAATGGACCGTCCCACTCGGCGGGTACGCCCAGTCGAACCAGGAGCCGGCTTCCGCGCCGGCGGCGAGTGTGGGGAATCAGGACCTCCCGACGATTCAAGAGGCGGAGGCCGTTGAAGAAGACAGGCCGTTCTACCAGAAATGGTGGTTTTGGGCGATCGTGGTGGCTGTCGTGGCGGGTGCTTTGGTGGCGGTGACGGCAGATAACGGGGTGAAGAACCCCTAACCTGGGCCCTAGGAGCCTGTCCGGCATTGACCTTTCTACTGCGGCGAACGATCCACGACCATCTGCGTCGTTCTCGGCCCGAAAAAATCCTCAATGTATTCCAGCCAATACACCTCCGGTTTTTCCGGGCCTGCGGCCTCGCATCTGGCCGCACCTCCTTCGCCTCGTCACGAAGGTCAATGTCGGACAGGCTCCTTGTCCGGGCTAGTAGGCCACAAACGAAGATACGGCGCTTGCGATTGGCTGGGGTAGCGGGGAGGCGTCAGCTCCTTCTGTTAGCACTCTTATTTTTTCCGAATGGATTTTGGACAGAAGCCTTCGATCGGGACGGTACTATTGTGAGTTCGATGTAGGAATGTGGCACGATCCCTCGAATCGCCTCGAAATAGCGCCGCTGTAGAGCTCCCAGAACCGGCCCTTTCTCTGCCAGCGGCTGTCCATCGACGGATCGCACCAAGGTCAACTCTGCTAATGTACCGCAGATACCAATCTCGTCTGCCACCAAAAGCTCAGTGCGGTCGATTGGCCGCCGCACAAAAGGAATGTTGAGAGACCGGGCCAGCGCTTCTGTGATATCGAGCGTAATGCTTTCAAGTGCTCCCTCTGTCGGAGGAGGAGAATAAACAATCCCGTCGCGCACCATCAATACACAAGCACCTGTGGCTTCCGCGACCCGTCCCCATTGATTGAGGAGCACCATTTCCTGGCAACCCCGTGCCCTCCCCTCCATCCTGGCCAGTCGGGCAACTTGATAGTTTGTCCCGGTTTTGATCCGAGCTGGGAGTGAGATATCGCTGCTCCGTTGCCACGTACTGGTTCCGATACAGATCGGTGGCGGCACCTGTTTATCCTGATGGTAGGCTGTCACGACCAGATCGGATACCGTCCCTTCTCCCCAATGCCCATCGATTGCAAACAGGGTCGTCCGCGCCCACATATCCCAATCTGATTTGAGCAAGGCCCCCATCAACTCAAAGATCGCATCGCTGTACTGGTCAAAAGAGTGGTCGAATGGGATCTGTAAAAGCCGAGCGGACTGGCATAGTCGTCCATAGTGGCGTTTGAGTTGAAGGATGCCGAACTGTCCGTTCGGTTGCCAGTACCCCTTGATCCCTTCGAACACGTTCAGACTGCGATTCACACCTTCGCAACCGACATGAAGGACTGCCTCCTCCCAACGACGCAGCGCTCCGCCCATATAGACGAATTCAGGTTTTTGTAATTGAGCCATGCATGCCTCCGACTAATGCCGCATCAAAGGAACAATATTGCCCTCATCCTGCTCATTGATTCAACGATACATTCGAAGCGCCGTTGCCAGATCTTCCGGGGTACCGATATCGATGTAGGTACCTGTCGGAAAGGTTACTCCATCGACTCGCAATCCCTTGCGGATCGCTGCCTGAATCACCGCCCCAACCGGCAGGTCTCCCTGTGGATCGATCTTGTTCTCAATCTGTCGCCGACAGCGCTGGGCCTCATCGGACGATACGAACTCGTGTAGGAATTCCGTAAACGTCGGCGTCCACACCGCGCAAATCCACGCATAGTGGAGATCGGTTTGCAACGGTTTCAAGACAAGTTCTGTCACCCTGCCACTGTCATCGACTCGGACCATATCCATGAGCCGGTGATCGTGGGCCGGAAAGAGGCCGAGCACGAGATCCGCCTGCCCTGCACGTTGTTTCCGCAACAATTGAATGAAGACATCGTCTGGGGTAAAGAGAATATCGGGGAACCCAAAGGCAACGACTTTATCGCCGACAAGGCTGTACGCACGGTCAAGGGTGTCGGGCGGCCCACAGGTATCTGTGATGACCACATAGGCCAATTTCAGACCAACACTTTCCCCGTCTCGAAAGTAAGCCGGAATGTCCCACTTCCCCTCGCGAAGGATAATGAAGGCTAGAGGTATCCCCGCATCTCGGAACTTGCCCAGGAGGTATTCGCCGACAACTTTGACCCGAGGCTCACAAGTTCGAGCATCCTGCTGCATGCCGACCGGGAACAGCTCCTTGCTGCAGGGCAATGGGGCAATGCGTTTCCCTCTCCCGGCAGCAGGCACCAACCCAACAAGCTTGTCTCCTGAACGATCCATTCACTGAGCCAGTTACGCCTTTGGCTGGTAGACCAACTCTCCACCCTCTTGAGTCCTGTCATCATACAACGCCACAAGTTGGTCTGGGAGATGGGTTAAGTCGGTACCGCGCAAATAGTCCCGCATCGTGGTCCCGGTGCACTCTTCATCTACAATAGGAGCCCCTCGCTTTGCCTTGACGTCATCTTCATGAACCACTCTGAAATCGATACTGAATCGCGTCTTGCCGGACGTGTTGGGTACGCTCGAATGCATTTGGGAACCTGAAAACAGAATGATGCCGCCCGCCGGTACGATCAATCGGATCTGGGGATCCATCTCCATTGGTTCGGTTGCCTTCGGAAGTGGGCGGGGATCCTCCTTGAGATATTGCGCCACATGTCCCCCGCGGTTCTGCTTGTTCCACTGATAATAATTGTAGCCTTTCGAGTTATTGCTGACGGCACGATTCCAATACTGTGGGTGGAAGGCCATGGCATTGTCAGATTTAATATTGTAGATCGGAATCCACCAATTGATCTGACATGCCGGCGCGGAGTACCAGGAATCCCGATGTGGATGCCAGGCATAGGCAATTCCCGTCGTCAGATAGTTGTCACTCGTGGAGCTTCTCATCTTAGGAACATCGAAATAGGTCTTAGCGAGGTCGCAGCCAAAATCGCGCAGGACATTCTGGAGATGCCGCTTCGACTCGGGGTGGTGGATAAACCCCGGCTTGAGTTCACCGAGAATCGTGGCATACTGCTCCACCGGCATCTGGTATTGTGCCAGCTCTGAATCATAGGGAGCGAAGGCATCCTCGATCATCGTACGAGCAAATTCGATGAAGGCCAGAGTACTCGGCCGGGGCGAGAACACCATTAACGCTCCATCGAACAAGCATTGACGCCTTTCGTCATCTGAGAAGGTTGGGTCGTAGAAAATGGTGTTATTCATGGCATCCTCCGTGTTGTAAATAATCCACGGTTCCCTTGCACTGAGCTAGTAGGCCGCATTCGACTAGTGCCGCTGCGGCCGATTGCACTTCAGCGAAAGGCACATCGGCCCGCTCCGCAATATCAAGCAGCGAATGCTTGCCGTCCGAAAGGTTCAACACCCACAGCAAAACCA
>JAMQPH010000250.1 GCA_023717605.1 Pyrinomonadaceae bacterium
GCTCGACGCCATCGACAGTCACGCTCATCTCGCCGTTCCCCTCGCGCGTTTGCAGGACGGTAATATGGTAGACGGTTTCCCGGTATCGGTAGTGCAACGTGAACCCCTTCCAATCCGCGGGGAGGCACGGAGCAACCCGTAGCTTGTCTACTTCAAGCCTCAACCCAAGGAGTGATTCCACGATAAGCCGATACATCCAGCCCGCCGAACCCGTGTACCACGTCCATCCACCGCGGCCGGTGTGCGGCGAGAGCGCGTAGACATCGGCTGCGACGACGTACGGTTCTACTTTGTAGGTCGCAATTCTCTCCGGAGACCTCGCGTGGTTTATCGGGTTGATCATGGCCAACAAATCCCACGCGCGCCGTCTGTCTCCCAATGCGGCGAACGCCATCGCCGCCCAGATCGCCGCATGCGTATACTGCCCCCCGTTCTCTCGCACCCCCGGGACGTACCCCTTGATATAGCCAGGATTCAACTTTGACTTGTCGAACGGCGGATCCAATAGTTGGATCAGCGCATGGTCCCGGCGAACGAGGCGCTGATCCACCGCATCCATGCCCATGCGTGAGCGCGTGGCATCCCCCGCACCGGAGAGAACTGACCAGCTTTGCGCAATCGAATCGATTTGGCATTCAGGATTACTCGCCGACCCAAGTGGCGAGCCATCATCAAAGTAGGCACGGCGATACCACCCTCCATCCCAGCCATGCTGCTCGATATTCTGGCGCATTTGCGCCGCTTCACTCTGGCAACGTTGAGCGAAGGACAGGTCACCACGCAGGCGTGCCATCTCAGTGAACTGCATGAGCACGTCATACAGGAAAAATCCCAACCAGACGCTCTCGCCTCTGCCTTGTTCGCCGACCATGTTCATGCCGTCGTTCCAGTCACCGGAGCCGATGAGTGGGAGGCCGTGCTCCCCACGTGTGAGGCCTTTCAGAATGGCTCGCACACAGTGTTCGTACAAACTAGCCGCTTTCGCAGACCGGCCGGGTAGATCGTAATACGAGTCCTCCTTCTGGTTGACCGGACGGCCTTCGACGAAGTGGATGGGTTCATCCAAGACCCCGCTGTCCCCTGTGCTCAGCACGTAGCGGCATGCCGCCATGGGCAGCCAGAGGTAATCATCCGAACAGCGTGTACGCACGCCCCGGCCTGAAGGGGGATGCCACCAGTGCTGGACATCGCCTTCCGGAAACTGTCGGGTTGCGGACATCAGAAGATGCTTGCGCACAAGTTGCGGCTCGGTGTGGATGAGCGCCATCGAATCTTGAAGTTGATCGCGGAAACCGAAGGCCCCTCCCGATTGATAGTATCCGCTCCGCGCCCACAGACGGCATGCGAGCGTTTGGTACAAGAGCCAGCCGTTGGTCAGCACATTCAATGACTGATCTGGTGTCTCCACATACACAGCGCCAAGTGTGTGTTTCCAGTACTGCCAGACCGCTTCGAGCGCGCTGCGTGCCGCGGCAGATCCCCGAAAGCGGCGAACCAGATTCCGGGCATCTTCGGCATCTCGCCCGACGCCGAGCCTGAAGATAATCTCACGCTCTTGCCCGTCGGCCAACTCGAATGGAACGTGGATTGCGCCGCAGGGATCGAGCCCGGCTCCCACTTTGCCCGACAGCCGCAACCGAGTCATCGCGGCCGGATTGCGAAGCGTGCCGTTGCGCCCAATGAACTCAGTCCGGTCGCCACTGACGGTCCGAGTCGTCTCGTCCACGTCAAAGAAGGCAATCCGGCCGGCAAACTCCGTGTGATAGGGATTTCGCGCAAAGACCGCACCGCTCTTGGAATCTAGTTCGGTCACGACATGCATCACCGATTTTGGCCGTAGATCTCCCAGCACCCATTCCACATAACCCGTCGCGGACAGCTTGCGCGATCGGCCCGACTCATTCCGCACCTTGAGCACCATGAACTTCATCGGCGCATCCAGCGCCACATACACCCACAGCTCTGAACGGATGCCGCGCTCTGTGTGCTCGAAGACGCTATAGCCGAAGCCGTGCCGGCTGACGTACGGTTTCGCCCCGCGGCTGGGCAGGGGCGCGGGAGACCAGAAGTGACCCCTCTCCTCGTCACGAAGATACAAGGCTTCTCCGCTCGCATCGCTCACCGGGTCGTTGTGCCACGGGGTGAGACGGAATTCATGGGCGTTCTCGCTCCAGGTATAGGCCTGGCCGTTCTCCGAAATGACGGTGCCAAAGTTCGGATTCGCCAGGACATTCACCCACGGCGCGGGCGTCACATGTCCGTGTGAGGTCGTGATGACATACTCGCGCCCGTCAGGCGTGAATCCTCCTAGCCCGTTGAAGAAGGTGAGATCGTGCCGCGGCAACGCAGCGGATGGCAAGGGTTCAGCGCGGCGGGTTCGGGTTGGAGTCAGGCGCGGTACGGTGACTTCCACATGGCCGCGACGGGTGATCTGGTCCGCCAGCGATCCCCGCCTGTCGGTGATGATGGCGCGAGCGACCGATTGGAGCAGAATGCGGTCTTCGTTCGATATCTGGTCAATAGGACGGACGAAGATGCCGCCCGGTCGATCCATCACATGCGCTTCGAGGCCCGCGGCAATCAGCCCCATGATTTGCTCGTGGAGTAGTTGCCGGTAACCGGCGTGATCTTCGTTCCAAATCACCAAATCCACGGCCAATCCCTTGGAGCGCCAATATGCGTGGGCTTGAACGAGCTGGCGCACCAGATCGATATTGGCCGGATCTCCGATCTGCAGGAGCACGATCGGCAAATCGCCTGAAATAGCGTAGCCCCAAAGCCCGGATTGCCCGCGGCGGTTTTTGATCAGATCGCCAGGGTTAGCCCGCAGGGAGGAATTGGCATAGAGGACAGAGTTGGCCAGACGGCCATAGAGTTGCGCGTCGGCCTCGGTGGCATTCAGCTGCCGCATGACCACCTGGCTATGGGTCCAGGCCAGATCGAAGACACGATCGGCGAGACGCCGATCGTGATATTTCTCGACCAGGCCCAGGCAGACGTCGCGGGTATCGCCAATCCCGTACACCATATCAATCGTAGCCGATTCTTCAGGATCGAGCGTGATCCGACATCGGATGGCGACAATCGGATCGAGCACAGAACCCTCGTTGCCCGAGAGCGCAGCAGCATCGTGCGTCCCTTGTTGCGCGCCGGAGCCGCTCATGGCTTGTGGGTCGGCGGCAGTGCGACCACGGCCGATGAATTGTAGGCGATCCGTCTCGTAGGACATCGTTCCAATGTCCGCTCCGTGCACGGTCATGAGATGACACATCCATGGCGATTGCTCGTCGAGGGAGCGGGGTCGGCGCGTACACAGGATCGCTTGCCGCTCGCGAATGATCTCGGTCTGAACAAAGAGATTGCTGAACGCCGGATGCAGCGCGTCTGCGGCAGAGGATGCGAGCACGATTTCCGCGTAACTCGTGATCTCGATCGTTCGGCTGATCCCCGAGCCGTTGGTGATGCGGGTTCGACGCAGTTCGATGTCATCTTCCGGCGACACCACGATCTCGATATACGTCTCGATCTCGTGGTCGCGGCGGCGAAACTCAGCCCGTCCCTCAGAAAAGATGACTTCGTAGTTCTCTGGCGGCTGGAGCGTCGGCTGATAGGCCGTGGACCAGAATTCCCCGCTTTCCACGTCGCGGATGTAACAGAACGTACCCCAGTTGTCGCAGGTACTGTCTTCGCGCCAGCGTGTAACGGCATGGTCCTTCCAACGACTGTACCCACCTCCCGCATTCGTGATCATCACGTGGTATCGGCCGTTCGACAACAACTGCACCTCCGGTATCGGCGTGTGAGGGCTGTTGAACCGGCGCACCGGCATCTCTGCATCACCGGAGGTCGTACGTAAGTCGGAGAGCTCAGCGGTCTGCGAATAGAATGCCGTCCTCTTTGGAATCCGCTCCTGAAGCAACAGCATGGTCGCCTGGAACAGCGGATCCGACTCGAATCGTTTCTGCATCGGACGGTCTAGGAGCAGAAAGGCCAGTGAGAGCAAACTCATGCCCTCGTGATGGGCCATGTAGGACCGAACCACCGCACTTGATTGTCCGCGTGGGAGACGAGAAGGCGTATAGTCGATCGCTTCATATAAACCGAATGGTCCTTCAACCCCTTCAGCCGCGAGTCGCTGCAGATTCAGGCACGCCTCCTCGGGCGCTACCATCAGCGCAAGCGCCGAGGCATAGGGCGCAATGACCATATCATCGGCAAGCCCACGTTTGAGTCCCAGACCGGGCACGCCAAATGCGCGGTATTGGTAATTAAGATGAACATCGATCGTGTTGTAGCCGGATTCAGAAATGCCCCACGGGACGCCGCGCTGCCTTCCATACTGGATCTGTCTCTCCACCGCCGCCTTGCAGGTCTGGTCGAGCAGCGTGTGTTCGTATGTCGGCATCACCAGCAACGGCATGAGATACTCGAACATTGACCCGCTCCACGAGATGAGCACCGGCTCTCCACCGGCGGTCGTGAGGAGACGCCCGAGAGCAAACCAGTGCTCCTGTTGCAGTTGTCCCTGTGCAATCGCCACGAAACTGCACAATCTCGCTTCCGAAGCCAGCAGATCGTAGTAGCTCGAGTCCCGCCGGCGCTCGGCGACGTTGTAGCCGATAGCCAGCAGATGA
>JAMQPH010000255.1 GCA_023717605.1 Pyrinomonadaceae bacterium
GACACAGTGGGCCGCAACCTGACGGAGCCTGAGTGGCAGAGATTCTTTTCCGGTCAGGAATATCGGCGAACCTGTCCCACGCTGCCCGGATTGCCGGTAAAGACGTCACGATGAGTGGCCGGCCTCGGGCGGTGTGAGCGCCGTCGCGGCGGGCTCGCTCGCCTGAGGACGTCGCGCAGCACCCGGAAGCAGTCGCCGTGGGCATGGCGTTCGGAGAATGAGGAGTGAGGGCATGCAGGGTCAGGTCTTGCAATGATGCACAAGTTTTTCGTGGCGCTTGGAATCAGACTTTTACCTCAGGACTGCCTGGACTCGCCCCGCTGCCGCAAGTTTCTCCCTCGATTCGTTTGTCAATAAACAACTCAGGCCTGAGTTATTGACTTATTGGTTATGAGTCTTCAGCAGCCTGCTAGCCCAACTTCCGCACTGTTTTGACCAATTTGGGGGGATCGTATCGGTAAGTCCTTGGTTTTCTTCAAAGGACTTCTATGATTTTGAAAATAGTGACTAATTATTTTCAGAAGTGTTCGAAATTGCATTGACAGAATGATCCGCTATTACTATTGTAGTGGCTAATGTATATCCGAAAGACCAAACGGGTCTACAAAGCCAAAAGCTACACCAACCACCTGCTCGTTGAGTCGGTACTGACTGGCAAAGGTCCGCGACAACGCACGATCTGTTCGCTCGGTAGCCTCCAACCCGCTCCGCACCAGCAGTGGCTGGCCCTCGCTCACAAGATGGAGTCGGCCTTACAAGGGCAACTGTCATTGTCGGGGTCGCAACCGCCACCGGCGCTCCTGGTTGCTCGGGCCCGCAAAGGCCGCAGCCACCGGCGCGAGTCGGCCACGGTTCGCCAACCGGCAGGTTCGTTTTTCCTCATCGATACGGATCGCGTTGATACAGAGGAGCATCGGGAAGCCGGGACCGTGCACGTTGGGCATCAGATCTGGCGACAGTTGGACATGGATACGATTCTCGCACGTGCCGGGTTGTCCAAACGGGCTTGCACACTGAGCGAAGCGATGACGTTGAACCGATTAATTTTTCCGCTCTCTGAACATGCCATGCCGGATTGGATTCGGCGCACCGCCATCGCAGACATTTTGGGAGAGGACTTCTCCGAGCTGAACGAGGATGCGCTTTACCGCAACTTGGACAAGTTGCATCCGAATCGCGAAGCGATTGAGCGGGAACTTGGCGAACGAGAAAAGACGCTGTTCAACCTCGATGACACGCTGTATCTGTACGATCTGACATCGACTTACTTCGAAGGGCAAGCCAAGCAAAACCCACAGGCCAAACGGGGTTACGCGCGCGACAAGCGGCCAGATTGCAAGCAGGTGGTGGTAGGGCTGGTATTGGACCGGGACGGTTTTCCGAAAGCTCACGAGATCTTCGACGGCAACCGCCAGGATCGCAGCACCGTGGATGAGATGCTCACGGTCTTAGAGAGACGAAGCGGCAAGAGACCGGGTTCGACCGTGATCGTGGACCGCGGCATGGCATACGAGGAAAACCTTAAGCAGATTCGGGGGAACGGGCATCACTACATCGTGGCGGGGCGGCAAGCGGAAAGGAATGAGTGGTTGGATGACATTGAGAATGGGGAGGAGTGGGAGGAGGTAATCCGCTTACCCTCCCCGCACAATCCATTCCAGAAAAAGTCATCCGTACAGGTCAAGCGCCGGACCAAGGAGGGGGAGGTTTACATCCTTTGCATAAGTGCAGGGCGGGAAGAAAAGGATCGCGCGATTCGGGTAAAACATGAAGAGCGGCTGATTAAAGATCTCCAAGGGCTGAAGGCACGCGTTGAGAAGGGACAGTTAAAGAAGTCAGAAAAAATCCATGAGGCGATCGGCCGGCTCAAAGAGCGTTATCCCCGCGTCGCACGCTATTACCGGATGGAGTACGACGCCGAGCACAACAGGGTTGGCTGGCAGGAGGAGGCTGAGAAAAAAGCGATTGCCGCAAAGCTCGATGGAAGCTACGTGCTCAAGACAGACCGTCAGGATCTGACGGCCGATGAAATCTGGCGCACCTATATTTTGCTGACGCGGGTTGAGTCTGCCTTCCGATCCATGAAGAGCCCGCTGATGGAGCGTCCCATTTTCCACCACATTAAGAATCGTACCCAGACGCACATCTTTTTATGTGTCCTTGCCTATCATCTCCTGGTCGCCATCGAAAAGAGATTCCTCGACAAAGGCGTCCACACTTCCTGGTGGACCATCCGCCAGCAGCTTAGCACACACCAAGTCCTCACCGTTGTATTGCCCACCGCCGACGGAAGGGTTTTAAAGATCCGCAAAGCAGGCAGCCCGGAACCAGTTCATCGAAAAACCTATGAAACGCTGAGGATCCCACTGGAAGTCATGAAGCCGGTCAAAACCTGGCACGAGGCCAAGCAACATAGTGACTGAAAAAAGTCGTAACCCTGCATAAATAAAGAATTCTGGTCAGAAGAATGCGGAAGTTGGGCTAACCAGTATCGTGCGCCAAATTCACTCCGTTGACAGAGCACCCGCGAATCTCGCAATCACATTTAGTCGCGCCGTTACTCGTTCAACCTGCACAGCGGCACAGCATTGCCGCCGCGGATGCCTGCGATTCACCCGGTCCGGGTTGATAGCACCGAGGCGCTCCGCCGGTTTGTCGACTACTTAGTCAAAAGCGGCATCAGCTCGCGCACGTCGGCGAGTTTGTCTATATCCCAGAGCGCGCGTTGCGCCTTGTTCGCTTTTTCGGCTCCGAGCCCAGCGGTTGCCAGGCCGTTGAATTTTTCCTGGACCATGGCGTCGCTCATGGGATTTCCGGGCGTGCCCGTCGGGTGCTCGACGGTCTCCGTGTAAGTCGTGCCGTCGTTTAGGTCCAGAGTCACCACGGCGGCGCGGCGGGACAGCGAGGGATCTTCGCTGAAATCGATGCGGTTCCTGAGCGCTTCGACTGCCGGGTCAGTGGCGCGGGCGTCGGTGAACTGCGCCGCAAGCGCCTGGCCGTCGATCATCGCCGCCGCCATCGAGTGGTAGTAGCAAAACTTGGATTCGAGGCCGCTGCGCGGATGGCGCCGCCGCACCAGCGCTGGCGCGAACTGCTGCACGCTTCCCTGCATGTGTTTGATCGACTGCGGCGAGACGCCGGGTTTCTTTCTCAGGGCCAGCACCGCGTCGAGAAAGCCGTGGTTCGCCTGGCCGCAGGCGTAAGGCTTGAGCCCGGTCTGGCGCAGTTCCCAACGCTTGCCTAGGTCCTTGGTGGCCTCGTTGATGTCGTGGCCGGTGGCCATCACTCCCACCAAACCGCGTTCCCCTTCGAAAATGCCGTCGGTGCCAGTGAAGCCGCGCTGCGCCAGCAACGCCGCCACTGTGCCGTTTTGCGCGGCTTTACCGGCATGGAAGGGTTTGCACATCGATCCGAACACTTCGCGGACACCGGAAGCCTGGGTCCCGGCGATGGCGAATGCATAGACCATCTGCTGCTCAGTGAGCTTGAGCAAACGACCGGCGGCGGCCGCGGCGCCGAGCACGCCGCATGTGTTGGTGATATGCCAATGGGCCGCCCCTTCTCTGAAATGGGCGTAGATCACCAGCCCGATGCGACACGCAACATCGATGCCGATGGCAAACGCTCCGAGCAGCTCTGTTCCGGTCACGGTGCGCTGTTCGCTGAGAGCAAGCGCGGCGGGCAAGATCGGCGCGCTGGGGTGAATCACGGTGGTGTGCGTGTCGTCGTACTCCTCGAGATGACCGAGGAATCCATTCGCCAGGGCCGCGTTCTGCGGCGAGGTTCGAAACCCCGATCCGATCACGGTGGCGAGAGGGGCGCAGCCCTCGGCGCGCAGGAAATCGAGCATAATATTGCTGGCGGGGTCCAACGTCGCGTACAGCGCGACGCCGCAGGAATTCATCATGCAGCGTTTTGCCAGGTGCATGACCTCGGACGGAATATCCTGTGTCGGAAAGTCCAGGGCGAATTTGGCAAGTGTGGTTTCAGTTTTTCCCATGGCGATTCTCCATTACTATTTCATGAGGCCGGTGTGTTCTCGGCCGCGGCGCGGGTTCCAGTCGTTCCAAACGTTGATACTGAAACTCACCGCGGAGACGCTGAGTACGCCGAGTCGAACAAATTCGCAATCCGCAATTCGAAATCCGGAATTTTACTTCGTGACCTTTGTACTACTATCCGTAATAGTTTTCTCCGTTTGCGCAAATTTCTAGGCGGCCAAAGCCGTGAGCTTTTCCGTACTTGCCTGGCGCGCGGCCAACAGCGCCGTGATAGTTCTTCGGCCTTTTTCCGTCACCACATACCGATGAGTCTTTGACACTTTGGCGATCAGACCGTGGCCTCGTAACAACCGCAACTTTCGCCCCACGGCGGCCATTTCTTTGCGCTCTTGCCGTTTGTCGCTGGCGACACCGTACAGATGGACGCGCACATCACGGTTGCGAAAACCGTTGATCGCAAACTCTCCGCGGTTAACGATCGCCATTAGTTCACCGTCAGCATCTCCCAGGGGATTGAGCGCTCGATAGTATTGCTTGCCGCGCCTGATCGCCTGACATACTCGCACCGCTTCTTGCGCCAGCGTGCTTTGCACATGCACCGCTGCCAACGCCGTCAAATGCCGGTCCGTGGCCGCTCGACTCACTTCGGCGCGCCGGTGAAAATCGGCTAGCCCTCGACGCAGCGTGCGCCACTTTTCCTTTCCCTCTTGCTGGTCCTCAGCTCGTCGATATACCCGAAAGTCTTTCGGCTCGTTGATCGTCACCTCGCTGCGCAAGATGCTCCCCTTGTCGTAGTACTTCAGCGAGTTTCCGTTCAGCCAGTGCTTGACCCGTACGCCCTCGACTCGCCGTCGCCGATCGGTCTTCACTTCGTCGTGGACTCCAGCCTTGCCAGGTCGCCCCAAAAACAGCAGCACCTGCTCGGCGCCAAAACTCATCACCCCATGATGTACCAGCGCTGGATAGATCCGCACCAACTTCTCGCGCTCGCCAAACATCACATCGGTTGCATACTCACTCTGGGCCGATGTCCAGTAGTAGGCGATCTTTAGCGGTCGGCGAATCTCCGCGTCCATCCGATGACATTGCTCCACCAACGGTCCGAGCAAACCCGGCCAGTCGGTGCGCTGCTGCTGGTCCATCATCCTCTGCGCTCGCTCAAGATCGCCAATCCACGGATAACAGTTATCCTCGCGCCGGTAGCTCATCCCAGCCTCATCCATCTGCCGTCCCAACCATTCCCGTCCGTTCAGGCAAATCTGGATCAAAAATGGAAACCATGTCTGCAACCGTACATGCAAAAATCCCAACTGCTCATGCATCCAATAAAAATACAGATGCAGGCACCGGCCCCACTCCATTCTCAACTCCAACTTCTTGGTAGCTCGGTTGCCTCGCAAAAACCACGTGTGGCATGGCTCCACGCAACTCAATATCGCTATCAGCCCCGACTTCACTCCGTCTCGCTCTTGAATCTCGCGCGCCATCTTCTCTTTATCCGTGCGACTCGATCCAACGTATACCATCGGCCGGCTCTGTGCCGCCGCCAACTTCTCGGCTTCCTCTCGCACTCGGCCCGTTAGTGTGCTGGCAAACTTCTTAAACCCTGTCCACATCACCCCAGCTTGCCTGACATATCGTTCCATCACAGGCTGATAGTACAAACTGCGCAACGTTCCTTGCAGCCTCACCCGATCCCACCCGTGCAGCACCCCGATCACATCGCCTTGATGACGTTGTACGAACGCTTGCCCCACTTCGGGCTTCGTTTGTTTCTCAATATTTGTTGCCATGACTTCACTTACATCATGGCTCCATCTCTGTCACTTTGGTTGCGGCTCTGCCGCGCTAGGCTCTTTGTGGTTAAATGGGTTATTCAGCCGGCGATTTTTCCGAGCTCCGCCGCCGAAACAAAATCTTCCACGCGGATGCGCTCCAGGCCGCTGTCGGGCGGCTTGCCGATGTCCGGAAAAGGTTTTCCCA
>JAMQPH010000259.1 GCA_023717605.1 Pyrinomonadaceae bacterium
CCATAAGAATATGGCCCTGTGGTGTGGTAATGAGGTAGGAAGCTACGCCTTCGGCTCCCACGTAGTAAATGTTGCCCACCACCCGGAAAGGTTTGACCGGACGATTCCAGGCTCGACGCTCGGAGTCATCAACCTGGGCAAGAGAAACGCTTGTACTCAGTAGCAAGAGAGCTATTGAGAATAGGATTGTGGATGAAAAATACTTGCGCATGAACGTCCTTTCTAAATCGAAGTACTACCGGATGCCGGATGCTAAGGAACCAATCTCCGATGGCCGGATCTGAATTCCGGATCTGAATTAAAAACCATGATCTTCTGCCAGATCTTGCGCGAGAGCCCCGTCGTTAGATCTTCCACCTCATTTACTGCGGCGAGGGCCACGGGGTCGTCGAACTTCTGGACATACAGTGCTGCCAGCTTCCCAATCAGAGAGAGCATTTCACTACAATAGTCCAGGTACTTCGCTATTTGGTTTGGAGTTAGTTGGCGTGCCGGAGAAGGAGTCGTCGCGCTCTGTCTGGTGACGAACCGTTCAGGGTCCTTGGTAAGCTGGTGCATGTCGACTACGTGGGCCAGGGCGCGCAGCTCATGAATGGCCTTGAGTGCCCGGCTCCGCTTGATTCGGACCTCGGAAGTGACGAGAAACAGGATTGCGGCACCGAGAACGATAAAAACGTTAATGCCGGCTTCAGAAGCCTGCAGCAGGACGACGAAATCGAACCTGTTTGCAGGCAACGTCGAATTTGCCAGGACCAGAACCAGGACAGCCACCATCAGGGCAATTAAAACTCCCACCATGACTCGAAGAGACTTTTGCGGTTTAGCGATCCAGGCGGAACGTTCTTGTGATTCCAGGGCAATTGTCAGCAACTCCTTACAGACGCGGCCAAGCCCGGAGTCGGGAAAGCGCGCATCGATTCTGGAACTGAGCTGCTCGATGGTCCCAATAATTTTCTCTGGGTCCAGGCTTCGGTACATAAGTATGGTGTTCAAAAAGCCGGATTCACGCAAAGACGCAAAGGGGGCAAAGACGCAAAGAGGAAGATAGACTCGGGAAGAGTCCCAACTTTATAGACCTCATTTATAGACCTCACCTTTGCTATCTACAGCCTGCTTCTTTGCGTCTTCGCCCACTTTGCGTCTTTGCGTGAAACCACCTTCGTAAGAGTCGCTTTCGAGTGTTCACGCGGTCTCAGCCCGTTTGTTGTTTTGTTGGCGGCAACCAGCCTTCTGGTGCTTCCGGCCAAACTTCGTCCGGACTAACTGGCTCCGCCTGATCAGGCCCCAGTCGTTTCGCATCAATCTCGGCGACGACGAAATTCTCGGGCGCTACCGGATCTCCCGCGAGCCGGCGCAACATTGCCAACTGGCCCGCATGAGTCATCGCATCAGCGAACGGACCCTGTATTAACTGTTCCGCAGTCATGTCTTGCAGCAGAGGCGTGCCAATCTCAAGATGTTTGGCAAGGTCCTCAAGCATTTCGTGGAAACGTAAGACCTCATGCCGCAAGGACGGCAGAGGATCCGGCCGGTATCGACCTCCAACGAAAAAGGTGCGTGCATAGCCCAGTACGCTGGTCATGTGACGAACGAGTTCCGCAGGAGTGCGTACTCCCTCGACAGCTTTGAAGGAACCGAAGTCGCTCGGTGCACCTCTCAACGCTTTCTGCGTACGATAGGCAAGCGCGGCGAGAAAGTGTCGGAGCAGAACTCTTTTGTCATCCATAAGAGACTTAGCTCGTGAGGATGTCATCCGTCATTGTTGTGGCGATGCGAGTTCAAGGCACTTCGGCAGCGATCTTGTACTCAAACTCATAAGAATGCTTTCCGTCGGCGATTACGATCGACATCTGACCGGACAGACCCTCTAGCTCCCCTGTTCCGGAGTCCGGCACTACGGTGACAGTCAGTTGCGGAGTGCCGCGCGTCATGGTGCCACTGTGCTGAAGGGCGAACGTACCGGTGCGACCATTGAGTGTGCCATTGACCTGTTCCATTGCGACGTAACCGGCCGAGCCTTCGACGGCGGTGCCGACCGCGAGCATCTCAACCTTGCTGGTCCCTTTTGAGATCACCCTGGAACTGTTTGTCGATCAACATCCTGCCGATACCCGAGTCGCCGGGCGTTTGCGGAGTCACCTTAACTTCAAAGGTTCCGCTTGCACGAGTGGTCACGCTTGCCTCCTTCTTAACTGTGCCAGGGACCCGCGAAGGGTCTTCTTAACCAAACCACCTAATGTTTGTGACCTCTTACTCGGGGAAAGGGAAGCGCCTCTTCACGCTCGAGGTCCTGCTTGTCGATGAAAGCTCCAAGAAGATGTTCGGCGGGTGTGGTGACGTTTAGGAAACGGACACCGAAACCGAGGCGCTCGATTTCGTAGACCACTTCGCCATCCAATTTCAACCTTTCATCATGAGACAGATGCAGCTCAAGGTGAATCGCATCTTTCTTAGGAACCTGCGTTACCCTGGAGAGCTTATTCACGGACATTCGGTTAGCGGTCAGCACAAAGCATCCTTCGGTGCTTAGGTCCGTTATCTTACTGTCCTGTGAGAAATCTAGAGTATTCCAGCTGACGGTGAGATTCGTCGAAATACGCTTAGCCCGCCTTCGTTCCTTTCTTATCATCGTAAATTGATTCTACAGTCTCGGGGATTAATGGGCCAGCAACTGCCTCAGCATTTGCGAAGTGTGCCCAGCGGAGATATTCAAGCATAGTTCAAGGACGACGAGAACATGGGGCTGGTACCGGCTCAATAGACGTCGAGGTCGCGACCGACAACGAAGTGTCCGGCATATCGGGCGAGCATATCGCCGATCAATTCTTCCGGTGACAAGCTATTGTAGTGGTAGAGGATGAGCAACCGTGGTTTTGCCTGGCGCCCGAGTTCTGCCAGCTCGGGCGTTGTCGTGTGGTACTTGGCAGAAAACCGTTGAAAGTAATCAGGCCGCGTTAGGAGCCAAGCCGGGGTGTGAGCCTCGTGGATCAACACGTCGCAGCCACGGCAGGCGTCGATAGTCGCCTGCGTCGGATTGGTGTCACCCGAGAGGACGATGCTGCGATCAGTCGTGTCGAAGCGATAGCCGTAGCTCTCCATGGCATGCTTTGTGGCGAAGGCGGTGACCGTAACGTTCTCGTCTTTGTAGACGACGCCGGGGCCAATCTCGTGAGCATTAACTTTATATCCGTCCGGAAAGGTACGTTGGTTGCCATCCGGGTTGGTGCGCGTCTCGATGTCTACACGGTAAGCTGCCAGGATGTGATCGGTCATGGCTTTGAGACCCCTGGGGCCGTAGACCTCCAGCGGTACACGACGGCCCACCGTCCAAGGCGTGAAGATCAAGTCCGGATAGCCGACTGTGTGGTCGGAGTGGAGGTGGGTGACGAAAGCGACACGCAGCTTCGTAGGTTCGAGCGCCTTGATATCTTTGTCGCGAAATGCGGCACTGGCACGCCGCACTATGCCGGGCCCGAAGTCGACGAGGTAGGCAGTCTCATTCACGACGATTGCAGTCGCCGGCCCTGACCGATCGGGTGTTGGTCCTGGGTTGCCGGTGCCCAATAGAACGACCCTGGTTTTCTTAGCCGGCGGCACCTGGGGTTGCCCGGCTGCCAGACAAGCAGTGAAAAGAACCAGCGCACACACAAGGACTGTGGACGACTTCAACCGCTCAGTGCTTGCACTCATCTCATCAATCCTCCGTTGACGGTTGTCGGAGAGCGAGCGACTTCAGACATTGGCAGCAACACTCAATCAAACTCCACGCGCTTCGTTGCCTGATCTCGCCCGACTCGACCGCTCACGATCTCTGCCTTGAAATAGTTTTCACCGCGAACTGGTGATCCCGCCATCCGTCGCAGCATCGAGATTTGTCCCACATGCGTCAGGGCATCGGCAATGGGTCCTTGAAAGATCTTCTCTGCGGGGTAACCAAGCGGTGCGTCTGATGCCAAATATGAATCGAACTCTTTCAGAGAGGCGAAAAAGCGGGCCACTTCTTCCTCCCACGGCAGGAGAGTGGATTCTTTAAAGATGTGCTCACCCTTCGCAACGTAGAGTGCCCAGTCAAGCAAATCGCCGATATGCGCCAAAACCTCGCCCGGTGTGCGAGTCGTTTCATTAACCCGAAATGTGGCGAAATCCTCGGGCGCATTTAATACGGCCTTACCACCACGGTACGCCAGGGTGGCAACCGTATGCCGTAGCAGCTCCTTTTTATTATCAACAGCCATACTGGCAGCTTCATTCATCTGTTTCTAAGCTCCAAATGTCGCGTCCGGCCTTTGTTTACACGGTCCTTAATTTACCAACAACGCGAGCGAACGTCACTAGAAGTGGCTTAAATTTGTGCTGCCCAGTCCTTAGCCGATCCACGAACTCACACTAAATTGCACGAACAAGGATCATCCTCTCGTCCGAATCATTGAACCTGTGATTAAAGCGATCGCTGCTGATATGACAATTATCAAGATCGACCAACCATTGCCGCGCAGACGGTCGCCAATCCCCTTGTTGACTTACGGCGAAGAAGAGGCGTGCGAGCGCCAGACACGCACCTGCAATTGCAGGCAGTAGAGTCTATGCACCAGGATCGTTGCTTGATTGTTTCTGTTCGGTGCCAATGCTGTGCTGTGGTGGGGTACGCCCTGGGGCTTATGGCTTGTAAGTGTAGGATCTGCGGGCCCTGACAGCGACGCGGTCGCGACGCACTTTGACTCTTATTTTTCTCTCCGGCCCCTTTTGCGCGAGTTCGTTCGGGTGATAGCCGAGCACATACTGTTGGCGTAATTCCTGGGCGACCTCAGCAAAGGAACTGCTAATTGTATTTACGTTTGACGACATGAAGTAACGCCCTCCGGTTCTCTCCGCCAACTGCTGGAGATACTTCTGCGCGGGTGGGTCGCCATACTGGAGTGTGTAAATTATTGTGTCTGACTCCTCCGCCTCACGGAGGGTGCCCTCCATGGTCGCCTTACCCCAGGTGTTCTCGCCGTCAGTAAAAAGGATGATTGCCTTACGTCCAGGCACAGGCTTTAACACGCCCTGAGCGAAGTCGACCGCGTCATACAGCCTCGTGCCCAGGTCGCCGGGACCGAGACTCATCTGATCAATAGCCGCGCTCAAAAGCTTCGGGTCGCTGATGCTCGTCGCAGTGAGGGGTTTTATCTCACCATGAAAATAGACAGGCTGTACTGTATCCAGGGGCCGCAGTTGTTCGACAAAGGACTTAGCCGCTTCTTTCATTTGCTCTAAGAAGGCGGCAGTCGAGCCGCTGGTGTCCATGAGCAGAACCACAGAGAAGCGCTGATCAATGTTACTGAAGTGAGTAATCAATTGCTCCACACCGTCCTCATAGATGCGGAAGTCGTTCCGCTGTAGATCGACAACATATTTACCTTGACGATCAACGACGCTGACTGGGACAGAAACAAGACTGGCTGTGACACGCACCACCTCGCCTTCTCCAACTTCCTCTCCAGTTGGAACTGGCATAGGCGATTGACGCTCGTTTGGGGTCGGGCGTGGAAGAGGACGAGGTGCCTGCTGCGCTTGAGCGAAAGCGGTGAGTAAAACGAGGAGGAGAAGAGATTTCCTGTATAGCTTCATACGCTCGAAAACATAACAGCGTAGTTAATCTTTATCACCTTATTGTGTAGCCTCACACAATCACTCGCTTATCTCCAGATGCGAAGAAGCCTCCGCACCGCCACTAACTCGCCTACGTGGTAGGCGCTGTGATCGGCAACGAGCAACACCTCGCGTAAATACGTCTGTCCTTCGCCGTGTGGAATCTTCGCATACAAGTCCAGCATCGGGTCGGCAGCGAGCCACGCCAACGCATCTCGATCAACGCGAAAGGCGGCCACACTTTCCTGCCAAGCTTGCGGCGTTGGCGGAACAGAGCTCTTCGGCCAGTAGCCTTCAGGCCATTGGGGCGCCTCGTATGCCGGGCCACGACAGAAGTCGAGGATGTCACGCTGCGTTAGGCGCATGTGCTCAAGCAATTCCCACGGCGAATAAGGCAGCCCTTCTGGCCGCACGCCTTGCTTCTGCGGTGAGATTCCTTCGACGGCGTCATCGAAATTCACATGGGCGTCTTGCCAGCCGAGTAGTTTAACTAGCTGCTCACGAAGTATGTCGCTCTGTTCCATAAGGCTGACTCCAATCCACTACGCCCCCGCGAGGCCGGCCCGCTGCAACGCCTGGCCCAGGCCTGCGATCAGGTCGTCGATGTCCTCCAAACCTACGTTGAGCCGAACCAGGCGGCCTCCGTACGATGTCCCATGGGTCCTTTGAAGTTTAAACCACGGCATCTGAGCCGTGCGACTACGTAGATCTCAGAACTAACCCCGGTCTTGCTCCCAGTGGAACTTGTGCATGGCACGGTGCAATATCGGTGTGAAGATAAGGCTTGCCGCGATCAGGAAAACCAGGCCCGCGTAGAGCGCGTACAGACCGGCAAACAACTTACCTCCATTTGTTTGTGGCGCGTTTACCGGCCCCATTCCTCCCAACAGCATTGCAGAATTCAAGAAAGCATCACGCCATGGGAGTTGCTCGAAGAACTCGTAGCCCGCCATACCGAGTGCGAGTGAGACCAGCACGAGCCCAAGCGCAATCGCGGCGTGAAACAGAACTCGCTTGACGAACCGTTTGCGAGGGATTGGTGGTTGAGTTTTGTGCTCGTACACCGAAGTCCTCATAGTTGAGTGGCTGACTGCATGGGCGCAGAAAATCTTAGGTTTCACCCTGTAAAGGGTCAGATGTCTATAGCACTGGATGCCCAACGCAACCTCCGGCGCCGTTCGGAGGGGCGGAACTCATCTTTGCAGGTACTCATTTAGTATCATTCCGCCCCTCCGAACGGCGCAGCGATTTTTAGAGTGCTCCGGTCTATAAACATCTCACTCTTACAGAGTGAGAAGCCTCCGAACAAGCCAATGGCGGCCAAAAACACACACTTGAACTCACTGTCCTGTGGTGGGGGCATCGGTCCACATGTGCTCGACTATGAGCCATTCATTCTTACCGCTTCGTCGGAAGACCACGAGGTAGTTCCCCCGACCCGACCGTTTGACACCGCCCGTAGTCATAGCTTCTTCGTACTCGCCGCTGTCATACGCAAGATTGCCCGATTGTTCCGTCACCTTGCTATGCACGCGAAGATCCGAGGTGTTTGCGGCAAGGGCCTTTTCAAACAGATCGCGAATCGCCGTGCGACCTGAGACGCGACTCCCGGTTGCTGTCAGGAAAACTGCATCCTCAGCATACAAACCGATAACGGCCTCGAGGTTCTTGGCGCTCCATTCCTTCGCCCACAGCTCGCTGATCCGCGCGACTTCAGGCGCACTGCGCGTACCGACGAGATGAGACTGGGTGCTCACCGACGGTACAGCGCTGGCATACACAGTTGCCACCATTAGACTGGCAACGAAAACGCCGATGATCAGAATTGCAACAGAGGTTCTCGACCGTAGATATGGCGACATATGCATACCTCCAAAGAATCTTGGGCTTAACTAGCCTCGACTTTCCGCTCACGCTCGAATTAATCCCATGCAGGTATTCAACCTGAGAAGAATAAGTCAGGATCACCAGTGTCCAAAGGCTCGAATGACATGTTAGTTCAAGTAGGTGTGCGTACTGTTGTTGCGGTGAGTGCGTTCTAACTGCCACATGCCGAAAGGATTGAAAAATCTGTGACCGCCTGGGTAAGTACTACAAGGCACTCCATTCAATCGGTAATATTGTGAATCCTGTGTTTCGCTGAAGGTGTGCCCATCGCTTAAAGCAGGCTTCTCAATCAACATGTAGAGCAAAAAAGTCTCCAGTAAACGCGCAGCATCTTCGGCCGTGAGGTTGCCTGTTACGATTGCATCCCGCAGCCCTAAGTTGTGCATGCCACTCGAGTAGTATCTGTTGTCGCCGCCGACAAGAGTCACAAATGCGTGATAGATCGCAGTTTCATTTTTGGCGGCGGCAAGAGCAAGCCAATCGTGGGATGTGTGTGCCTTGCCAGTGTTTTCTACTATAACGGCCAAGCCTCCTGCGTGCAGTAGCCCGCAACCGAGATTCAGCACTTTCTGAGCTTGCTCTAACGACCCACCCTTGGCTGTCAGATAAAGCGTGAAAGTGTGTGAACGGATAGCCTGGATATCTGCTGGAGCCATCCTCGGTTTCTGCCGGCAATTTCAAAAGACTTCGCTAAGTCAGGGTAATGCTCATGGACTTCGAGTAAAGAGCCCTCATTAGTTGCAATTTCAACCAAAGCTGTTCCAACAAGGAGTAATCCATTGCTCTTGTTTGCGACGTCCATCACAAGGCTATCGCGATTTGGCCATCTGCCTGGGATGCCAATGATTACTTGTGTCTCGATTTCCATACACGAATTCTACTTGGCGTGTAACCGGTTGCGCTGTTTTGCGACCTTAAGCTCAGCCATCTGGCATTAAGACTTAACCTGCTTGATTCCATGGATAACCGCCGTTGACCAAAGGACCAGCGGGCCAGGGAATCGGCGGTTGTATTTTGCGGCCGCCTTGTTATACGTCAAAAGCAATTTCCGCTGGTCGCAAATACACTCGATCAGTTTAGCTCGCCCAAATGTCTTTTCAATCAGAACGGACATCTTCCAACCAACCGTATACCAGGGGCCTTGAACTCCGAAGAATGAAAAGGCAGTCGCTTGCATCTCATCTTTCGTCAGGCGGTTTCCCAGCACGTTTAGGAAGAATGTTTCCACCTTCTTCAGATCGTCATTGAAGTTCGCCAGGTCTTTATCCCAACGCGCGCGTTCTTCCAGGCTGCTCACCGCGTGCGGATTAATATCCGGACCACCAGCCGCCGCCAGCATCGCAAAGCCTTCGCCGAATGCACCGATCCAGCCCAGGACCCTCTGCGCATTGGGTGGCAACTTACCGATCTGGTCGGACGTGCGTTTACTCAGACAACTACTGCTATAACCAATGTGATGGAGTTCGTGCGCGAGAGTGTTTTCAAACTTTTCGCGACTTACAGTTGGGTCGAGATAGAGAAATATGGCCGGATCATTCTTAACATCAAAGACGAAACTATTGTCACGTGGCTTAATGACGGGATAGATTTTCGCTTTGATAAGAGCCGCCTTCGGCAGATATGCCAGTGCCAGTCGGGCCGCTCGGGTAATATCGGCCCTCTTCCACCTGGCTAGCGTTTCTTCGAGAGCCTGCAATCGTTGAGCAAGCTCATCAGACAAGACGAAGGTTTTGAAATCAGCATCTTCAAAGGGACGTTTCATCGAAGTCTCGCGCGCTTTGAGGCGCACATAACCTTCGCTCACAAACACTCGCTGCCAATCTGTTTCCGTAATTGACTGGTTCGTTTTTCTCTTTGCGAGGATTGCGAGAACCGCCTCCGCTTCATCCGTCACCATGTGGACGTTTACAGCGGAGGGCTTGGAAGTTTGCGCCAAACATCCAGACACGACGCCGAGTGCGCCATAAAAGAGAAGTGTGGCTAGTAGTCTGCGTGGTATGCCTGGTGATTTCATTTCAATAAATCCATCACTCTCGACTCGCCTCAGTGACGTCGATGCAAAGAGAAATCATTTAGCCGCGGATTCACGCGGATAGACGCGGATCAGAAAAGGACTAATCAAATGAGTTATTGAGTTGTTGTCTCGTTCTGGTCTTCGATCGGATCCGCGTCTAGCCGCGTGAATCCGCGGCTAGACGATTTCTTTAGACGTCCTCCATGTGAGTAGCGATCTGCCAAATGTTGCCGCACGGGTCTTCGACCATCGCGCGGCGATCGCCATAGGGCAGATCTTCCGGCTCTTCGAGGGACACAGCGCCGGCTTCCAGCGCGCTCTTGTATGTCGCGTCGATGTCGTCGACATAGAGGTCGATGTCGTCGACATAGAGATAGAGAAACGCAGCCATCTGGTCGCGGGGGCCAACTGTGCTTACCATAACTAGCGAGTCGCCAATTCTGATCACGGACGGTCTATCTGTGCGGAAGTCTCCGGTCGCGCCGAAAGCTTGTTTGAGAAACTCGACGAGCTTGGTTGCGTCTTGAACTACGAGCCGAGGCGTGATGCTATGCCAGCCCTCGGGGATCGGTTTGGTCATCGGTGCTCACCCTTTGTGCTACCTTACGCCCCACTCCCAGATACCATATGAGATCTTCTTGCTTAACGGGTGACTAGATTGCTTGAGCGACAAAGCTATCTGCCCGCGATGATGTGACTCATGCGAGATAAGGTAGCCGAGAAAAGCCGCGACGTGGGGCTTGAAACCTTTTATCTTGCCCTCTGACTCAATGCCCTTCGCCAGAAGCATGTTCATCGCACGACCTGAATCAGCGATTGACTTTTGGAGCACCTGCTTTTCTCGTGCATCATCTTTCTCAATCTTCTTCAACTTACCGATGAGCTCAGGCGCGGCTTGCTTCAACCACATGAGACGAACATTGTGGATATGAGCAAACTGCTCGCCGACAGTTCGTCCTTTCGATGCCGATACATCTTCTAAGTGTTCGGCCTCGATAGCCTCGAGAAGGTAAAGATTAACTCGGTTGTGAATATCCCAGGCTTCTAGAAGTTGATTTCCTTCCATGAATCTTGCCTCTCAAGGTTTGAGGTTCTCAGCGAGATAACTAGCGGGCTATTTCTATCTCCAATTCCATTGCTCACGCCTGCACACCAAACTCCTCACCTCTAAGCCCCCTCCTAAGTATGAATGTGTGCTTCATATTTTGGAGTCCCCTCTCTGCTTGCCAATACCGGTAACAGAGCTGTCGGCACTTTGGGAAACGCATGGTGCAGGTGATGAAACGCAAAAGATGAAATAACTGGTGTCCAAATTTGAGCAATTCTCCCGGCTGTTCGGACCGTCGGGTGTTCTGGCGCAAGTCGGTGTGGTAGATACGCTGCCCACAAGGGAATGGTCGCGCTAAGACTGGCCGCCACTGCCCAATACACCAACCCTACCCAGGATTTCAGAAGAACAAATAGCGCAACCGCTAATACAACCAGGCATACCGTCGCCGCGGTCTCAAAGACCTGGAAACGCCTGGTGTGAGATGCCCTTTTGAATGAATAAAAACGCATGCTGAAGATGTGAAGTGGTCCCTCAAGCAGAACACGGTAGAATGGCCATGTAGCACACACGCCCTCCGGATCGTCATGCTTCAAACAACGCCCATGATGCCTCAAGTGTGTTACTTGCAAACCATGCCCGCTCTTAAGCAGCAGGAGGCCGCTGGCTGATATTAAAAGGTCATGAGCACTCTTGGAGATCCCAAGTGACCGGTGGATGGCATCATGCATCTGGATGAATCCTGAGAGGCATGTGGCGACAGCAAGAGGGACAGCTATTAACCACCACCCATTCGCAGCAGTTAGTAGGTATAGTGCAAGCAAGATCCATGGTCTAAGCAGCTCGACTGCCCTTTGTGCAGGTTTCAACTGCAATAATGACTCCGAGCTTTCCGTGTCTTCTCTCATGACCTCTTGCCCTCACGCCGGCGGCGATTGCGATTCGTAAGACAGCTCCCGTCCGTGGTTACAGACACTCACTCGCCGATGATCTTTACCAGCACACGCTTTTTCCGGCCTCCGTCGAACTCTCCGTAAAAGATGTTCTCCCAGTGCCCGAAATCCAGCCGCCCGTTCGTCACGGCGACGACCACCTCACGTCCCATCAAATGCCTCTTCATGTGTGCGTCGATAATGTCTTCCCCGATAATGTCTTCATCGCTTGGGTTCGTTGCCACCACCGGCGCCAGATGCTCCAACCACTTTTCGTAATGGTGGTATAGGCCTGTTTCATCGTCGTCAATGAACACAGCCGCTGTCACATGCGTGGAGTTTACAAGCGCGAGCCCTTCCTTGACACCACTTTCACGCACGTACTCTTCTACCTGGTGAGTAATGTTAACGAAGGCGCGGCGGGTAGGCACCTCTAACCAGAGTTCTTTTCGGTAGGTTTTCATTGCAGCTATTACCTCACGATCTTCCTAAACCCGGTTACGGCGGTATTCATCAATCTCCTTCTTTCTTTCTTGCCCTGTCTCTTTCAACTGTTTCAGCCAGGTCTTCTTGAAGGGCGTCAGTGCGTCTCGCAAGATCTCTGCGACCGCCAGATTGCGGAACCATTTTTTGTCTGCGGGCACTATGAACCAGGGAGCATGTTTAGTACTGCAACGGCTAAGCGCGTCTTCATAGGCGGCGGTGTAGTCGTTCCAATGTTCACGCTCCTTCCAATCGTTTACGGATAGCTTCCATGACTTGATTGAATCCTTCTCGCGCTCAAGGAGTCGTTGCTCCTGCTCTTTTTTACTGATGTGGAGGTAGACCTTGAGGATGATGGTGCCAGAATCCGTTAGCAACCGCTCGAAGGCGTTAATGTGATCATAGCGCTGGCTCCAGATCTCCTTCGGCGCCAGTTTATGGACGCGCCCTACCAGCACATCCTCATAATGCGAGCGATTGAAGATTTTGATATCCCCCGCCAGAGGCGTCCGGGCGTGTACACGCCAGAGGAAATCATGGGCCAGCTCCTCTTCCGTTGGGACTTTGAATGAATCAACTGAACAGCTTTGCGAGTTCAACGGGCCGGTCACATGACGGATCGTCCCATCCTTACCACTGGTATCGCGACCTTGCAGGACAACGAGTAAGCTCTGCGAGCCAACCGCGTAAAGAAGTTCCTGCAGTTCCACCAATTCTTCGATGAGCCCTGCTGTCTGCTTCTCGGCGTCCTCACGATTTAGTCCCGCATCCTCTCCCGGATCAAAGTCCGCTAGTTTGATACGGCGGTCGTCATCAAGGCGATGTGCATAGCCCAAGTGCTTTTTCATTTTATGATTTCCAAGCCCCTCACTCTATGGTCTGTGTCCAGAGATCTCTGATCGAAGTTGCGTCGTCGGCAACAGTCCCTCTCGCAAAGCAGACATAGCTAACCGCAAGCTGTCCCTGAGAGGCTTACTGGTTCGGTTTGCGGCGAGCGTTCGTAAGCCAATCTAAAGCATCCCAAGTTCTCTACTTGACACTGATGATTACATCGACGATAAACTTTTCCCGGTCAAGCTTGACCTCGGGGCTAATTTTTCTGGGTGGAGAACCCATCTCGTTAACATCCAGCACCATCTCTGTTTTCAAGAACTCTTTTAGGTATGAGGCGTCATAGACTTCACGGGATTTCAATTTCCATCTAACCAACAATCGATTTGTTGTGCTTTCCGAGAGCCCGTTAATTGTAAGCGTCCCCATTCGATATTGCGGCCCTTCTTTGATTTCGATCCGGTAGGTCACACTCAGGCTCCCATCTTCAAATACTGGAGTACCCTTTAGCCTGGGAAAGAGATGACCCTTTCTTCCGTAAGCCTGCTCGGTAGACGCCAGGCCCTTATCAATCTTCAACACGTTAGCAAGCTCGCCCGTCTTCATTCCCAGCGCGGCTTCTAACTCCGGATTTGTTAGTGTTGCGTTGCCGGCCCATTCAGCTTTGCCCCAGGAGTAGATCGGACCTTCTTCAACCGGCAGTGTGATGTTGACACCACCCTTGCAGTTACTTGTGGTCTCAGCCACCAGCTTCGCTAATGGTGGACGGAAGCTGGCACGCAAGTGTCCGCGCTCTCTGTAGATGGGGATCAGGTTGACCTTTGCGAAAGAAAACACAAAAGTCTGTTTATAGTCACCAGCGATCAGAGAATTTGAGTTCATAATCAAAACGCTTTCCTTTACAGCCGTGGCCCCTGAGAAGTGCACGCTGCAAATTGGTACTTTCACTCCATCGACAGTGAAAACGTGCTCTACATTTCCCCCAGAAAGATCACTTGATGGCGCATACTCAACTCGTCCTGCAATCTTTCGATCCTGTAATAATTGCTGCAATGCTTTGCTAATACCGCTTGTGGCACTGTCATTAGCCATCCCGGCGAATGAAGGAACTTGCTGGCGGATTGCACTCAGCAGCTCTTCATCACTGAACCAGACGAAGTTATCAAAGACAACCGGCGCCGCCGCTCCTTTCTCTTCCTCGGTCACGAACGTAACTACAGCTTGATCACCATTGGTGCGATAACGGTAACTCAACTTCTTAAAGAGGCCGCTATCGAAGAGTCTTTGAGCGGCCGCATCGAGGGTAGGAATGTCAACAAGTTGTCCGATTTGCAGCCCACTGGCAGCAATGGCTTCCTTCTGGCTATGACGCTGCAGACCGGTAAATACAATTTTGGTCAATCGCATTCTTCCGCCGGGAGTCGATTGCTGAGCTGGTACGCAGGGTACATTCAGGAAAAGGCTGAACCAGAGAACACCAGCAAAGAGCAACAGCTTCGGATTGACGTCGCTGTCATGTAACCGCACGCAACGCAGGAAAGTCATTAGGTTTCTCTAACTCCCTCAAGTTCGAGTAAGGGCTTCCGTGGTTAACCTCAACTCGGTTGTCTCTGTTCACTCGCGGATCCATTTCACCATGTGAGGGAAAGGCTTCACGCCACGTATGAGTGCATTCCGTTCGTCGAAGGCCATCTCCCATGCCTGCAGTAGCGGGAAGCCGATGTAGATCCCGCGGCGCGCGCAATCGATGATCATTGATGAGTCGCCGCGCTTGTACGCGGTCCCATGGAAGACATCCTCCGGCTGTATGTCGAGCTCCAGCAGCGCGGCCCAGGACCATGAGATCGTCGTCAATTCTTCGCCCCCCGACGCGGCTGTAAGGAACGCGAAGTCTGCTGACCGGCGCTCGGGCGGCGAGAGCGCGATGTGCGCGGCCTCGTGCAGCGCGTCACCCGGCGCGACGAGGATCGACTCGTCAACGACCAGCGACCCGCGGGAGATGAGACTCCCCGGGAAAAGTGTCGGCACGTCGATGGTGCCAGCTCGCATTTCGATGCCGATTGACCCGAGGAACGCGGCCATCCGGTCCAGTCGCGGATCACGGAACATAAGTCTTGGGAGGATAGCAGAGTTGACCAGCATTGCACGGGCGAGAAACCCCGGTCAGCATAGTTCTCAGCATCCTCCTCTTAATCGGGATCTTGCGCGAACGTTGCCTATAAATAGGACGACTCCAACTTTCGTTCAGTGATTCAGTAAACGTCCAGGTCTCGACCGACGACCACATGTCCCGAATAGCGCGTTATCATTTCGCTCAGCAACTCTTCTGGTCTCGACCGCTGGCTGTCGACGACGGGTCGCCAGGCAATTGAAGCATGGTAGAGAATCAGCAGGCGTGGTTTGGCTTTGCTGGCGAGCTCAGCGAGTTGCGTGGTGGTGGTGTGAAATCTCGCTGCGTAGTTGCGAAAATCAGGACGCTTTGCCAACCACTCATGCGTCAGGACTTCATGAATCAAGATGTCGCATCCACGGCAGGCGTCAATCGTTGCTTGTGTCGGATTTGTATCGCCGGAGATGACGATGCTGCGGTCGGCCGTATCGAAGCGGTATCCGTAGCTCTCCATAACGTGCTTGCTCGGGAAAGCGGTGACAGTAACGTTGGCATCCTTGTAGACCACGCCGGCAGTGATTTCGTGAGCGTTGACTTTATGTCCCTCAGGAAACGACCCAACGCTATACAACTTTTCCTGATAATGCTTTGAGCGTACATCAAAATCGGCGCGGTAAGCTTCTTGGATATGCTCAGTCATGGCCTTGATTCCCGTAGGTCCATAGACTTCGAGCGGAACGCGCCGTCCCAGCACCCAGGGGGTTAGAATCAGATCCGGGTAGCCAACTGTGTGATCAGAGTGTAGATGGGTCACAAAGACAACCCGAAGATTCGTCGGCTCCAGCGCGGTGATTCCTCTGTCGGCAACAGCCGCCTTTGCGCGTCGCACGACGCCCGCGCCGAAGTCAACGAGGTACGGAGTGCCATTGACCACGATGGCTGTTGCAGGTCCCGAGCGGTCAGGATCAGCGGGAGGGTTTCCCGTTCCCAGCAATATAACCTGCGTGCGGCTCGTCGGAGGTTTGACCTGCTGTTGATGAGCAGTCCGTGAAGTGGAGAGAATGAGTAGGCAAACAATGCCGATCATTAAGAGCCTCAACAAAGCGCGCTGATTACGCATGTTGTCCTCCTGGATTGGGATTCTTGGGAGGGCGTGAAAGCGGGGCGTAGGGTGCTTGCCGTTGTTTGGATGCCCTTACGGTCATTTAGGTAAACGTGGTGACGATTCAGTCGGTTATCTGCACCTCGCGTACGTTGCGGTCCGCGTCGAGATGTACCACGAATGCATAGCGGCTGGGATCCTTAAACGGCATACCCATGTCGATCTTATACACGAGCGCGCTGGTGTAATCCTTGTCGGGACGGCCGAGCAGTCGCTGCGCGTCGTCCGCCGGTCGGCCTACGAGGACCTTGCGTTTGATTAGGTCCTCGGCCATCGATCCGCGTACACGCAGGTTGCCCTGATGCCACGCAGCCGAGTCGAATGGCCTATGGTTGCCACACGCAGCCAGAACGCAAACGAGTGCAATCGCTAGAAGGGGCTTTGTCCTCAGAATCAGAGAGGTTTCTTTGAGAAAAGTTTTCAGCATAATGCCTTTCTTTAGATGCCCAGACTGCTTTGAATGAAATTCTTTGTCACGGGAGGGGCTTGCTTCTTCCGTAAGACTCCCCTTTGCCAAGCTGCATTAAGGGTAGAGTCTTAGGCTAAGGAGGAAGCGGAACATGCATGGGAGTGTGACTAATATGCAAGCTGCACACACCACCTTGATTCAAGATTGCGCTCTATTCCGCCTCTTCAAGATCATCACGATCAAACCAACCACTGCGACGATGAATGAGAGCGACAGGAGTAGTGCCCCGGGGATGATTCCCAACATCGCCTCTTCCCAACTCGTGCGCCCGTCGGTCAAAGGCGGTAGCAGGACTGACACCAGAAAAACGCCACCACCAATCAGCATCCCGGTGACTCCCAGGACCAATGCTACCAGTGCTACTTTCGCCACCTTCTTTTCCCTTTCGTGTCGACTAAAGATTACTCAGGAGTGATGGATCACGGATGATACCCACGCCGCGAGCCAGCATTAGCGAAGATCACTTGATCTTCTTCGCGCGCCAAACGTCTACGCCCTCGCGACGAAATCCGGCGTGCGTGATTTCCCCGCTCTCAGATTTAATGAAGATGGTCGGTCATTCCCCAACGAGCGCGCTGCCAGCCAGGAACATCATTCGGCTTGGAATAGCAGGCCGAGCTCAAGACGAACAGTAACCCAAACAAAGAAACTACCATGGCAGTTTGTTTCATCTTAAGATCCAAATCAGCACCTTCAATAGACGCATAACGCCCGAATTAACCGGCGAGCAATCAACTTGGACGATAATAGGCTGCCTAATTGCGAGTCCGGTTGAATGAGTTGTTAGATGTGTCTTTGGGTATATTCAATACTGTCAAGAGTTACAACCGATAATCGGAAAATCAATCGGCTAACAGTTCGATCAAATCGCCTTTTTTTAATAAGCCTTCGATCAATACTGCACAATAAACTCCAGCAAAGCTACCGTGTGCTTGGGCGACTTTCCGTAAAACCTCAGGGTCGTGTTCACTTGAGTCCGGGTCGAGCGAAATCATCTTACAGCGCGGGTCGCGTTCAAGAACCATAATTGTCGCCTTTGAACCGATACGCAGACGGCGACCGACAAAACTATCTTCGGCAAATCCGCCGCTCTCAGACGCGAAATTGAAATAGAGGTTTGCTCGAAAACGCCGTTTATCAATGGGGATGCTCAATTCCGATTCAATCTGTCGAATGGTTTGCAAGCTGATTAACGAAACCGGGCGGCAATCAGTTAAAGCGCGGTCTGACCGCACGAGTGTTAGTTGATTCTTTTCGCTGATTCCTGCGCCGAGTAGTTTTATGAGTGCCGGATTGTCAATGGCAACGATTTCGCCTGACGGCGCAACAATGTCTAAAGCCATATCTTCCGCATCACCGTTTGCAGGCGTAACGCCGGGCGCGATGCTCGCCGCTTCGGTCAAATTCGGCGGTTTTGACGCTCGTTCCGGGTGACGGAATTGCGGACAATAGAGCAGCATTTGTTGCTGCACATTTGCGTTCAAATAAGGGAAGCCTTTGCGGGCGGCGGTATTTTTAAAGGCGTAGCAGCGGTCGCCATAGATGCCCGAAAATCCCATAAAAACTTCGGGCATCTCCGCGCCGCGCATACTTTTAACTGGATAGCGCCATAAACTTTCTATGGTTCCGATAGTTGTCATCTCAAGACCTTACTTTAGCTTCCCAGCATTTTCCAGAAGCATCTAACGCTTCGCTTTTCAGTCAACAATTTTCACCTCCCGTACAATGTTACCAAGAGGAGCGACGTCTTCGTGTTCATCATTAATCGCATTCCTGAGAGAAAAGAGACTACTTGAGGAGCCTGCTATCGCGCCGGCATACAATACAAGCCTGCCTCCTGAGATAAGAACTGCTAGAGCGAAAATACGATTTTGCTATGAACGAAGTTCGCTCCCACGGCTAAGGGTGTCACCTTATGACTTCACCACGCTCCGCAAATCTAACGATGATGCTTCAGCTGCGGCGCGGCGATCAGCATTCAAAGCTCAGTGGAAAACGACTACTTGAGAAGCATGCTATCGCTCCGTCAGCTGCAAGCGCTTATAGATGCGGCGAATCCCTTTAGCAATTACCCGGTCCCCATAAGCTCCAAGCCACGACTGCAACTCGCCAAGCGCCACCCCCTGTCTTCCTCAAGATCCAGAGATGTGTGCCGGCGGCCTCTTGCAGCTCCCAGCCCCCTTCGACCACGAACCGAGAGTGGTAGCTACTGGTGAGATAAGCGACCGAGCCGCTCCCGCAGATCACAACGTCTCCGGCCTGGACGTCCTTCAGGCCCACAGTGCTATCACTCAAGTACTGCGCAATAGCTGGCTTCCCCACAAGCGGCGGGGCGTTCGGTGGCATCCACCTAACATCATCCGTGCAGAGTTCGATGACTCGAGAGCCGTTTCCTGCCAGTTCTTCCCTGATCCAGTAATTATGAATTTCTTCGATCGCTTCTAAATCCTGGTCAGACAGTTCAGACATATTGTTATACACGACGCCTTCCTCCATGATGTTGTGTGGCGGCGATTCGTTAGTCATGGTGGAAATAGAAACGGTTGCCGTCCAGATCCTCGACGGTGAACTGCCGTAACCCCCAAGGCTTCTTTTCCAGAGGGTCAACAATGTTCGCGCCTAAGGATTTCAACTCGTGATACAACGCATCAATATCTTCAGCGAACACCCAATGTACCGCGGGCTCAAACGGCAGCTTTCTCTGCCGAAAGAAGACGGCCACGTTTCCCCGTGACACTGCGCCGATCTCCTTGCTCGGATAAGCCATCCAATCTCAAAGCCCAGTGCATCTCGATAGTGCTGTTGCGCGCGTTCGACATCAGCAACCGGCAGCTCTGGCACTGGCTGACCCATCGGCGACAGGCTCTCTCTCTCGCTCAAAACTTACTCCTTATGTAAATCTACCCGTATGATGGATTCTCTCGCCGCATAACGTTGGCCTTAAGCTGCGGCGCGCGATCAGCATTCAAGCCTCGAAGTAAAAGAGTACTTGAGAAGTACGCTATCGCGCCGTCAGCTGGAAGCGCTTGTTATCAAATAGCACCAACTATTACCGATGCATCACTCGTCGTTCTTCATCCTTCAATGCTTCGGCGTGCTTCCAGAGCTCAAGGAAGATGGCGACATGGTGACCCATTTCTTGATCAGACAGCGAGGTGTTCGTGAACAGAATCACGCCGACATCCTTGGAGAGGTTAGAAAGCAGCTCGGTCTGCAACCCTGGATCTTCCCGCGCTCCGGTGCAACGAGTTTTAGGCCGCAGAGAGCGCACTGATCGTGACGTAATACCCGTCCGGATCTCGGAGTGCGAACTCCATAGTTCCAGTGTTTGGGTTCACGTGGGGCTCCTCCTCGAGCCGAGCGACGAGAGCGCGTGCCCTTGGCAGCGCCATGTCGAAATCATCGACACGGAGAAACAAGAGGAGGCCGTTGCCAGGCTGCGCGTGATTGGGGCTCGTCAAGGAGGGATGCTCATGGGCGCCCCACTCGTGAAGGCAGAGCAAGACCGTTCCATCCGAGTCGAGGATTTGACCGAAGTAGTCATGGGCGGGAGCCGTCTCCGGCAGGCCAAGTAGCGCTTGGTACCACTTCAAGCTGCCAGGCACATCGCCAACGCCAATGATCGTCCACGTGCGTCTCATGTGGGTTCCTCCTGTGGCCTAACGCGCGGCATCACCCGCCGCGCACACAACCTCGAAATCATTCAAGCGCTCGATGAGAGGCACGCTGACTCGGGTCAGGTGCATGCCGTTAGGCGGCCCCCTACTTGGGAGCGCCTTCCACCAGCACCGCGTCAATTGGAGACTCAAATGCGATGAACAGGACGCAAGGGCCAGAGTTAGCGCAGCGCGCCTCGTGCTTGACCTTGGCCGGGCCATATGCATATGAACCTGCCCTGAGGACGGAAGGCTTCTGCCCCTCGTAGGTGACATGAAGCACTCCCGAAACCAGGATCATGTGTTCGGGGGAGGTGTGCCAATGGGCTGGCAACCTGTAGTTAGCCGGTGTCCTGAGGAATACGTCGGAGCGGCCATTAGCGGGGTCGCCATGCAGAACAGTAACTTCGCAACCCTTCGGGAAGATGGGAGGGCAAGGACCCCATTTGAGCTGCGGGTCCTTGTGGGTCCGTGAGATGGCTTGTTCCCCAGTAGATTCCTGCGCCATAGCGGGCTTAGAGGCGACAGCCACGCAAGACAGCAGGACTACGAATAGCGAAGTGATCCTTAGCCATTTGTTGACCATTAATCAGGCTCCTTCCGTGTGCGATTGGTGTGTAAAGCACGAACCCCGTCAGCCACGCTGCGGCGTTCCAAAGAAACCATCGGGGGGCCAGGCTCGTCGGCTTCATATCATCCCTCCGTCAACGATTCTAAGCAGCCCAACACGCTTCAGCTGCGGCGCGCGATCAGCATTCAATCTTCGCCGCGAAGTATGTTTGAGAAGCACGCTATCGCGCCGTCAGCTACAAGCGCTTATAGGTCGCGCCGCCGCCAGAGACATACCTGCCTGGGCTCATTTCAAGGTTTTCGCGTCATAGATAACCTTGCCGCCGACTATGGTCAAGACGCTCCGCGTTTTCAGCAACTCGGGCACAGGCGCGGCGAAAATGTCCTGCGAGAGGACGACTAAATCTGCCAGCTTACCCGGGGCGATTGTGCCCTTCTCGTTTTCGGCGAATTCCGCGAAGGCCGACCCGTAGGTGTAAACTTTGACGGCCTGCTCGCGCGTGATGGCTTCCTTCGGGTTGGACGGGTGAATCGTCGCAAACATGATGTTCAAAAACGGGTTCATCGGGCCGTCCGAACCGAGCGCGACCGGGACTCCGGCTTCAATCAACGACCGGAGTGGTTGCATGTCCGTGCCCCAACGCCGATGAAAAAGATCTGGTTCGGAGAAATGAATCGGATTCTGCACAACGACCACGCCCAATTTGCGGGCGCGTGGGATTAAATCGTTTATTACGCCGTCGCCGTGCTCTATTCGGACGCGCTTTGATTTCCAGTCAACTCTTGTCCCGTAGCTTTCCAGCGCGTTGAAAACCGATTCCGCGCATTTGTCGCCCGCACAGTGCGCGAGAAGGGGCTGCTTGAAATCGAGCGATTCTTTGATTATCACCGCGGTTTCGCTTTCGGGAAAGTTCAACTTTCCACGCCGGCCGGGGTTGTCGTTGTAATCTCGTCGCAGTGCGGCCCCATGTTCGTAAGGTGTGCCGTCCAAAACCCACTTGATTCCGCTCGCCGAAACCATAGAGTTTGGAAATCTCAATTCCGCGAGCCCGCGAAACTCATTTAAGTCGCGTCCTTTCGCGCTTGTCAGCGCGAACGGCCTGGCGTGAACGCGAACGGGCAGGTCGGCTTTAACGAGCAGGCGGGCGAAGCGTTCGACCGCAAGTGTCGAAAACATTTGCAGCGAAGTAATTCCGTACCGGATGGCTTCGTCCGCCATTTGACGCATCTGCTTCACCGTTTCTTCGTCCGAAACCATTTCGCTCAGGACGCGGCTCAGCCTCCAATCAGCATACTCCCACAGCCTGCCGTTGATTTTCTTAGAGCCTGCGACTCGCTCGAAGTGGCCGCCGGTTGGGTCGGGTTCTTCTTCGGCAATCCGCAAGAGCGGCATCGCCCTCGAGTTCACGATGTAGCCGTGACCGTAGTAAGAGCGGAGGAGGACGGGATGATCCGGCGCGACTCGGTCGAGCGCAAACCGTATAACCTGCTCGTTCAGAACCACGTTCGCGCCAACGAAACCGAAAAGCCAGGTTCCCGTCGGTGCGTGTTTCGCCGCCGCTTCGATTGCCGCGCTCGTTTCTTCCCAACTCGGCTCGAGTGTCTTGAACTGCAGATTAAAGCCTTGAGGGTCGGCGCCAAAATGAATATGCGCGTCGTTGAAACCGGGAGTGACAACGCGCCCTTGCAAATCGATTCGCCGCGTCCTCGCCTCGGCGAGTTTTTCAATTTCCGCCGAAGTCCCTACCGCAATGATGCGCTCGCCGCGAATGGCAACGGCTTCGGCCGAAGGCTTTGCTGAATCGGCGGTGAAAACTTTGCCGTTGAGCAAAATCAAGTCTGCCGGCGCTTGCTGTCCGGAAGCGGAAAGAGAAAGCAACGCGCTTAGAAACACCAGATGTAAGAGCTTCTTCATTATTTCTCCCTTAGAAGCGTGGCCCACGTCGCGACCCAACGCCGCGCTTCAGCTGCGCGCTAACTCAACGTGCATAGGAGACATCGTGGCAGCGCGTCAGCTGCAAGCGCTTGTTGGACAGCGCTTCGGAATCAACGGGTGCCTCTCGAAAGACTGGCACTACGCCAGCAGCTTCTCCGCATGCAGCGCCACCGCCAAATCAACTGGCGTGTCACTGAGCCATTGGATACATTGCTCAGGATTTACATCAATTCCTTTTTCCGCCATGCTAACGAACTCGCGCGGAATCCATGCAACCAAATACTCGGTATCGAAGGAATCTACGCTACAAGCATCTTGACAATACATAATCCAAGTATCCCAGGGAGGCACATTGTTCACATCAGCTGAAGGCCATCAGCGTTGGACAGCTTCGGTTTTCGAGAGTAACGCGTATGCTTCTCACGTAATTTTCCCTTTATTAGCTTGAATGCTGATCGCGCGCCATGCTATCGCGCCGTCAGCTGCAAGGCTTTAGCTGGGCGTCCCAGGCTTTCGAGCATCCCGTAGCTCAGCTGCGAGCTCCAACGGCGTCACTATTCGGAGTGTTGGGCATCGAGCTTCCAGAGCAGCTCGCCGGTCGAGGAAGTCAGGGTCAAGCGTCACGAAACGCTCACATGCATTTGTGAAAGCGTACATCAAGTGTCGTGCGTCCGAATCGAGAAGGCCTATGTTCTTGAGGTCACGGAAGAGTTCGTCGTCCACGATGTCAGTCACCAAAGGATAAACTGTTGTGCCATAAGGGATACTGGCATCACTGAAGCCGAGTACTCGGTGGTCTGAGGCGACAACAGAGACCTCAGCACGGGCCGCTTCGAGCTTGGCACGCTTCTCAGCATCCCTTGTTCGCTCTTGCTCTCGCCAAGATTCACGCGATGTCACTCTCTTAATCTGTCCGACGGAATGAGCACGTTCGATCTCTCGCAGAGCTTCCTCTCTTCCGGCGGCTGCAAGTCTCCGACCACTCGGCCAGATGCCGCAACATTGTCAAGATAAACTCGCATGGAAATTCTCCTTGCCCAGCTAACGTTTGAGTCCAGCGGCCGCCGAAGGCGGTCCGCTGGAACGAATGGTTGGGTGTCAACGGCGCCTGAGTACAGGTGATGACCATCAGATTTCCGCAAGACTTCGGTGTACATAACCGTGAACTGCACCAAATGGCGCTGCGTTTCGGCTTTGAGGAACCTCTCCAAGATTTACCGCGAAAATAGTCGGAGGCCGTAGTGGTGATCGTACTCGTATGCCCTTCTCTTAGAGATGTACCAAGCACCCAATGGCTCATTCCAGGTGGCGAAGTCTTTCAATCCGGCGTTGCTCAGAGTGATATCGCCTTTGATGAGGTAGCCGTTCCTATACGCTGTGATTTGAATGTTCGTATCCGCGGCGGCACCAACAATAGGGCTTGCCGCGGCTACATCTTTTGACCTTACCTTCGATGCCATAGAACCTCCTCGTGGATAATTAGGAGAGACGCTGATGACGAATGTTATTTCGGCAAGCGGCTGAATCATGACGCCCAACGCTGATGCGCTTCAGCGGCGCACAGGCCCCCTTGATGATAAAGAGAATGCTGGACGCGTGTCCGCTGCAATCGACTCTTATATGCGCTCCTTCTCAAGAGCAATTGTTGGAGCGGGCTTAAGATCTTGACCAGATCAGACTTATCACTATAGATCACATTCTTTATTCTCCATCCTTCCTTACCATTGTGCATCTCAAACTTGACTCTCGTCCGCTGACCGAAGTTGCGAAAACTTACTAAAACGGTAGATTTATCACCTTCTACCACCGGCTTACCTATCTGGAAGTTCGTAATCCCCGTATCCTGCGCGTTGTAGAGCGGGTCAAAGTCGAGACTACCCACCTCCCCTTCCGGTGTCTCGGTGATGTCTTTCCAGATCAGGTCAGCAAGCTTCTGATCGAAGAATTTGTAGATGTACTTCTTTCCTTTGGCTTCAAAGACGCCGCCTTTCCCATTGTTGTGTACTCTGTATAATTCTCTGATGACACTATCGGGGGAATTAGTCGGCTGGGCTCTCTGTGCAGCATGCGACAAAAAGCTGCCTAAGATTACAAGCAGAGGGATTAATGAAAAGCTTATTGTTCTCATAGTTTCTGTTTCACAAAAGTTTGCAATATTAAGGAAGCACATAACGCCACGCTTCAGCCGCGGCGCGCGATCAGCATTCAACCTGAAGACAGAAGATTACTTGAGAAGCACGCTATCGCGCCGTCAGCTGCAAGCGTTTGTTCGGCGCGCCGTGGAAGTCACACTTACCGATTCGAATCCTCACCGCCTTCGTGTTCCGAAGCGTGTCAGCCCGCCGTGAAACTAATTTGCGCCAGGCATCACCGGAGCCGCTGCGCGAGCCAGTCGCCGATCATCCCTACCACGTCGGTCCGCATCATCACTGGCGGCGGGAGCTTCGCATAGTTCAATGGGAAGCCGTCGGTGTCCTGCACGAAGAGATGGTTGAGGTCCGGCAGCACGCGCGCAGTCACGTCCTTATTGCCTCCCTCCTTAAACGCGGCCTCCTGCAGCGCCACCTGTTCGGGCACCGCCTGCTGATCGCGCGAGCCGGTGAGGATCAGCACCGGCGTCTTCACGCGGCGCATGGTGGGAGCAGGATCGTAAGTGAGGAAGAATTTCATCCACGGGTCCGCGGCCATCATGGCGTCGATCTTCTTAGGGATCTCGGCTATTTGCGAGTCGCGCATTTCGGGCGTGAGCTTGGTGTTGTGCTCAATTTGGTTCTTGAGCTGGAAGTGGAGCGCGCTGCGTCCGGGCTGCGCGATGCCGGCGAGCAGCACGATGGCGCGCAACGTGAGTTCCTTTTCGGCCACCATCGGCGCGATCAAAGCACCCTCGCTGTGGCCTAGCACCGCGAGGCGGTCGGCCCGTACCTCAGGCCGCGTGCGCAGATACGCAAGGCCGGCGCGCACGTCCTCGGCGAAGTCGGCGCTGGTCGAGCCCTTGAACGTGCCACCCGATGCCCCTGTTCCCCGGTCGTCCATGCGGAGCACCGCGATTCCGCGGCGCGCCAGCGAATCCGCGATCTGGCGGAAGGGCCGAAACCCTTGCAGCCCGATGTCCTCGTCGCGGTCCTGGGGCCCGGATCCCGTGACGGTGACAATCGCGCCCACGGGTTGCGTGCGGCTCGCACTCTTGGGCAGCGTCAGCGTGCCGGCAAGCGTGTGGCCGGCCAGTGTCTTCACCACCACATCTTCCGCGATGTAGGGCGCGTCGGCTGGCGCGGAGTAGTCAGGCTTCGGCTTCGGCGGCGGCATTACGGCTGCCTGCTCGCTGCGCTTGAAGGTGAGCGGGAGCTGTTGGTCGCCCTGTGTGAACGTCCCGGTCATCTCCGTGCGCTCTTTGTTCAGGGCGCCTTCGAAGACGATCGCGGGTGACTTGATCTCCAGGCGCACGGCATCAATATTGACCGTGATCGTGTCAATCGGGATGGTCGCGCCCTGATCGAGGCTGTCTAGTTTACCGGCGTAAGCGCCCGCGTCCGATTTCGTCACGGTCAGGGCCAAGCGAAGCTTAGTACCGCCCGCTTCAAGCGTACCCTGCCACGAACCTTCAAAGCCTTTCGCCGGCGTCTGACTAAAGACCTGGCACGAGAGGCCAAGCAGAAACAGCAACATCAACAAACTATTTTTCATATTTTCCTTTTTTAGATTCATGAGGAACAAGCTGTCACCTTGTTCCACGATCAATTTCATTATTCCCATCAGATCCCGTTCGAGTGATTTACCCGGCGGCCTGCGCCATTCAAGCTGAAGGGAAAAGATTACTTGAGAAACAGGCTATCGCGCCGTCAGCTGCAAGCGCTTGTTGTTGGGTTTCGCTGACGGTTTAAGGTGTGGTCGCCAAACTCCTGGCAAAAAGGAATGGTTCTGGCCTCTTTACCAACTTGCCTACCCATCCCGTTGGGTTTTTTTTGTACCAGTAGGTGAAGGATAATTCCCCGAAGACCCCAGTAGCGAAGCACCCACGACCTTCCGTCACAGTGGACAACCTGACAACCACAAATTCCATTTCTTAGAGAAATACTCCTGATGACCACATAGTCAACCAAGTACTCCTGTTTCAACCTTTCTATTTCGCGGGCGGCCATTAATGAAAAGCCGTGTTTCGCTATCCGCGTCGCTAAAACCAAACCTATGTTGTCGGACGAAAAAATCCTGATACTTCCGAACTCGGAGCCTAGGGGTTTGATTTCTGATTGAATCAAAGATTCTAATATCTCGGCTTCGTCCTCATCAGAGAGAACACCGCTTTGGCTTTGGCCATTGGTAAGCAACACGCTACTCGCTATCAACAAAACGAGAATCGAGGCAACAAACCGTCTGATGAACATCTTGCACATTCTTATCTCCCAGGAAGTACGAAGAAACCCAACGCCGGAATTGAGCCGCCGCCCGCGAATGGCTTTCAAGCAACGATGAACAAAGCACCATAAAGCCATGCTATCGGGCTGTCGGCTCGAATCACTTGTTGGGCTGCGGGGGTGGAGGCAACAAGTCCGGCGTTTAAGCAATGTGGCACGCTAGAATCATTTCCTTATTTCAAATCTGCTACCCAAATGTTGCCTGTTGTTTCGGAGTATTCGTAAACGATCTGGTCGCCTTTCGGCGACCACGCGGGGTAGCGCACGAAGGAGTTGAGTTTGGTGTAGTCGGTTAATTGCTGCTGCTTTTTCGTCGAGCGCGAAACCCAACGGACGTTCCAGAGTCCGTCGCGGAATCCGGCAAACAAAATTTTGTCACCGTCGGCCCAACGCTAGGCATCAGCGGCGCGCACGAACCGGCGACATCGACAAGCCTTGGACCGGTTCCAACATTGGACACGGTTTTAAGTTTTTGGCGCCACATCGCCCAGTTCAGTCGCTTCGTTTTGTGATACTGCCAAATCCGAGTTTGGAACGGCGACCCAACCCATGAAGATCTGATACCCAATCGCCAATAACGTCGCGCCGACAAACATTCCTAGAATTCCGCCGGTTGCCATACCACCCAATGCGCCGAGCAAGATCACCGGCATTGGGGCGTCGACGCCGCGTCCCAGCATCAGCGGTTTCAAAACATTGTCTGCCATGCCGACCACGAGCAGCATGATCGTATATGTAGCAGCCGCCCCGGTGCCGTAATCGCCGCTCGACCAGATGTAGCCAATGGCCGGCAAGGTCACGAGCAGCGCCGGCACCTGGGCGATGCCCAGCACCAGCACGATCACCGTCAGCACGCCGGCCCAGGGCACGCCGGCGAGCAGCAGCACA
>JAMQPH010000264.1 GCA_023717605.1 Pyrinomonadaceae bacterium
TCACAGTTCATCAACCTGCCAAGGTCAAGACTGCCGAATCCCACTCCCTGTTTGAATCTCACAATGCTGATCTGGCAGTCGTGGTGGCCTACGGCAGAATTCTTCCCGCCAAGTTTCTACGCGCACCCAAGAGGGGATGCATCAACGTTCACTTCTCTCTGTTGCCACTATACCGAGGCGCAGCGCCCGTCAACTGGGCCATGATTAACGGAGAAGAGAAGACAGGTGTAACCACAATGTTCATTGAGGAAGAGTTAGACTCAGGTCCCATCTTACTCCAGCGAGAAACGCAGATCGGCGAAATGGAAACGGCGCCTGAGCTAATGGGTCGACTCGCAGAGATGGGGGCCGATCTGCTGGGGGAAACCCTGGCTCAACTTGATGAAATCACGCCTCGGCCTCAGCACGACCGAGACGCCACCCTCGCTCCGATGCTGCGCAAAGAAAACGGGTTGATTGATTGGTCTAACAGCGCTTTTACAGTTGAACGCATCATTCGAGGCCTCCAGCCATGGCCAAATGCTTACACACATTACCAACAACACCGCCTGATCATCTGGCGGGCACAAGTCGTGCCTGGAGACTTGCCAACCGCTGTCCCGGGTGAAGTGCTGGCATCTCAAGGCGATGACCTGATTGTAAAATGCGGCGGGGAGACCTTGCTTCGGCTCATTGAGATACAGCCAGAGGCAAAACGGCGCATGAGTGTGCGCGACTTTCTAAATGGCACCCATCTCAAGGTCGGGGACACATTCGGCTAGGAAAATTCGAGAAATCGGAGCCCTGATTGCTAAAAACGCGCTTGAAACTAGTGCCACGGCACAACCCCGAAATACAACGCAGCATCACAGCCGAGGACATTCGAGGCGTTTCGACCCGGCAAAACAACTGTTCATAAGGCTTGGCGAGTGGTTAATCAAAACCCTTTCTGATTGCACCGTCTGACCGTAAACCCCAAATAGTGCGCCGAGACCAGGCTTCTTGCCGCGGGTGATAGCGGGTGTTAGACTTCGCAGCTTGGTTTTGAAACGGTGTAAAGTTAAGAGCGGAGCGAGGAATCAAGCTTAGTGGGTGTCGTAAATCAAGTACTTTCAACACTCAGGCGATTGGGCCTCGTAATATTGATTGCGATCGCATTCTTGTTCGGACTGGCCACCACGGTGTATTTGTCGCTGCGTAGTCCGGAAGTTACGGTTCCTGAGGTCGTGGGTAAGGATCGATTCGAGGCGGAGCGGATTTTGGGGAATGCGGATTTGAATTTCCGCGTGCGGGCAACAAGACCCAGCAATAAGGTCAAAGCGGACACCGTAATCTTTCAAGTGCCGCGGGCTGGAGAAGTGGTCAAGACGGGTCAGACAGTCGCAATGGATATAAGCCGCGTCGCGAAAGAGGGAGAGGCTTCGGAAGCCGTAGTTACCGACAAAAAGGCGAGCGAGGAGAAGGCTCTCGAGAACCGCAACACAAACACGTCCGAACCGGCCGCAAATGACAACGAGAATAGGCCGAAGCGGCCTAAAAATACCAACAAGAACGCCAACGAAAATTCGAACGTGAGCGCGAATGCGAATGCGAACGCGAATGTGAATCGAGCTCGCACGGTTACTAACACCGCGAATGCCAATTCCAATGGCGCCGGAGCTAATAGCAACGCGAGCCCAAGCCGCTCTGTAAATCAGAACGATAACAGACGGCCTCCCGCGCCCAAGCCAGCGCCCACTAATCAAAACAACAATCGCGAGCGCTAGTTTGTTGAGGGTTCAGCCGAAGCACGTAGTTATAATCGGATGGTGAATACCAGAACAATAGACATCGCGCCTTCGATCCTGTCATCGGACTTTTCACGCCTGGGCCAGGAGATAGAGGCAGTTGAACGCGGTGGAGCTGCCATCATCCACGTTGATGTGATGGATGGTCATTTTGTTCCGAACATCACAATCGGTTTGCCTGTGGTTAAGTCGATCTCACGTACGACAAAGCTGCCGGTTGATGCTCACCTGATGATCTCAGAACCGGGTCGGTATGCGGCGCAGTTTGTGGCTGCAGGCGCAAAGATGGTTTCGGTTCATGTGGAAGCGGATGTGCACCTACACCGGACATTGGCGTCTATCAAGGCGGCCGGCGGCGAGGCAGGCGTGGCGATCAATCCGGCGACCCCGATTGTGGCGGTGGAAGAAGCGTTGGATTTCGCGGATTATGTACTCGTGATGTCAGTGAATCCCGGCTTTGGCGGTCAGCAGTTTATTCCAACATCGCTGGACAAAGTGCGCCGGTTGCGGCGAATGATCGATGAACGTGGGTTGAACGTTCGTATTGAGATAGATGGCGGGATCGATCGAACGAACATTGCGGAAGTCGTAGCCGCTGGAGCTGAGATTATCGTCGCCGGCTCGGCTATTTTCGGCGCGCCAGATCCTCAGGTGGCGGTTCGTGATTTGCGCGAGGCCACCGTCGAGTGGGTGTAGGGATTTTCGATTTCCGATTTTTGATTTTAGATTGGAATCAAGTGGCTCGATCAAGCTGAGACTACGCAACCGGTTTTGACAGTTCAAATTGGATTCAGTCTGAAATCGGCAATCGGCAATTGGAAATTGGCAATATTTGGAGGATTTACATATGCACTATCGCTTCATCGCGCTGGCGAGCATTTGCGTCGCGCTATTCCTGAGCGCAGTTCCTACTGCTCTGTCACAGGTCAAACCTCCGAGTGATCTTTCGGCTGTCCAGCGATTGGACGTTATGCGCTCGAAGCTCGAGTCTCTGCGTCGTTCGCTAAACAACGCTATTTCTTCACTGCCGCCGAAAGGCACCGACAAGAAAGAGGGCGTTGACGATCCGCGACAAAGACTGCAAGGCCTGGAGAAAGAGGTCAGCTCGATTCTTTCCGAGGTTAATGACATTCGCGGAAAACAAGATCGCTCAGAGCGGTACGATGCCACCGTGATCGATCGACTTGAAACGTCAGTGGTCGACATCGACACCCGCGTGCAGGCTGGTCTGACGGCCACTGCGGGTGCTAGAACCGCCAGTGCCGCCACCGGAAAGGCACCCGCCAAGAAGAAGAAAAAAGGGAAGTTCCTTGGGCTCTTTGGAGGGAGTGATGACGAAAAATATGCTGAGCTAACCGGCGAGGTCGCGGCGGGTCGCGACCGCGTACTCTTCGAAGAGGCCGCCAAGCAAGTGCGTAAAGGAAGCCACGAAACTGGGAGGCTCCTCTTTACCACAATCATTAATACCTACCCCGATTCTCCTTTCCTGCCTTTGGCAAAACTTGCAATCGCCGATTCGTTTTATCTTGAAGGAACCACGAGCAACTTGATCCAGGCCGCGCAGGCATATCAGGACTGGTTAACCTTTTTCCCGACCGATCCGTTGGCTGCTTACGCGATGATGAAGGTTGCGGAATCCGAGATGAGACAGATGGGTCTTTCGGATCGCGATATTACCCATGCACAAAAAGCTGAACTAAGACTGAAGATACTGTTGCAGCAGTATCCCCAAACCAGGCTCCGGCCCGATGTTGAGCAGCGCCTGCGCGAGGTCCAGGAAAATCTGGCGATGCACAACCTGCAGATAGGAAATTTCTACTACAAGGCCAAATACGAGCAGGGGAAAGGTGGTTTGAAAGGTGCGCAGCGCCGTTACCGCGACATTGTTGAGAAGTATCCCGACTTCTCGTTTATGGATGAGGTCCTTTTCCGTCTGGCCGCAACTTACCAACAGGAAGAAGAACCTGACGAAGCGGCAAAGTACTTCCAGCAGCTTCTCCGAAACCATCCCAACAGCGAGTTTGCGGAAAAGGCGCGCGACCAGCTGGCTATTATCGGCGCACCCGTCCCCGATCCAGATGCGTCACGGAAGGGCGCACCACCGCCATTACGTCCGGGAATGATCGGAAATCTACTGCAACAGGTTAGCGGCAGAGCCGAGGTTACCACGGACAAGAATGGCGTGCTCATCAGTAAGGACGGGAAAGAGGGCACTGACCTGATTGATGAAGCACTGAAGTACAACGGTCAATTGCCTACCAATGTTACGCCGCGAGCGCCCACCCAGCTCGCCAAACCCAAGGCTCAAGCGCAGCCTGGTCCACCCTCCGGAGCCCAGAATGTAGCCCCGGTCACTAATACGGTGCCGACCTCCACCCCGATCAAGCCGTGAGGGCAAAATCGGAATAACCATAGTTATCGGCCTGCTGTTCGACCAACAGCGGGCCGTTTTTCTTGAGTCCTGTTTGCTTGCACTTTGTTCAATCAGCCAACGCTGGTATTTTATCGCGTAGAGTTAATTCGGAATTTTTGACAGCCCGGCGTCTTCCATCACTCAAACCAGGTGAAGTGGAGCAAAGACTAAATTGCACAATCCATTAACCGCGGAGATCGAGAGCGAACTTTTGCGGCGACACAAAGCGACTGCAACAACGGTTGGCGGACTGATGGTGGCGACCATCCTGCTGGCGATCGCGGCCTACGTCAGCAAGAGTTTCCTACGCCAGCAACATAATCCCTTTCTCGACATTGCGTTAAGAATCACCATTCTCATTTTCGGGCTCGGCTCAATCGCTCTGCGTCGCACAAGATTCGCAACCATGCGACTGCAGGACATTGGAGCTCTAGACGGCGCTTCAGGGCTGCTGCGCACGCTGGAGAAAACGACGATTCAGGTGGCGCTAATTGGCGTTGCGATCTCGGCGATGGGGTTCATTGCCACCCTCCTCACAGGCAACGACTTCTACACCTATGGTGCATCGTTAGTTGCGCTATTCGTGATGCTCTATTGTTTTCCCACTCGCTACTCATGGCGACGCACATTGCAGCAGTTTGCGCAGGTTCCCGGCGATCAAGCCGTACCGGGACCAGCGCAATAGGCCACGAATTCCTTATCGATCTGCCATTCTGCACGAAAATCGGTGCCCCTCGTAAAATGTGTTGATTCAGCCTCAATCATTTGTTAGTTTGTGACTGACGGTCCGTTACCTGCCGGCCCCCGGCACGGTTATGAATTCAACGGCCTCCCCTCCAAGGCCTATTGCTTTGCTACCCCGGCAGAGTCTTTTACTCAATTCAATGACTGCACTAGAATTTCCGCGATCGTTGTCTATCTGCTCAAGATTCATCTCCCAGTTGATTCTGATCACTGTTTGTTTGTGTGCTGCTGCCCTGGTGATCGAAGTTTCAGCTCAGACTGTGCCTTCGAGACCGGTGGCACGTCTCGTTACGAGTACTTCCGACGAGGTTAGTTTTCCGCGACCGCGACGGGTCAGTGCGGGTAGCGCTCGTCGCTCCGAGGTACCGAGTCCGGCTGCCTTTCCATCGATCAATCATGCGACAGAAACAGAGCGCAAGGCGTTTGAAGCAACAAATGAAATGCGCGCGAATAATGGAGTTTCTCCATTGAGTTGGGATGCTGAGCTCTGCCGGATGGCGCGAGCTCATTCCGAAAAGATGGCCCGACTAGGGTTTTTTGCACACGAAACACCGGAAGGCTCACGTCTGAAAGATCGTGCTCGGACGGCGAGGATCCGCTTTCAGGTGATAGGCGAGAACATCGCGTATAATCAGGACGTTGATGATCCTGGCACCTTTGCCGTTCAAAGGTGGATGATTTCGTCAGGGCATCGTGCGAATATTCTCAGTCGCGAATTTCGGTCTTCGGGAATTGGTAGTTTTGTTGCCGAGAACGGCAGAGTCTATTTGACTCAAATTTTCATCGCGCCCTAGACGCCGGATTAGGCTTAATGAATTGGCGGCTGGCGCTTCTACAGAGTCAGCCGCCTTTAACGTGTCGACAACTCTCTTTACGCTTCCTTCGTTTGCCAAAATCAATTGCGGCTTGCGCGTTCTGGGAAAACGTCCTGATGGCTACCACGAGATCAGGACAGTGCTCGAAACCGTCTCGCTGCATGACATTCTTCAGTTCGCAACCGCTCCGGACCTTGAGATTTCGCTATCCTGTGATGACCCTCTGATTCCAACCGATCAGACCAATCTGATTGTGCGGGCGGCAATTGCCACGCGCGCTCGCTATGGAATTCGGGCCGGGGTGCGCATCCACCTCGAAAAACGAATTCCAGTTCAGGGAGGACTCGGCGGCGGCTCATCAAATGGGGCAGTAGCCTTGCTGGGACTAACGCATCTGTGGAAGGTGACGACCAAGGTCTCGGAGTTGGCTGAGTTAGCATCTGCACTAGGTTCTGACGTCCCATTTTTTCTAAGCGGAGGTAGGGCACTTGGTACGGGAACCGGAACCAAGATATCTTCGCTTCCGGATATTGCGGCGCGAGATCTTCTTATCGTCGCTCCGACAGCAACCGTGGCCACCGCGGCAGCATATAAAGCGCTGAGTTCGGCTGCCTTGACAACACGGAACTCGGACTCTATCCTTGCTATTTCGCGTGGGTCAACCAATTCATCAGATTGGGATCAATGGCCCGTCTCCGACGACTTGGAGAATGATTTCGAGCAGGTGATCTTTGATATTGAGCCTGAGATTGGGCGAGTTAAGAACGCCCTGCTTCGGGCTGGTGCTCGTAGCGCTTTGCTCGCTGGAAGCGGTTCGAGCGTTTTTGGTATCTTTGACAACCGGGAGGCGCAGCAGCGCGCCCTAGAGCAGATTCGGGCGGAAAGCAGCTGGCGCATCTTTCCCTGTGCAACTCTGTCGCGCGAAGAATATATTCGAGCGATGGGATCCTGTGGTACCCCGCTCTTACGCTCTCTTGATCCGCTATCCGATACTGGGGCGTAGCCAAGTGGTAAGGCACCGGTCTTTGGAACCGGCATTCGTAGGTTCGAATCCTCCCGCCCCAGCCACTTTTCAAGTAATAAGTGACTCAGAGAAAAGTGATGAGGAACCCTTCTGACTTCGCACCTGTTAGCTTGTTACTGATGTTATGGGCACGACCGGCGGCATAAAAATCTTTTCCGGAAACGCGAACCCAAAATTGGCGGAAGAGATTTGCCGTCATCTGGGTTGCGACATGGGGCGCGCCTTTGCAGAGCGTTTCTCGGACGGCGAGTTTAACTTTCAGATCGACGAGAATGTTCGCGGCGGGGATGTTTTCATTGTTCAGCCAACCTGCCCGCCGACTGACGAGCACCTGATGGAGTTGCTGGTGATGCTCGACGCCTTTCGTCGATCATCGGCAGAGCGCATCACCGCAGTGATTCCATACTACGGCTACGCGCGCTCTGATAAGAAAGATCGACCGCGCGTGCCGATCTCAGCCAGGCTCGTGGCAAACCTGATCACCGTTGCCGGGGCTGATCGTTTGCTGGCGATGGACCTGCATGCGGCTCAGATTCAAGGGTTCTTTGATATTCCGGTAGACCACTTGTATTCGGCGCCAGTAATGATTGGTTACTATCAAGACAATCCGATGCCGAATCTGACGGTGGTTGCTCCTGATACCGGTGGTGCTGAAAGGGCGCGTGCCTACGCGAAACGTCTGGATGCTGAGCTGGCGCTTTGCGACAAACGACGCGAGAAGGCAAATGTCGCGGAAGTGATGAACGTGGTGGGTGATGTTCGCGGTCGAAGCTGCCTGGTTGTGGACGACATGTGTGACACAGGCGGGTCGCTCACGAAAGTTGCCCGAGCTTTGAAGAATGCAGGAGCGGAAACGATTCATGCCTGCTTCACGCACCCGGTTTTGTCGGGCAAGGCTGTGACCCTGCTGGACCAGTCAGAGATCGAACGGGTAATAGTCACGAATACGATTCCGCTACGCGATAACGCGTGCGAGTTAGAGAAGATAAAGGTACTTAGTATCGCGCCGCTTCTGGCGAAAGCGATCAAGTCGATCCATGAGGAAACCAGCGTTTCCTCGCTCTTCGTATGAAGGGCAAACACTGATGGCTTAGAAGAAGACCATCGACCAGCAAGGGATTTTGGATTTTTAATTTTTGATTTTAGATTTGCGAGTGAAGTTGCTAACGCCAGTTGCGGGCAGCAGCCGATTCAATCGCAAAATTGCAAATCAAAAATCTAAAAATCAAAAATCCCTGCTGGTCGCTGAACGTCTGTAAGAGGAGTAATTATGGCTGAGCAAAAAGAAATAATAGTTAAGGCTACAGTGCGTGAGGGCCGCGGCAAGAACGACGCTCGTCGCACTCGGCGCGCGGGATTGGTTCCCGTAACGGTTTATGGCGGTGGTGGCGAAACCGTGGCCGCGACCGCGCCGCTTAGTGAGCTGGCCGCGATTCTTAGATCTGAGGCCGGTCGAAACACGATTTTCACTATTGATATCGCGGGCCTGGGCGCCAGCGAGGTCATGTTCCACGATCGGCAGATCGATCCAGTGCGCAGTCGATTGTTGCACGCGGACTTTCAGCGACTGGTCAAAGGCCAGAAGATTGAAGTGACTGTTCCGCTACACCTGGTTGGCGAGCCGATTGGCGTGCGTGAGGAGCTGGGCATTCTGGAACAGATCATTCGTGAGATTGAAATTCGCTGCGAGCCGCGCGAAATCCCGGATGCGATTGATGTCGATGTTTCCAATCTTGGGGTCCACGACGTTCTGCACGTCTCCGATATCCATGTAGGTGAGAACATCGAGATTCTTAATGACCCGGATACGGTAATTGCCACGGTAAGCATCGTGAAGGAAGAGCCGGTTGCAGTACCGGTGGTTGAAGCCGAAGGCCCGGCGGA
>JAMQPH010000281.1 GCA_023717605.1 Pyrinomonadaceae bacterium
TTGTAGGGAAGGATCTGCAGCTGATCGTCGGGAAAAACTACCGCCAGAAAGAAGTTGTACTCTTCGTCGCCGCTGTGACTCGAACTCTGCTCCTTCAACTCGGCGCGGGCGCGGCTGGCGCTGGCTGCGCGGTGATGGCCATCGGCAATGTAAAGGTTGGGAACTTCGCGAAAAGCCTGCACGAATCGCACAGGATCAGGAACGCGCCAGATTGTATGCTGGATTCCGTCGTCAGCCGCGAAGTCGAAGAGGGCGTTGGCCATCATCGTCTCCATTACCATGGTGTCGATATCGCGCCGCTCGCGATAGGTGAGAAACACAGGCCCGGTTTGCGCTTGTAAGGCGAGCATATGCCGGGTTCGATCATCCTCTTTGTCTCGGCGCGTGCGTTCATGTTTACGAATTACATCCCCGTCATACTCATCAACGGAGCAACAGGCCACTACGCCAATTTGTTCATGCTCTCCCATGATTAGTCGATAAAGGTAGATGCTGGGGAGCTCTTCATTTTGCAGCGGACAGTTCTTAATCAAATTCTGAAAGTTGTCCGCAGCCTTGCGATAGACCATGGCACTATGTATGTCGGTTCCTTCGGGCAGATCAATTTCCGGACGCGATACGTGTAGAAAACTCAAAGGGTTGTCAGTTGCGAGGTTGCGCGCTTCTTCAGTGTTCACGACGTCATAAGGAACGCTAGCCACTTGTTTGGCCCGCTCAGGTGATGGACGCAAGGCACTGAAGGGATGAAGAATCGCCACAAATCCTCCTGGAAGAGGCTTGACAGACAGCACCGACAGCCGTGAGCGCTAGTGCGGACTTTCGGATCATGTATCTTTAATTGCTGAAGGCTTCGGGTTAAGACTATCCGCTAAAGAGCTTTCTTAGCAAGTCGTGCGCACTGCGGTTACACCCGAGTGATTCCCGGATGAGACGCGCGCCGCCCGATGATGTGAGAAGACCTGAGATTGTGTGTAGAATGAAGGTCGAATGAGCAACAAAATAGGCGAGCAGGCAGGTCGGCTTGAAGAACGACTGCGTGAAGTCGAAGAGGAATTTGAACGTCAGATGCGTGCGCGTGGTTTTGAGCCAGCCCAGGCTGAGCTCGTAGCGTTGCCTGGTCCACTTGCAAAGCTCTACGCCGAGCGCGACGAGTTGCGCGCCGATCTGGAAAGCCTCGAAGGCGATCCTCAATCAACATAGGTTTGTAGGGGTGTCCCTCCGTGGGCACCCCAGGTCGCGGTGATAAAGCTGATCTCGAAAGAGACGGGTTGCGGAAGACGTGGGGCGGCCACGGAGTGCCGCCCCTACAATGTTTCGACGAGCCACACAATATGAACGAGATCGAGAGAATTGAACAGCAGCTAAAACTGGCCTTTGAAGGCGGAGCCTGGCATGGTCCGGGAGTGCTGGAAACACTTGAGGGTGTTACCGCCAAGCAGGCGGCTGGGCATCCGGTGACGGGCGCGCATAGCATCTGGGAACTCGTGGTTCACATTGCGGCCTGGGAAGATGCGTGTCGCCGCCGACTGGGAGGAGATCGAGCCGAGCTTTCCACCGCCGAAGATTGGCCCTCCATAACTGACACCACCGAGGCGGCTTGGGCCACTACCAAAGCCGCGCTGATCGAAGGCCATCACAAGCTCAGGGAATCCATTGCTTTCCTAACTGACGCACGGCTTGATGAACCCATCTTGCAAGACATGCGTTCCGTTTACGTAACAATTCACGGAGTGATCCAGCACGATCTTTATCATGCGGGTCAGATCGTGATTTTGAAAAAAGCAGCTTTCGGGGCGGAGACAATATGAGCGAACTAGCCAGTCGCGAGTGTGTTCCTTGTCGAGGTGGTGTACCACCGCTTAAGGGTGAGGAAATCAAGAAACTCTTATCTCAAGTTGACGGCTGGGAAGTCGTCAACGAGCACCATTTGAGCAAAACCTACAAGTTCGAAAACTTCCGGGAGGCCCAGGCGTTTGTCGATCGCGTTGGCAATCTCGCGGAAGAGCAGGGTCATCATCCCGACATCTGCTTCGGCTGGGGCCGAGCGGAAATTACGACCTGGACTCACAAGATCGACGGACTGACGGAAAGCGACTTCATTCTTGCCGCTAAGATTGATGCGCTCTAGTAACACAGGTGTCGGGTGCCAGGTGTCGGGTGCCGGTTAGAAATTATGTCACCGTCACACCTGACACCCGGTACCTGTCACCCGGCACCTCTCTATCTCCAATTAGCGAGGCTCTCCTGATAGATTTGCTCGGTGGCGTCAACCATTCTATCGAGACTGAAGCGAAGCCCCACATCTTCGCGAGCACTCTGACCAATTCGCAGTCGCCTCTCTTCGTCGCCGAGTAGGGCACCCATGGCCTCCGCCAGCGCTCCGACATCCCGAACCCTGACAAGCAAACCCGTTTCGCCGTCCCTAATGATTTCCTTAGCGCCTTCGGTTTTAGTTGCCACCACAGGAGTGCCGGTAGTCATGGCCTCGGCAATTGCTAAACCAAACGATTCAGAGTGGGACGCCGAAACGAATATGTCCATAGCGCAAAATAGTGGCGCTACGTCGTCCATCTTCCCGATAAAGCGAACTCTGGCCTCCAGTCTGAGTTGTCGTACCAGGCGTTCCAGATTGGACCGATTTATTTGTCCCGCAGTGACATCCACACCGGCAACGATGAAATACGCAGAGGGGAAAGCGTCCGCAACTCGCGCGGCAGCCTGCAGAAAATCTTCGTGACCCTTCAGTGGGTTGAGCGATCCCACGCTTCCCACCATCGTGCTTTTTTCTGGTACGTCCCAGCGCCGGCAAAACTGTTCCCGATTGAATTCTCGCATCGCGATCTCAAAACGAGCGATGTCAATTCCGTTATGAACCACGGTGACCCGATCCCGCGGCACTATTTTCTGCATGCGGAGTTGCCGGCCGACTGCTTCAGATACAGCGACGACCCGGGCCACGCGCGCGAGAGTAAATCGATGCAAACGGTTTAATGGAAACAGAACGTGGCGAGTAACTACTAGTTGTGCATCCGGATTTCGTCTGAGGGCATAGGCTGCTAGCGGGTAATCACGGGCCATGTGTGCGTGGATGAGTTGAATCTTTTGCTTTCCCACAATGCTCGCCAGAAGGCCCGCGCTCTTTGCATCGAGCGCGTTGCGCAAGGGGAGATGGAGAAGGTTCTGCGCCGGCAGGCCGGTGAGTTCGGAAATCAGAGGAGAGTCTGGCCGCACTACCGCGAACACATCATGACCTCGGGCAGCAAGCGAATTTGCCAGGTCGGCAAGATAACGTTCGCCACCGCCAAATGCCTGGGCTGAGCTGATGTGTAGAATTCTCAAAAGTAATCGTGGTCCACCCACATCTGAAATAACATTGTCACACTACAACATTCCGGGTACCTAGTCTTCTCATGAATCAGCCGCGTATGGAAGCCAAACAAAGAGTGTCGATTCGTGTTTGCTTACCGCCTGGCGACCAAGTACTAAAGCAATCGAAACAGCACGATTAGATAGAAAAGATCCGTCGGCACGCATGTTGCCGCAGACTTCATGCCCCCAATGGAGTCGAGATTGTTAGATCTGATATTTCTAAGGAGGACATCATGGCAAAGGCAACGTTAGTTACCGGCCTGTTCAAAAATCGTTTGGCCGCGGAAGCTGCGGTGGATGCAATTCTGAAACGTGGTTATACCCGTGACGAGATTAGCGTACTCATGTCTGACGCTACCCGCAGCAAGGAGTTTGCACTACAAGCCAAAACACACGCGGCGGACGGCGCGGGCATCGGTGGTGCGGTAGGCGGCGCAGTTGGTGCAGTACTTGCCGCGATCGCAGTTGTCGGCAGCACTATTGCTCTGCCCGGCATCAATCTCGTGATCGCCGGACCCATTGCCGCGGCTCTGGCCGGGGCAGGCGCCGGAGGCGTGACCGGTGGTGTTATTGGTGCACTGATTGGTGCCGGCATTCCCGAATACCGCGCTAGAGTGTACGGGGCGGGGTTACGCGAAGGTGGAATTCTGATAGGCGTGGAAGCCAGACCTGAGGAAGACACCGGTAAGCTCGAAGCCTTCCTCGAAGACGTAGGTGCCCAGCACGTGCGGGCTGAATAGCTCGTGACAACGACCAGAACCAAGGGCCTGTGGCGAATCAAATTCGCCCAGGCCCTTAGTGTTGGTTTGAGTTAAGTTAGAACAAATCTGCTGACGACACCTAGTGCAACAGGCTGCCTTCTCCCGTCGTGGTTTCCAACTCGTCAGGGTGCTTTGCGAAATCCGAAGTGTTCTCGAGGATGGGCAGCCTCACCTCGAAACGAGTTCCATCTCCAGGTTCACTAACAACTAAGATCTCCCCGTTGTGTCGTGAGATGATGCCATGCGATGCGGAAAGACCAAGCCCCGTTCCGCTCTTGCCCTTAGTGCTGAAGAACGGTTCGAAAATTCGCGCAGCAACTTCGGCGGGC
>JAMQPH010000290.1 GCA_023717605.1 Pyrinomonadaceae bacterium
CGGAATCCCCTCTGGCAGAAGGATGTTCGGCTGAGCGGACAGATTCAAGCAGCATCTGTATCGGTGTTGTCGAACATAGCTGAAGGATTCGTCCGACATTCTGATAAAGAGTTTGCGCAGTTCTTGTTTATAGCCATGTCTTCAGCGGCAGAGACTCAGAGTCATGCCTATGTGGCACTGGATCAAAAGTATCTCTCCCAAGAGAGTTTTGATGCCATCTATGCACAAGCTGGGAAAACAAGCCGAATCATTTCAGGCCTCATTAAGTATCTCCGAAACAAGGCTGGCAAGACCAGATGGACCAGACAGACCACAATCTTCGTTGGTACGCCATTCGGACCCGGTCACGCCACGAAAAGGTTGTGCGCGACCAGCTTGTGAATCAGGGTATTGAGCCGTTATTGCCGACGGTCAAGCGTATGAGTCAATGGAAGGATCGAAAGAAAGAGATCGAGGTCCCGCTTTTTTCAGGATATTGCTTCGTCCGCTTTGCGTCGGAGCAAAAGCTGCCAGTGCTCAAGACGGTCGGCGTGGTCGATATTGTTGGGTCCAGTCATTGTCCGGAGGCGATCCCGGATGAGGAGATTGCGGCAATCAAGACCCTCATGACGAGTGTGTTGCCCTACGATTCGCATCCGTATCTGCACGAAGGCATGCAAGTAGAAGTGGTCCGAGGTCCGTTGCAAGGAGTTCGCGGGATTCTTTTGCGCAAAGAAAAGCGCCACCGTTTGGTGCTGGGTGTTCGCCTCATTCAGCAGGCTGCGGTGGTGGAGATCGATGTGAACGATGTGGTGCCGGCGTAATGAAAGCAAGGTTCGATGGCGCAATGCCCGCCTGTCGCTCAATCACAGCGACTTCGAACCATTTCCATCACGTACATCGTCCGGCTTCCGCGCATCCTCAACACGAGTCGATGGTTAATAGTCATGTGAGACCCCACTTTGCACGCAAGCGTTATTGCTGGGGAAACAGGTATTTCAGGGCTATAAAATGATTCTAGTAACAGGTGGCGCCGGATTCATTGGTGCAAATTTTGTGTTGGATTGGTTGACACAATCCGACGAAGCGATTATTAATCTCGACGCGCTCACCTATGCCGGAAATTTACAGAACCTCGCCAGCCTGCAAGGCAACACACGGCATACGTTCATACGTGGCAACATTGGCGATGTCAACTTGGTAGCTAGTCTACTCAACAAATACGAACCACGCGCCGTCATTAACTTCGCCGCTGAAAGCCATGTGGACCGTTCTATCCACGGCCCGGAGGATTTCATACAGACCAACATCGTCGGCACCTTCCGGCTATTGGAAGCCGTGCGCGCCTACTGGAGCGGGTTGAGTAACGAGGCACGACAGGGTTTGCGTTTCCTTCACGTTTCGACCGACGAGGTATATGGCTCTCTGGCCAAGGGCGAACCAGCTTTCAGTGAAACCCGCCGCTACGAGCCCAACAGCCCGTACTCGGCAAGCAAGGCCGCTAGTGATCATCTGGTGCGCGCCTACCACCACACCTATGGGCTACCGGTGCTCACCACCAACTGCTCCAACAACTACGGCCCCTACCATTTCCCGGAAAAACTCATCCCACTGATGATCGTCAATGCTCTCGCAGGCAAGCCGTTGCCGGTATACGGTGACGGCCAGCAGATCCGCGACTGGCTGTATGTAAAAGATCATTGCAGCGCCATCCGCCGCGTGCTTGAAGCCGGTCGGGTAGGCGAGGTCTACAACATCGGCGGCTGCAACGAAAAACCCAATATCGAAATTGTCCACGCTGTGTGTGCGTTACTGGACGAACTCTGCCCGCGCCCTGATGGCAGGTCCTACCGCGGACAAATTGCTCATGTCGCCGACCGCTCAGGCCATGATCGCCGCTACGCCATCGATGCCAGCAAGATCGAGCACGAACTGGGCTGGAAACCTGCTGAAACCTTCGAAACCGGCATTCGTAAAACAGTGCAGTGGTATCTGGACAACCAGAGCTGGGTCAGCAATGTGCAATCGGGTGCGTATCGGGCATGGGTTGAGAAGAATTACCAAGGGCGTGTCTGATCCAATTTCTGTTGTTCGGTATAGGTGGTCAGGTAGGCCGGGAGTTGCAGCGCAGTCTTGCGCCTTAGGGCGAGTTGATCGCGCTGGACGCTGATAGCTAGCAGCAGTGCGGCTACTTCACCCGTCCGGACGATATTGCCAAAACCGTGCGCGCAGTCGCTCCGGATGTGACCGTCAATGCCACGGCCTATACCGCTGTATACAAGGCCGACCGGAACGGTGCAAAGGAGTTCTTGAATTTGGCTAATAGCACCGGCAAGGTATTAACTGGTTTTCACAAAAAATTGAGTACAACATGACTCAACTCACTACTTACCACTCACCACTTACTACTTCCCACTCACTACTCACCAGAAAAGGCATCATTCTCGCTGGTGGCTCCGGCACACGCCTACACCCCGCAACGCTGGCGATCAGCAAGCAGCTACTGCCGGTCTTCGATAAGCCAATGATCTACTACCCGCTCAGCACCCTCATGCTGGCAGGCATACGCGAGATTCTGATTATTTCCACTCCGCAGGACACTCCGCGTTTTAAGCAACTGCTTGGCACTGGTGAGCAATGGGGGCTGAACCTGGAATACGCCGTGCAGCGATCGCCCGATGGTCTGGCGCAAGCCTTCATCATCGGCGAATCTTTCATCGGAAACAACCGGTCTGCCATGGTGCTGGGTGACAATATCTTCTACGGGCACGATTTTCATCATCTACTGGGCAACGCAATGGCTCGCACCGAGGGGGCAAGTGTCTTCGCCTACCATGTTCACAACCCTGAGCGGTATGGAGTGGCAGAGTTTGATGCGAGCGGCAAAGTGCTGTCGCTGGAAGAAAAGCCCAAGCAGCCGAAATCCAACTATGCCGTGACCGGTCTGTACTTCTACGATCAACAAGTGGTTGATCTGGCCAAGAACCTCAAGCCCTCACCTCGCGGTGAGCTGGAAATCACCGATCTGAACCGATTGTATCTGGAACAGGGCGCGCTAACAGTCGAAATCCTGCGACGTGGTTATGCCTGGCTGGACACCGGCACCCATGAATCGCTGCTCGATGCCGGCCAGTTCATCGCCACGCTGGAAAATCGCCAAGGGCTTAAAGTATCCTGCCCGGAGGAGATTGCCTACCGGCAGCGATGGATCAATGCCGCCCAACTTGAATCGCTTGCGCAGCCCCTGGCCCAAAACGGCTATGGACAGTACCTGCTGCGCGTGCTCACAGACAAAGTGTTCTGATGAAAGCTACACCGCTCGCGATTCCTGGCGTCGTTCTGCTTGAACCCAAGGTATTCGGAGACGATCGAGGTTTCTTCCTCGAAAGCTTCAACCAAGAAAAATTTGAACCGGCCATCGGCGGCGAGCCGTTTCTATCCGCCAAAGACCAGAAAGGCAAATCCTTTACCGCAGCGAGGCATTTCACATGACCCCCACTTACCAGGGATCCAATCCTCACGTCGCCCAGGGTACGTCCCTCGTAGCACTGGGCAAAAGCCTCGTGAAGAGCGAGGCAGCATCCACAGTCGCATAGTATTCCGAGGCGATCATAAAACGTGTGTTGAATACCCGTATCACAAAACCTATTCAGGACGTCCCCACGGCCGCTTCTGTCCATGTCCCTTGGCGAGCGAGTGCGGTAGCCTGGAAACTTCAGGCTTATGGCCTGGTGGGAATCACGTTTTTGAGTTTCTT
>JAMQPH010000301.1 GCA_023717605.1 Pyrinomonadaceae bacterium
CGTACAAAGTGATGGCTAAAACCGCTTGTCATTTTTGCCGCGGATAACCTAGAATCGCCGCCATACACTGATTTGCAATCCAAATTCAATAAGGAGGGTACCATGGAGATCGAAAAGAAATTGGCAACACTTGGATTACAGCTTCCAACCCCACCACAGCCCGCTGCGCATTACATCCCCTTCGTTCGAGTTGGTCATCTTCTGTTTGTGGGCGGTAACACTGGAAGACTCAACGGTGAGCCCCATATCTACGTCGGCAAAGTTGGCGACAAAGTGACGTTAGAGCAAGGTTACGAGATGGCACGCTGTTGCGCCCTCAATCATCTGGCGATTATTAAGTCGGCGCTCGGTGACCTCGATCGCGTGGAGCGGTTCGTAAAATTGATCGGCTACGTGAACGTCGCACCGGGATTCACTAAAATGCCTCAGGTCGTAAACGGTGCATCGGATCTTTTCGTCGAACTCTGGGGTGACCGTGGCGAGCATGCGCGTGCAGCCGTGGGCGTCGCCTCGCTTGCGAACGACGCGCCGGTTGAAACCGAAGTGATCGTGCAAATTAAGGACTAATAACGACGAATCACAATGTGCGGTCAGCTGTTCGAAGCGATAGCTGTGAAGATTATCCTGCGGAGTGGGCTATCCAAAATAGTACCATTTCCCGATTACCTTGAAGGCTCAGGCTATCTCGATTCGGGCTAGAAGGGATCGGAATTTCTAAACCCTAAGCTTATCATAACACTCCGACAATTTTGCTCCGTATTCACGATTTTGTTCGGCGCGAGCGCGACTGCCCCGTCCGAAGCACAGCCTGCGGCAGCGCAAAAAGGCTATTTTTATCAACTCCTTATGTAGCGGGATTCTAGCGGCTGCCCGTTTGGCACATATTTGGCGTAGGCGGTTATGAGCTTGTCCGATCAGGAAATCTTATCGATTCGAGCATCCGGTCAACAATAAACGCTTTGTCCATGAATGCAATTCGGTTGACCGTAAGAACTTTCGACCCGTCCTCCGGTCAACGGCAGGAAGAGATCTTACCAAACCGGCAACAGGAAGAAATTCTGTTACCGAAAAAGTCCCTCAGCGAGTACTGGAGATCCCACCGATAGTGGGTCTCAATAGGAGACAAAACAATGGATACTATGTTTATCTGGATAGTCGCCGGCGCGGCAATCGGTTTACTGGGAATCTTTCTGGTTGCCTCGGAACGAGAGCTCAAGAACAAGCGTCATGAACTGGAGCAACTCAAGCATCAACTCGCTGACAGTCCAGCGTCGGCAATTTCCAATCCTTCAACCGATGTTTTTCCACAAGAAAATGGAACATCGGCAGAACTCATTGCCAGAAACGAAGATCTCTTGCAGCAAGTTTCGTCTCTATCGAAGAAGCTCGAGGCAAGCGAGAGCACGCTGGAACAGCTCGAAACTCTTCGTGCACACCTAAATAGCAAGGAATCTGAGATCACTGAGCTGCGCTGGGACCGTGAGCGGTTGCAGGCAGAACTTGCGACGGCGAAAACACCTTCAGAATCGAGCGATACTCATTCCGACGAAGCGAGCCGGAACTCGCAAAAGGATGCGGAAATCGCGGCTCTCAAGGAACAACTCGAGACCAGCCAAGCCAAGGTTCGGGACTTGGAGCGGGCTCCGGTTCAGCCTGTTGACGCCGAATCCGGCCAAAAAGCGTTCGACGAACTCCAAAGAAGCCACGAAGTCAGTACCTCCCAACTACAGAACGCGCTCGCCGCCGAGCAGGAAAAACAAAAAGCACTGGAAGCGGCTCAGATGCAGCTTTCGGACATGCAACAGCGCCATCATGAGTTGAGTGAAGCCAATCTGCGACTCCGGGAAGAGAACTACCAACACCAGCAAAAACTAACAAACCAGAATCAGCTTCAAGTAGAGCGATTGGTAATCCTTCGCCAGCGACTTGAGGACCTGCGATCGAAACAGGCAGAGGTCAGCGAACGGGACCGACTGATTCAGGAAGAGATCATATCAATGAGCCAGCTTTTGGACGTCGCCCCGGAATCTACCCACCAGCCGGAGGAGCCATCGAATGAGATCCGCGAAGATCGGCACAACGTCTTTGAGTTCAGGGAAAAAGATTCGGCAGATGAACCGGTCTATGCAGACATCGTGGAACGAACTCCCCTTGGAGCATTAGCCGCTGAACAACACACCCTTCACAATGATAGCTTCGACAAAACAAACGGGATTTCTACAGAACCACAGCATCACCATTCAACGAGCTTGCCAGCCGCTGTTAACGGCGGAGCACCCGTCACCAGCGAACTCTCGCGATCCAGCCTGACAAAGAAGAAACGCCGCTTCGGGATTTTTCCGGTGGCAATGGGTGTGTTGGTAGTTGGTGGAGTTCTTGCCGCCAGTTTTTTAGGTAAAGATTCGGAACAAAACCTTTCGGCGACGCCGAACCCGTCGGGCGTTTCCACCGCGGCCAAAATAAAGTCACAGTCGGCATCCATAGTCCCGGCGCATAAGGAAGCTCGCTCTTTAGACAAATCAGTTAGGGGGGCGCCCGCAATCGCTCAAGCGTCGCCCGTTGAGTCAAGAACCGCGGGAACGTCAGAACCAGCCACGACGACGGCCGTTGCCCCATCCAGCAAGGCTTCCTCGATGGTTTGGGAAAGCTACGAAATCGTTCAACCAACCCGCGTCTTTAGCGCTCCCAGCGAGCACTCCCAACTCGTCGCCAATGTTGAACCTGGCACGCAGGTTAACGTGGTAGACAGTCGGAACGGCTGGTTGGAGATTCGATCCAAGCACGGTCGCCCGCCAGGTTTCATACAGAAAACCGCGGCTATACGAATTGGACAGAACAACTAGGACTAATCCCTTTCCCCCGCCAGTTTTATTTGCTCCCTCTGATACGAAGCCAACTGCGGGATTCGCGGTAACCTACCTGTGACTCGCCGACGTCTACAGCTAAATTAATTTCTTAAGTAA
>JAMQPH010000312.1 GCA_023717605.1 Pyrinomonadaceae bacterium
GGTTCAAACGATTCCGAAGGATGGCTCGCACATTCAGAGTGGCTACTGAACTACAACTACTACTCTCTTCCCACCGGGGAGGGGAACATCAAGGGAGGAGACTTTTCCGCACAGTTTACGGGAGTAACGAAAGCGTTAGCACAGGGCAACGTGACGCTTGGATTTGGAGGGCTACTTGAGGGAGGAAACCGGCAAAGTGCGCTTCGTAACGTGCGGCTTGCTGAGAATACGGTTCCCAGCAGTGGCTACGGCTCTCTGAGGCTTTATGTCGGTTTAGCTTCTCGCCTCCGACACAACGTCTTTTCGGCCTCATATGGTTTGGAACTGGGTTCGGTTGGTCCGGCAGCGCGCGTGGACTGGCGCAAGCATATCGGCGATATCAGGCATGAGCTCTGGTATCCGCTCGGGGATCATCGAATCTTGGACCTGGAATCGCGATTTACAGTGGGGGTAATTCAGATTCCAGGAAAGATTCCCTTGCCCGAGAGATTCTTTGGTGGCAACAACGAAGAATTGTTCCTTCCGGGTGACTCGTGGAAAATCCGAACGAACCCGGTCATCCGAGCCATTCCTGGAAGTAGCTTGTATCGTACGATTGCCGGAGACGGAGGCGACAAATTCTTCAGCTACAACCTCACCGCTGCGTACTCGGTCTGGCGAAAACCGTTGATGCCTTCGGAGATTGTTAAGGATGCTGATTTCAATGCTGAGCTCCAGAATGCTATCGAAGTGGTGACAGGTAGCCTGCAGAACTATCACGCCACAAAAGATCCACACTATCTCGAGTTGGTTGCGCTGCTTCCGTCAGTACAAACGGCGCTTGATGAATTGAAACAAGCTGTTCAAAACGTGCAGCAGGCGCGGCCGGGACAGTTTGAGGCCCAGTTCGAGGACTGCTTGAAGGCCATCAACACTGCGACCAGGAGGGCCAGGAGCGCCGCCCAAGCCACTGATGTTGGGCAGCAGTATGGCTCGGTCAGGGCACTGCTCTCTCCCTCCGTCGAGGTGGATGAAAACCGGCTTGCAAAAGTGATGACGTGCGTGACGGAACTAAACAGTGCGCTTGCGGTCGACGCCTCAATTGCGAGGGCTAGTGCCAGTCTGGATCGTATCCGAGTCAATATGGAAGCTGAATTTCGACAGATTGATGAGAGTCAGGCTGAGAGCAAGGCCAAAGCAGAAATGGCTTTTACACGGCGCACGCTGAGCACTCTCTTCAACGACGTGAACCTATATTCGGTCAGCCCGGTCTTTGTGTTTGATGTGGCAAAGCTTGGTTCGGGAAGTGGCGGATTTGGGAGCCTGCGTTACGGTCCAGGGGCCGGCCTGAGGTTTGAAATTGCCAGCACAGCCCACTTCACTGCCGGTTACGCGTGGAATATTAATCCCAGGCCCGGCGAAGGAAATGGCACTATGTTCTTTTCATTGGGAGTCAGGGATCTCTTCCGTTAACTCACTCTTTTAGAATGCCGTAAGTGATGAAATCTTCTTGAAACTCTTGACGCCGGATGCCAAACAAGAGTATCTATCTGCCGCTTCAGAATCCAGCTGGTCCTTCAGAGCCTGCTACCTCGGGCATCCTCCTTGCGCCAGCTGATAAAACCTTGTCAATGGTAACCGCAAGCTTCCAACAGCGACTGCGGTTGTCGGATACGGAGTAACTAACCATAAAAACGGCGCGACTCACTCTCGCGGGCCGCGCTACAACCTGACTTCACAGATACTCGCAAACTCAGGAGGTGCGCAATGAGTAGTAACATCGATCTCAACAGCATAGTTCAACGGCTCGACCGCATCGAGCAGAAGCTCTCACGCGCTAGCGTGATTGACGATCTCATTAATCCAGTGGATCCTCCGCCGGATGACTTGGGGCGCATTCGCCCTGAGATCCTGGGCTTGCGTCTGATCGACCTCATCAGGAAATTCAGAATTCCAAAAGGTGATCCACCCCCGTTCGATTCCGTTCGTTTTCAGGCAAATGTTCTACAGGAGCGTCTGGGCCAAGTCTTGCAGCGGAACCCCGGCTGGTTTACCGATCCGCCTCCAGATGATTTTCTGAACGTTCGCATTCTTGATCTGATTCGCCGCTACCGAGGGGGATTCACTGACCCGGCGCCTGATGATCTCGCGGGTGTGCGTTTGCGGGATCTGATCCAACCCATTCCCGGAGGTGGTTTCACTGATCCGCCGCCAGATGACATTGCACGGCTCAGTAGGCCGGAACTCGAAGCGCAGCTTCACAAGATCAATGGCGAACTCGTTCGCCTAAAGTCTCTCGAACGCTTAATCAACGATCGTTTGAGCAAGCATACGACATCGGTGTGAGGACTCCGCGAGTGAGGTCGATGGTGGAAACAGCGAGGTCTCAAATGGGGATCTCGCTGTGCCCACTACTTCGGAGCAGTCGCCGCTCAACGTCAGGACCGTGAGTGGTAGCGACCTGTAGTTGAGTGGTCCACCTCGGTTGTGAAGTAAACGGTTTCATCAGCCGGCCATGATTTCATGACCCTAACAAGAGTAATTGCGAGCGAGATCCGCCCGCTACCGCTCGTGGTTCTTTTAGTGAGTTTTGACCACAGTCTAAGGCGAATGATCGTTAAGTGGAGGTAACAAAATGAAAAGCGAAGCATCGAGCTCAACCTCGATTGTACTGGTAGGGTTTCAGGATCAGGACAATCTCGGTTTGCGCTATCTAATGTCGTCGGTCCAACAAGCGGGTTTCGACGCTCAGATAGTCACTTACCAGTCAAATCCAGAGCCTCTGGTCGAATTGGCTTTGAAGGAAAGTCCTCCGGTAATCGGGTTCTCTCTAATATTCCAGTACATGGCGCCCGACTTTTCTCAGGTGATTCAGGCCTTGAGAGATGCGGGAGTGAAGGCTCACATTACGATGGGCGGCCACTATCCGAGTTTTGACCACGGCGAGATCTTGCGACGAATACCCGGATTGGATTCAGTCGTACGCTTCGAAGGCGAGCCAACGCTGGTCGAGTTAATGCAAAAGATCGAGCTCGGCGAAGACTGGCACAAAGTTCGGGGCATCGCCTACCGTGACGGGGAAGAGGTAATCGCCACGCCACTGCGACCTTCGGTTGAAGATCTCGACACGCTGCCCTGGCCAAATCGCGAAGACATTAATTACCAGGTGCACGATTTGCCAACCGCCAGCGTGCTGGGCAGCCGCGGCTGCCCCTGGGACTGCACTTTCTGCAGCATTCGTCCCTTCTATGAAGCTCAGGAAGGACCTTTGCGACGCCTTCGACGTCCCGAAGCGATAGTTGAAGAGATGTATTCGATTCACCGTGAACGCGGTGTACCGGTCTTTCTCTTTCAGGATGATGACTTCCTGGCTGGTGGCCAGCGGGCGCGCGAGTGGGCCTGCAAAATCTCAGAAGGTTTGGTGCAGAAAGGAGTACCGGGAAAACTAGCGTTCAAAATCAGCTGCCGCTCGGATGAAATTAGGGAAGATTGTATGAGGCAGCTTATGGCGGGTGGCTTGACTCATGTGTACATGGGCGTGGAAAACGGCGACCCTCAAGGCCTCATCAACATGAGCAAACGCATTAAGCCGGAGCAGCACTTGAAAGCAGGCGACCTGCTCAAAGAGCTTGGTTTGTCGTTCGACTTCGGCTTCATGGTGCTGGATCCCTACAGCACTTTCGAAATGGTAAGGAACAACATCAACTTCCTCGACACCTTCGTCGGAGACGGGTGGGCGGTAGCCAGCTTCTGCCGTATGCTGCCCTACGCGGGCACTCCTCTAAAGACCAAACTCGAAAAGGAAGGGCGTCTGCTCGGCACTCCTTTTGAGCCAGACTATCGCTTTCTAGACCCCAAGTTGGATTTCTTCTACGACTGGATGCTCGAAACCTTTCACGAACGGAACTTCACGAATCGCGGCTTGTGCCATATCCTAAAGTCGATGCTTTTCGAGGCGCGCCTCCGACTTACCGAGCGTCCACGCTTCACTGACTTTGACCGGTCTTACGTTCAGCATCTCACCGCAATCTGTAACGGTGTGGCTATCTACACTCTGCGGACCGCGATCGACTACATCGAAGCGACACCGCTTAGTGAACTGGAGAGCAATCAAACGTTCTTGAAGCAGTTGACTCGCAATGAACTTGAAGAAGAACAGCGTCTGATGGAAAACGTGATCGACTTCTATTGGAACGTACGGCAGCGTCTCTCTGCCGAGTCAAAGTCCGCGGAGTTGCAAACGGTGGGAGCGTTCGAGAGCACCTGGACTCATGCGGAGACAGCGGCTTCTGCTGCTTCCTAAGCAAGATGACGCCTTCTGATTGATTACCGAGGTCCAAAATGTCAAACGCGAAGTATCCCATCATTCTTGCGCATGGAATTGCCAGATTTGATTTCCTGCTTAACTACTTCAGTAAAACATTTGATGCGCTTGGTCTTGACGTGGTCCCGGGCAATGATGCCTTGCATTACTTCAAAGGCATCGCCAGTCACCTCCGAACGCATGGATTCGACGTCTATCATTCGTCAGTGAGTTTTGCCGCGGGCGTCGAAAGACGAGCCGAAGATCTCCGCACTGAAGTCAACAAAGTGCTGGGTCTGAAGAATCAGGAAAAGGTCCACATCATTGCTCACAGTATGGGCGGACTCGATGCTCGCCACATGATCGTTAATCTGGACATGGCCGGGAAGGTCAGCAGCCTGACTACGATTGGGACACCTCACCTGGGCACTTCGTTCGCGGACTGGGGACTTGCTCATCAAGGTGACGAGTTTATTAAGATCATTGGGAGGATTGTTGACCTGGGCGGATTCAGAGATCTGGCGCCGGAGGCGTGCAGTGTTTTCAATGAGCACGCAAGAGAGCAGGAGGCCGCAAACTCGGTTGTCTACCGAGTTTATGCCGCTTCGCAGAAACAAAAACTCGTTTTCACCCCGTTGCAAAAATCCTGGGACATTATTAACGACAGCGAAGGGGACAACGACGGTCTGGTGTCCCTAACTTCTCAACTCTGGCAATCGCAGCTGGTGACGGCTCAAGGTGCCGTGAAGAACATTGAGCAAAAACGTTTCCCGGTGGGCGCCGATCATCTGAACGAAATTGGCTGGTGGGATCTCAACGAGATGAGAGAAATCGACTGGTGGAAGACCAGCATCGTCACCGCGAGCCGAAAGTACGAACTGCGGATTAAGGACGTGTACCTCGAGATTGCCAGGACTCTGTAGGTTACAAGACCGCAGTTTCTTCCAGGAGCTTTCCTTCAGCGAAGCGTTGGAGCCCAAGCTGAGAAGCATCGATGAGATCGGAGTCGCCGCGGAGAATCAGATCAGCCGTGATGCGACCCGAAGCAGGTGAGTGCATCACGCCATGGCCGCTGAACCCATTAGCGAAATACAGGCCGCGCACGTTGGGAGCGGATCCGATGATAGCGTGATGGTCGGGAGTCATCTCGTATAACCCCGCCCACGACCGGCGCGGATTGACCGCCGCATCCGCCAGGCACGGCACGCGATCGGCGGCGCGAGTTAAGATCTTCTCTACGAAAGTCGGGTCAAAGTCGGTTTTGAATCCCGGGGTTTCTTCGGGATCGTTCCAGGCCAACAGAATCCCCGCCCCCTCGCGCCGGAAGTGGAAACCGGTGGACATATCTATGACCATTGGAAAGCGTTTGGGCAGTTTGTCGAATGGCTCGGTAGGAACAAGCTGGCGCCGCAACGGCTCAACCGGAAGATCAACGCCGGCCATTCTTGCTACCCCGGCAGCCCAGGGACCAGCTGCGTTAACGATGACCCGAGTTGCAATGCGACCCCGGTTTGTCAAAATCCCGCTCACTTGACCATTCTCGACATCAATGTCCGTAACCGGTGTGTCGAGCCACAATCTCACGCCGCGTTCTCGCGCTTTCAGCATGAATCCCATCATCACGCTGTGAGGATCGACAAAGCCGTCGGTAGGACAGTAAGTGCCGCCAAGCACATCATCGACTCGCAGCTGAGGGACAAACTTTGCAATATCGTCGCGGCTGACCATCTCAACATTCTCCAATCCCAGCGCCAACTGCCGTTCGCGATTGGCTTTCAGGTAATCGAGGTGTCGTTCTTCCGTGGCGCAGAAGAGATAGCCGTGCGCGCGATAGTCGGCTGGGTACCCTACGACTTCATCAAAGTTGGCAAAGAACCCGATCGAATAGATCGACATTTGGATGTTCACGGGCGTCGAAAACTGTGCGCGCACACCTCCCATACTCTTCCCTGTCGAGCCCTTACCCTGATGAGCTTCGCGCTCAACGACGAGCACATTGGTGCAACCCGCCTGGGCCAGATGATAAGCTACGCTTGAGCCGACGATCCCACTACCGATAATGACTACGTCTGCAGTTTCAGTCATGATTGAACGTTGCTGAGGATAAGATGATAACAGCCAAACAATCAGAGTGAATAGACGTTAGGGCCAGAGCGTGAACTGGATATCCAGGAGTTCTGCGAACCGTCGCTGGGCCTCGCTTCTCTGCGCCGTCTCGCGGCGAAACGTGATCTTACATCCATCGTTTCGCTGGTGGTTGTAGTTAGGTGAGATGATTGCGTACAATTGCCGCTCGAGAATAAGCCCAGCGAGCCCAGGAAAAAGCCCACCTTAACTATGCCGCCAAAGAATACGGAATTTGCTGCTCAATACGGAGAGAGCTGTGTTGAGTTTTACGATGAACTATATCGTCATGTTGATCCTGACATAGTTACCAGGCTTTACGAACTGTCCGCTGGTGGACGCGTACTCGAACTGGGCATCGGCACCGGACGGATGGCGCTACCGCTTGCTGCTCGAGGCGTCGATGTCAGTGGCATTGAGGGTTCTCCTTCAATGCTTGCGAAGCTGAGGAGCAAGTTGGGCGGTTCTCGCTTGCGGGTTGTCCAGGGGAACTTTGCGGACGTCGGAATCGACGGACCGTTCTCGCTGGTCTTTGCCTTGGTGAGCACCTTCTTCCTGCTGCGCTCGCATGAAGAACAGCAGCGATGCTTTAATGCAGTAGCAAAGTTGCTGAGTGAACGCGGGTGTTTTGTTTTGGAGAATTTTGAGCCGCTGGGAGCGGTGCCCATTACCGACAACTCTACTGACAATAGTTCAGTCAATCAGCAATTGTACCTGGCCCGGCAAATCGTTGGGACACTCAACGGGCCCCGAGAATATCGCGTGAGGCTTTGTTACGTCGCCCCCCAGCAACTTGACGAGATGGCCCACAAAGCAGGACTACGTTTACAAGGACGCTGGAACAACTGGAAACGTAGAGCCTTCACGCCAGGCCATCAGATGCACGTTTCAGCTTACGTGCGGGGTTGAGAGTTAGGAGTTAGAGAAGTTCGTCTAAGTCTCGAGAAAACTCATATGTTCCGTACCTTTGACTGTCCGAAATGTGGTGCGCCGGTAAAGTACGAGCGCAACGAAATGCTCGGAGCTCAGCAGGCGACCATTCGCTGTGACTATTGCCATAGCTCGTTAATGGCTCCAGACGAGTTGCACGGACAGCCCGCCCGCGTGGTTCCCATCACGATTGACCTGAGGAACCTTTCCAGTCGCAAGGTCACGAAGTGGATCTGGGTTCTCGTGGCCATACCTCTGTTCGCGATCTTGATGGGCGTGCTGGCTATGGTTGGAGTCCTGGCACCGGTGTTTTACTCCATCAGCCGGACCAGCACGGGACCGGCTGACAGTCCAACAACACCAGGCCGTCCGACTACATCCAGGGACGCCAACAATGGGTTCGCAGATATTGTGCTCAAGTTTGGTAGCGAAGGAATCGGGCCGGGGATGTTTAATGACGCCCGCAGCATCGCAGTCGACGGCGCGGGCCGAATTTATGTGGGTGAATACACTGGCGGCCGGATACAAGTCTTTGATCCCGCCGGCAAGTTCATTACGCAGTGGAGTATTGGTGATAGAAAGACCCTCTTACGTGGTCTTGCTGCCGACCGCAAAGGTATTGTCTACGTGGTTACAAGCGGAGACATTCGTCGCTACGAGGGTGAAAGCGGCAACCTGCTCGGTCAAGTGCCATATGAGGGGTCGGGCTTCGACGATGTTGCTGTAGCAGCAGACGGAGGGTTGGTGGCTGCGTGGTACAGAAACCGCGACGATATTGTGCGGTTTGATTCCAGCGGCAACGTTGTCCGAACCATTCGCGAGGCAATAAGTTCGGCAAGTGGAGATTCGGAACTCAACACGCGAGTTGCCATTGATGGATTGGGCAACATATACGCGTTGGGAACCTTCAACAGCGCTATTTTCAAATTCACTCCCGAAGGGAAGTTTGTAAATCGTTTCAGTGGACCGGGCGACCAGCCGGGCCAGCTTCGTGCCCCGAGTTCCATTGCTGTTGATGGCAAAGGTCGCGTCTATGTTTGTGATATCAAGGGCATCCAGGTGTTCGATGCCGACGGTCGCTACCTAACGGTGTTCAAGCCGGACGTTTCATCGTTCAGCATGGTTTTCAATGACAAGAATGAACTCTTGGTGGTGGCCCGCAAACAAGTGATCAAACTCGCTCTTAAGGGCGAATAACAACCAACGACATGCAAATTGGAGACGTGGTTTCCTGGCAACGCACTTTCACGGAAGATGAGATCCGTGCCTTCGCGAAACTTTCAGGTGATGAGGGTGAACACCATCTCGTGCCTGATCAAAATGGCCGCTTGATGGCTCACGGACTACTCACTGCCACACTTCCGACCAAGATTGGTGGTGATATGAACTATATTGCCCGCCAGATGACCTTCGAGTTTCACCGGCCTGTCTTTGCTGGTGATACGATCGAATGTGAGGTGACCTTGCTGGAGCTTGAACCAGGTGATCGCTACACCCAAATGACGGCGCAGTTTGTCTGCCGTAATCAAAGCGGGAAAGAAGTTATGACGGGTCAGACCCGCGGCGTGATTAAGAATACTTGAGTCCCGATATGCTCAAACTCACGCACAGAACCATTTGCGGTAGCCAATGGATCGGAGCACTCAACCCCAGTTAGTATGGTTGCTTAAAAGTTATTACCTTCGCGATCTGATCGAGTCTGTCTGGATACCAATCGTACGTTGAGTAGCTGCTGCTCGCGTTGAGTGCAGGATCCATTGGCTACCGCAAATGGTTCTCTGTGTTGAATGGCTCCAGAGGCGGTGAGTGGTGAGTCCATTGGCTACCGCATGGTTCTGTGTCTTGAACGCGAGCAGCAGCCACTGAATCAAGTCTGCTCTCCTGGCGCTAGCCTGATCTCAGGTCTTAGGGCAGTGGCTCACCCTGTTCGTAGAGCACATACGCAATCGCATCCGTCAGCTGCTTTTCAGTCCAAAGCCGTCTCTTGCTGCCACGGCGAACCCATGGACTATGTTTACTTCGCCAACAACCCGCTTCTCTCAAAGTGCGAGTTGCATTCGCCTTCAAAGCATTCAAGACCAGCCACGCTCGACAATTCGCTGAGACCACGCTGTGAACATGATTTGTTCGAATGTTAAAAGCCCAGAGTTGCCACTTGCGGATCTTACAAGTATCTCGAATCCCTTTCTCTGTAAGTCATGAGTGTCGATAGCCAAAGTATGTTGAGTCTTAGCACCTCCAGTTGAGTGGCAGGATCCGCTGGCTACAGCAAGCGGTTCTGTGTG
>JAMQPH010000330.1 GCA_023717605.1 Pyrinomonadaceae bacterium
ATGTAGCTGCGGAACCCGGCATTGAATAAAGGCTCGTCACTATCAAAACGCCTATGGCTCTCCAGATCCGAAGCAATATACGGCTTGCCGTTTTTCATGATCTCGCTGATGGGATGGTGGCTGACCGGTAGCTTCATTGGCGGCGGGTCAACCTTGATGCTTGATGCGTAACGATTCACTAAGCTTTCAACCGACTCGCTAGGCTGACGAGAAACACCTTCAATGTATGCCCAATGAGAAGTTACACTCTCACCTTCGAGTATCACGATCGCGATCGCGTCGAAATGGACTATCGGCGTGAGCGCTTCATTCAAGGAAGCCAGCAATTCAGACACCTCGAGCTGATTGCCAATCGCTTGCGCGACTTCAAGGATGATTTGTGCGTTTTTCTCTGGCATGTTGTTGAGCCTCTCAGATCACGTCGCAAACCTATATCCTTTGCAGGTCCTGGAGTTCGCGCCTACAACTAATGCTGAAGGGCTTCAAGGGATCTCTCTCATTGAGCCCCTTTTTACGAAGTTGTTCAACGGAGATGTTTTCAGATCCAAACTGGATCAGAATCAAGTCGAGAACCGCTTCTGCTTCCGTGATGACTCGATCAGAAGCAAACAATCGAATGCGGCTCGCGATTCCGTAAAGTGAGACTGCCCCTTCCAGCTCCGATTCGAGGTTCGCGTCATCCTCGTTGAGATTGTGCGTGGCCGACGTGACGAAAAGTTTGGAAGCGTGGTCGATGAATTAGGAATAGGTAGTCTCTCGCTTGGTGATCTCCCGCTGTAAGAGATCTCGCCTATGTCGAGTTCGTTCACTTACCCATGTGCTCCCTAGTGACGCAAGACCTCCGACCAGAGCACCCATGATGGCCGCCACTCCGTTTGATATTCCACCATCCATAAGACCTCCTTCCTCACTCACGTGATATGTTGCGGGCGTTCGCAGCGACCCACATAGGTGCGATCCTGTGCGAAGGCAGCCCAATGTGGATGTGCGGTCCCGTGGCCTTGCCCGGCACTGCAAAGTAGAAGGCAGTGAAAGGGATGCCATTAGCACGCAGATAGTCCACCAAAGCCTGGCCCACCGCCGTATCAGGACTAACTCCGACGTCCATCGCATTGCGGTGGTCGTAGCCCCAGCGGTTGTGCAGCGCTGACTGGCCGAACGCCCCGATTGGGAGTGCGCGACTAAACCTTCGTATGAAAAACTCTTTGATTACATCTGCCTCAGACAGCGACCATGCACGTACTCCACCGTAGCGGATGTAGGCTGTCGTCTGGATCAGCGTGTTGACAACGCGCGGCGCCGAACTGGGCCTGAGCTTTCGCGCGGACTCTTCCGCGTCAGCCTCAATCAATGCTTCGGCGAGCAGTACGTCGGTGCTCTTCAACTGCGTCTGCGTCTCGGTGACTTTCTCTCGCGTTCGCGCCGCGGCATCTTCTGCAGTGTCCACCTCGCGCCGGGTAACAAGTCCCTGCGCCAACAACTCTTTCATCTTCGGAAGCCGCTCTTCCGCCCGCTGCGCATCGGCCTCGTAGAGCGAGAGCAACTGTTCCAGGTTCGACTTGTACTCATCGCTCGCCTGCTGCAGTTGCGTACTCAGTCGCTTCGGCACAGTCGCCGGCTTCAACGACGAAGCGGTTTCAGTCTGCTTTCCACCCTGCGTCTGGGCCCACGAAGGCTCAACCGCTGTGGATATAGCGAACCCGAGTCCGACGCAAATCATCACGAGCATGAACCGCACTCCTTGAATCTTGTTTTGTCTCATCTTCACCTCACGCACTTGCCTTTCCATCTATGGTTGCCGGTGCTGCTGGTTCCGTCACGATCTCTTTCTCCTCCCTGGTGGTTTCCCACTTAATCAGTTTGAGATCGAGAACGAAGATCGAATAAATCACCGGCACCAGCAGCAGCGTGATGAAGGTTGCGACCATCATCCCGCCCATCTGCGCGTAACACATCGGCTCCCAGAGCGGCCCGCCGTGCATTGCCAGCGGGACGAGTGCGAACACCAGCGCGAGAACCGTGATCATCACCGGTCGCAGTCGCATGATGCCGGCATCGAGCACTGCCTCTTTTAGCGGCTCACCTTCCGCGTGCTTCTCCTCGATAAAGTCAAAGAGCACGATGATGTGGCTGACGATCAGCCCGATCAGGCTGATGATTCCCAGGAAGGCCATGAAACCGAAGGGCGTGTCCATAATCCACAGCGCCACCAGCCCACCCGCAATCCCGTAAGGCACCGCGGCGAAGACGACGAAGGGTTTGATGGCGTTCTTGAACTGATAGACCAGGCTCAGATAGATCGCTACCAGCGAGATCATCAGCACGACCACTAGATCTGCGAAACCCTCGACCTGCTCCTCCTCCGACCCGCCGATGTCCATGCGGTAGCCGGAGGGGAGCTGCTCGGCGAAGGCCGTCAGCTGCGGGCGGGCGACGCTCATGATCTCGGACGGTAGGTGGCCGGGTTCGGCCATGCAGGAGACCGTGATCGTGCGGAACTGGTTGCGCCGGCGCACCTTCTCGGTCTGCATCCCGTACTCGACCGACGAGACCTGCCTGAGCGGCGTCTTCTGTTCCCCCTGCATGGAATAGACGTACAGGTTCTGCACGTCGGCCAGCTGCGCGCGCTCTTCCATCCGCAGTCGAGTCACGATGGGGATCTGCTTATCGCCCTCGCGCAGCACCGACACCTGATTGCCGCTGATCCCCGTCGCCGAGGAGGCGGCCACGTCGAGGTTGGTGATCCCCGCCGCGTTCGCGCGGTCGGAGTCCGTCTGGAGCTTGACGGTGAAGACGTCCTCCCCCCAGTCGTCGCGGACGCGCTCGGCGTACGGGGTGGCGCGCAGGATGTCTTTCACCTTCTCCGCCTCCTGGCGCAGCGCGGCCATGTCGCCGCCGGAGATGCGGATTTCGACCGGCATCGTGATCGGCTTGCCCGTGTCGAGCTGCCGCACATCGACCCGCGCGCCCGGAACCCGCTCGTCCAGCACCTTCTGCAAGGGGCCGATCAGGTGGTTGGTGTCATGCTTGTCGTTGACCTCGATGATGACCTGCGCGTAGTTGAGCTGCTGCATCTCGGGCGAGACCGAGAACCAGAAGCGCGGGCCGCCGCCCCCGACGAAGGTGGTCAGGGACTTCAGGATTTCACGCGGCTCGCCGTCTTCGGAGTGCTCCTTCCCGTACTCTTCGGTCACCTCGCGCACCACCTCCTCCGCGCGCCGCGCGGCCTCGTTGGTGACCGAAAGCGGCGCGTCTTCCGGCAGCCACACGTCGAGGTAGGAGAGGTAAGAAAGGTCTTTCGGGAAGAAGTCCGTCTTGAGCCGGCTGCCGACCAGGAAGCCGCCCGCCAGGAGGACGAGCGAGCCGAGCAGCACCCGCCAGCGGTGATTGATCGCCCACTCGCCGACCCTGTAATAGAAGGCCGGGAACCCCTTCTTGCGACGCTCCTCCATGGACGGCTGGAGTTCGGGCTTCAGCAGAAAGTAGCCGAGGAAGGGGATGAAGATCATCGCCACGAACAGCGCCGCCACCAGGGAGCAAGTCAGCACGATCGGCAGGCTGTACAGAAATTCGCCGGTGCCGCCGGGCAGGGTCAGGAACGGCAGGTAAGCGACGATGTTGGTGAGGGTGGCGAAGATGATCGCCACGATCAGTTTTGTCGGCCCCACCCACGCCGCGGTGAGCGGCGGCAGACCCGCCCCCAGCTGGTTCTTGATCGCGTCGCCGGCGACCACCGGCACGTCCACCAGCAGGCCGAGGGCGATGATCAGCGTGGCGATGGAGACCTGCTGGAGGTCGATCCCCAGCGTGTGCGCCATCCCGAAGGTGATGAAGAGCGTGATCGGGATCGCCAACCCCATCAGCAGCGCCGAACGCCAGTCCCAGAAGCCGATGAGCGAGACGTTCACCACCAGGATTATCGCCTCGTAGAGGCTGCTCATGAACAGGTCCACGTTCTCCGTGACCTGCCGCGGCTGGTCGGAGGTGCGCGCCATGATCAGGTCGTCGGGCAACTGTTTCTTCAGCTCGGCCAGCGCCGCGTCGATGTCTTCACCGAATTGGCCGATGTATCCGTTCGGGCGCATCTGGACGGCGACCGTGATGGCGCGGCTGCGCTGCCAGTTGCCCTGCGCATCGCGCCAGTCGTAGAAGTTCAGGTATCTCGGCGGGCTGTCGTAGCCGCGCTCGACATCGACCACGTCGCGCAGGTAGACGGGCGCCCCCAGCTCCGTGCGGCCGATCGCCACGTCGCCTACGTCCTTTTCACTCTTAAACTCGCCGGAAGGGTCGATGGAAAAGTTCTTCCCCACGGCTTCCAGTTGACCGCCGGCCGGAGTGATGTTGCGCGCGCGCAGAATATTCTGTAGGTCTCCGGGCTGCAGGCCGTACGAGGCGATGCGCTCCTGGGAATAAAGGAGAAAGATCCGCTCAGACAGGATGCCCGAGCGCGACACCTTCGTAGCTTGCGGGACGCTTTTGAGCCCCTTCTCGATGAGGTCGGTGAAATCATCCATCTCGCGGTAACTGTATTTGTCGCCCGCGACCTGGCCCAGTTTTGAGCGCGCCTCCTGCGGGTCGCGGATCACCACGGGCGGCCAGCTATCCGGGTGAAAGTCCGCGGCCTGCAACCGTTCGTTGATGAACTGCCGGGTGTGGCCGAGCAGGGTTTCATCGCTCGCTTCGGACGCGCCGTCCAAGCCGACGAAGCCCGGCTCCGTGATGACGTGCAGGTCGCTGGCCGCCCCCTTCTCTTTAAGGTAATCGGCGAACAGTTTAAGCGGGTCTTGGACCATGCGGGGGCTGACCGGATGGGAAAGGCTGCTGACAACCGTGAAGCGCTTCCCGCCTCCCGCCGGCGCATATTGCGCCCGGTGGCGCGCGATGGCTTCGCCGACCTCCTTCGCGCGCAGGTCGATCTCAGCCTCGCTCATCTTCGGGCTGGCAACGGTGAGCATGAGCGCCGCCGTGTCGCCGAAATCCTTGATGAACCTGATCGGCCCGGCCCCGTCCGGCAGGTCGGTGATGGAGTCGAGCTTGAGCGCGATGTCGTCGAACTCCTTGGCGATCTGGCTGCCGGGGAAGTTCTCGTCCAAGTCCACGTAAACGACCGAAATGTTGGTACGCGAGATCGAGCGGATCTTCTCCACGTTGGAGTTCTGCGCCACCTTCTCCTCGATCTTCCTGGTCACCAGCTGCTCGATCTTCTCCGCGTTCACCCCGGGCCAGAGTGTGATGGCGACGGCGGTCTTGACCGGCGTGTCCGGGTCTTTGCGCTGGGGCATGCTCTTATAGCTGTAGACGCCCCAGACGCAGACGGCGATCAGCATGACCCAGGTGATGTGCCGCTGCTCGACGAAAAAGCGAGAGATGTTGCTCTTGCTCAGGTCAATATCGTGATGGCCGGGAGCGTGTGCCACATTGGCCTGCTCATGCGTCGCGGTTTTCGCCGATTTCTTGACCCGCCTGCGCACAGCTTTGCGCACTTTCAGCAGTAAGGCTTGAAATTTCTTCTTCATGGAATCACCTTTACCTGATCGTCATCTAGCACCATGGTGTTGCCTGTCGTGATCACACGCTCACCCAGCTTCACCCCATCAGTCACGGCCACGGTGTTGCCGTATGCTTCGCCCAGCTTCACGTCGCGCAGCCGTGCGACCTGCCGCCCGCCCTCGTCTGTCACCACGAAAACCGAATAGCCGCCCGGGTTGCTCTTCGCTTTCATCACCGCGTTCAACGGCACGACGAGCTGGGCCGTCGTAGCCTGCTTTCCTCCCACGTGAAGCGAAACGATCATGTTCGGCCGCAGCAGATACTCCGGATTCGCGACCGTCACCTCGACATTGAATGTTCGACTCTTGGAATCGGCAGCCGGAAACACTGATGTGATCTGTCCCTGAAATTCCTTTCCAGGCATCGATTCGCTTTCAACGCTCAGCTTGCTACCCAGTTTCATTTCCGCCACAGCGATGTCCGCAACGCCAAACACCGCTTTGACTGAAGATGTGTCGGCAACTACGAATGCTTTATGCCCTGAAGAAACCAGTGTTCCTTTCTCGATCGATTTTTCCAGCACTACCCCATTGAGCGGCGACTTCAGTTCAGTGTCATGTAGTGGTATCTGTGTTTCCTGCACGACCGCCTGCGCGCTTTGTGACTTCGCCTGGACCATGTCGATATTAGCTTTTGCAGAATCGGCTTTGGCTTCGATCACCTGAACTTGCGAGCGCGCGGCCGCGACCTTGGCGCTAGTCATGTCGTACTGAGCCCTGGCCGAGTCATAATCAGATTTGGTCATGCTCTTGCTCGCAAACAGATTCTCCGCGCGATCAAAATCGAGTTTGGCCTTCACGTAAGCCGCCTCCGCTTCGATTAATTGCGACTTGCTCGACGCGATACCAGAAACTGCTTCTTCATATTGCGCTTTGCTAACGTCAATGCCTGATCTCGCCTCGCTAGCCTGAGATTTTGCTTCTTTGAATTTGACCTGATAGTCGCTTTGTCGAACACGCGCCAGCACGGTGCCCATGCTAATGCGGTCACCTTCCTGGATATCGCGCAGCTTTCCGTCGACGCCACGGACCTTGCGAAGTGCGTCAACGTAGCCGCCTACCTTGAATGCCAAGTCAACCTGCGTGCGAGGGATGATCGTCGCCGAATACCTCGCTTCACTGCTCGCAGTGTTCAACTCAACCGCTGCGACTTTCACAGGTACCGCCGGTTTTTGTGTCTGTTTCGATTTACAGGCGCCCAGCAGAGCTATCGATAGGACCACTGCGCCCACTACCGTCGCTTTCAATGTTTTCAGTTTCATTTGTCCACTCCGATCATGGTATTCAGCCTTGGCCTACTTACTGACTTTAGGCGGATAATTCTTAAAAAGCTTCGCCATAACCTTTTGCAGGTTCTTGTAGTTCTTATCCGGGTCTTTCTTGAGGTCGATAGTTTTGACGGCGTCGCCGCGCCAGACCAGCTGCTTTCTTCCGACCTCATACAGATCCATCAAAAGTATCCCGACTGGAATGGTAGACGTCTGGCCCTGCACGTTACGGCCGCCGCCCCATGGGTCCCATCCCCAGCCGGGGCCCGCGCCGCCCGTCTCCCATAGGCTCAGGCTCTTTTCGAGGTTGAGCACGAACTGGTAACCGATATAAAGGTCAGCGTTGTTATCGACCCTGGTGAGACCTTTTTGTGAGAGCTGCTCATCGGCTGCGCGTTTGATGGCCTGGTCTATCAACTGATCCGGCACCGCGCCGCCCGGAATGTCCACCCATTGATAGGTTTTGTATGCCGCGAAATTGGCGCTTCGATCATAGTTGTAGTGAACCTCCTGGCCGTAGGCGCACGCCGCCATCAACAAGAAAGCTGTCAGTAATGTCACTTGGTTCAAGAGTTTCATCGTAGTTCCCTTCTTTATTCGGTCTCCGGTTTTATTTGTCCGCTCCGATTGATTTCTCGTAGTCAGCCTTGGCCGTCCAATAAGCCAGCGACGC
>JAMQPH010000343.1 GCA_023717605.1 Pyrinomonadaceae bacterium
AAGAAACCTCATTGGAGCGTTTGGTCGCCGATGCTATCTCCTTCTTAGACTCGCCCACTCTCGACACCTCAGTGGCAGCGAGCATCGCCTCAAGCTGCTTCTTCAAATCGGTTTGATTCACCACGCCCGAGATCACCTTCGCAACTCTTCCGTCCTTGCCTACAACAACCGTGCCTGGAAGCGCGGCGCCAAGGCCGAATCGCATCATGTCGGCTGTAGTCGCTCCCATCCAGACTGGAAAGTTAATCCTGGTCTCCTTAATGAACTGCAAGACCTTCGCGCGAGCTTCAGATTCGTCTGCCGATGCACCAATGACCTGTACACCCAGAGCGGCGTACGCATTCTGGATAGCCGCTAGATCCGGCATCTCAGCTTTGCAGGGAATGCAGTAGGTCGCCCAGAAGTTCAAGACTACGATGCGCCCCTTAAGCAGACTAAGACTCTGCTCGACACCGGAGAGGTCTTTGAGCTTTAGGTCAATTTCTTTGCCTACAATGCTTGCGGCGTCGCGCTCCGCCGGGCTTTGAGCCTGTACCGCGAGAGTGTCCACCTTGATAATCCTGATGTCCTTCTTGCGTTGTACCGCGCCCGTCACAGCAACACGCTTACCCACAAACTCAAGCCAGTTTTTTCCAGGCAGACGAAACTTTCCTGTTGCGAGTTGATAAAGGTTGAATTTGTCTCCGTCTCGCACTGCTAGCAACGTTGGGTCTCCGCCTTCAACGCATGACTTCGCTTTCAACAGATTCTCCGCAGTGCCGTATTCCACCTTGTGGCGGTCAGCTTCGGCCCAGCAATCGGCGCAGCACACGACCTGTCCTTCAAGTTTTACAGGTCCCTGCCCGGCCACCGACAAAGCGACTGTTAGGCAAAGAAGCGAACCTACCATTAATCGTTTCATTTAGTCTTCTCCTGACTTAACGATGAACGAGCACACTTCCTCGTGCGGGGCTGCGGAAGCGCGATAACAATGCAGTTTGTCAGTTGGACCTAAATACGGAGGGCGAATAGACGTTCGTGAGGTGGATCATGACCCGGAGGCGGCATCAGCAAACTTGCTCTGAAATAGGACGCCTTGCCATGGGAAAACGTAGCGGGTGCCAGAACCGGCCAAGCACCATCGTTCGCTGTTAGGGCGAGATTCTGCCGCGTTGGAAGCCCGCCGGACAGTTCGTTTGTAAGCGGGCACCCCTCGCAATCATCTGCAACAGCCACTATCTCTACTGAATCCGGTGCGTGATATTCGAGAGCTTCTTCACTGTGGCTCGAACATGACAACACGCAACCAATGAACACCGACACCAGAACCATGGGCAGCACGAGCGCCAGTAACCCTTTCGAAATAGACGTCGATGAAGTCATCTCGGCAAAGTATAAGGATTTCAGTCGGGATCGCCTAGTCTGGCCGAATCCGTATTTGCCACAGATTAGTCGCTAGATTTAACTCACTTTTTACTGGAACTGCGGAGTTCGAGACTACTCGTAACCAATCGCCTCAACCACGCGCAGTCGCATCGCTCTCTGGGCGGTCCACCAGGCAGCCGCAATGGCCACCAGCAGCACGACCGGCAAAGTCACGAGCACGACAGTTAACGGGAATTCGAAACGAAGGCTGAAGCCCGCTATAAGCCGGGCGGCAGTCCGAACCAGGAAGTAAGCATTGAAGAGACCAGCGATGACCCCGGTCGCGAAGCCAACGACCGAGATGGCCACTGCTTCAAGGATGATGATTTTACGTACCTGGCTGCGCAGACCGCCGAGCGCGCGAAGGATACCCAGTTCGCGTTGCCGCTCTGATACCGAAACCACCAGCATGTTGACCAGCCCCATAGTCGCCACAAAGATAGCAATCAGCATCTCCAGATAAGTTAGAGTGAAGAACTGATCGGTCGTACGCGCGCTCCACGCTTTTAACTCTTCATTCGTGTAGATAAAAGCCCGCTGCTCACCCGCCATCGCGCGGTTTATTTCTCCTTTGAAACTGGCCCGATCGACGCCCGGATCAAGGTTCAGGAGGATAAGGTCTACTGAGTTATCTCCCCCATACTGCTTGTAGAGACTCCGATCCATGAAGACCGAACCCTTTTCCACATAATAAAACTCCACGACGCCGACCACCGGCCGGGTAAGAGGCCCTTTAGGCGTTTCCAAACTGAGTTGATCACCTACGTGCATTCCGGTTCGAAAGGACTGATTCTGCGAGATCAAAAAGCCTTCGCCCTTCATCGTCTGTTGTTGTGCGCTGCGTGCGTCACCTTCGTCGAGCAAACCCGGCGAGTTCGAGAACCATAAGCCCATGTCGCGGGCGATCACCATGATCTCATCATTTCCGTGAGCCACAGCCGTGAGCCGCATACCGTCGGTGTCTTTCACGCCTGGCAAGGAGCCGACCCGACGTTCCTGATCTTCACTAAAATGATAAGTGCGCGATCGTATTTGATCTGAGGTGGCAATCGTGAGGTCCGCATTGATGCATCGATCAAGCATTCGATCGAGGGAGTTTTTGTGGCTATGAATGAAAGCGCCAACCGAAAAGACAAACGACAACCCAAGCATTAACGAGCCTACCGTTGCCGAGGTACGTCGCGGCATTCTGACAACTGCGTCCATTGCCATCTGCCCCTCTGCCCCGAACAGCCGGCTCATTAGTGGGCGCAGGATGCGCGATCCCCAGACCACAAACTTTGGTAACAACAGAATCATGCCAAACTGGACCATGAGCGAGAAAGTGAAATGGACCATCAAGCCGACACCGGGCGGTGAAAACACCGAGAGTGCCAGGCCCACGACGATGAAGGAGAGTCCGAGGATGAAGCGAGACCAGCCCAGCACTCCTTCACTCTGTTGAACCTCAATGTTGCGTAACGCCTGAATGGGGCTGAGGCGAGAAGCCGCGCGTGCCGGCAGCCAGGCAGCGAACAGGGAGCAGGCAACGCCAATCGCGAAAGCGATAACCGCAAAGTCCCAACGAAACGCAGGAGCTTGGGGCGTGGAAGCCAGACCGTACACTGAAGCCGAGACGTTGCTCATGATTTTGGTAGCGCCACCGGCAAGGACGAAGCCGAGACCGACACCCAGCGCTGAACCAACCAGCCCCAGCACTCCTGCCTCCACCAGGAACATCTTCTGCACACGATGTCCTTCGACTCCAATGGATCGCAGAACTCCGATTTCTTTCCAGCGTTGATTCACACTTACGCTCAGCGAATTGAAAATGATAAAGACGCCGACGGTCACGGCCAGCAGGCTCATGATTAGCAGACTTAAATGCATCGCCGAGACCGCCTTCTCGAGGCTTTCACCACGACGATCAGGCTTGGCAACCTCAAAGCCCGCGGGAAGACGGGCTCGCAAGCTCTGCTGGACCTCTCCTACATTCGCGGCTGGGTCGGTCATGATGTCTATGCGGTCTAACTTGCCAACCCGCTCAAAGGCCGCTTGCGCCGCATGAATGTCCATCAAGGCGATATTGCCGCCGAATACAACGCTTGCTCCAGTAGTTCTAAAGAAACCGCGCACAGTGAAATCCTGGCGGCCGCGCGGTGTGTAAATAGGAATGCGGTCGCCGTCCTTGAGTCCATAACGATCGGCAAAAGGGCGAGAGAGCGCGATTGAATCTGGCCGCTCAGCAAACGCAAGCGGGTTGCTGATTTCGAGACTCGATTGGTCAAACTCGCCCTCGTACAACTTCAAGTCGCTCCCCGTATCCATCCCCATCACCAGAAGGTTTGGCCCGTCCGGCAGAGCGGTCTCCACCACTTTTTCGATGACCGGTTCGGCCAGATGCACGCCGGGAGTTTGACGTACTGAGGTCAGGACTTCCTGAGGAAGACTCGCTTCACCAGCGGAAACCTGGAGGGTGGCGTGTCCCGCCAGCTTTTCTACGGTGGTGGCCAGCGAACTGATCAGCGTGGTGTTAGCGGTGCGCACCGCAAAAAAGACTGCGACACCGAGGGCAATGCCCGCGAGGGTGAGAAAGAGGCGGAGCTTGTGCTGGCCCCATTGTCGGAAGGTCACGAATGCTAACGCTGTCATCATAACGATTCCGTCAATACGCTCTCAATCGTTGATGGATGGGCGCTATCTTCAGCCACGCGCCCGTCGCGTAAGATCAACATACGTTCGCAACTCTCTGCCGTTAGTCGATCATGTGTGACCAGTAGAATCGTGTTGTTGAGTTCGCGGTGAAGCTCATTAAGCAGTTGCAACACTCCCTCACCACTGGCCGAGTCAAGATTTCCGGTCGGCTCATCAGCCAACAAGACCGGCGGATCGAAAATCAACGCTCGCGCGATCGCCACCCGTTGGCATTCTCCACCTGACATTTCGTCAGGACGATGGGTCGCCTGCCGGTGTAGGCCCACGCGTTCGAGCATTTCCCGAGCGCGCCTTTCGGCTTCGCGGCGTGATCTACCTCGTAGCCGCAAAGGCAGCGAAACATTTTCAAGAGCCGATAGTGTTGGCAGCAGGTTGAACGACTGAAAGATCATGCCGACTTTCTCGCGGCGCAGACGCGTACGCAGGTCGTCGCTCAACTGTGAGATGTCTGTGCCTTCGATAAAGACGCGACCTGACGTCGGAACGTCGAGACCGCAAATCAAATTCAGCATCGTTGACTTGCCAGCCCCCGACGGACCCATGATGGCCACGCGTTCTCCACGCCCTATTTCCAGATCGACGTGATTGAGCGCATAAAACGTCTGACCGTCTGTGTAGGCCTTGGAAAGCTTTTCTAGTCGCACCACGCTGTTTGATTCAGTCATTTCCCGGTCGTCCACGTTTGCTTTGCTCATCGGCTCCTCGGCCAGGTCCTAATCGAAATCTCTTTTCCTTAGCCTCCGCGTCCTCTGCGTCTCGGAGGTGATTTGCAGCAAGACATTAACTGCAGAGACGCCGGCGCGCTCAGATCGCGCAGAGAATGGAAACAGGCTACTGTCAATACTTCCGCGATATTTGTTTCAAACGATCTCGCAAGAAGATTGACTCATCAACTTTTTCAGGGAATTCCAGGCCCAGCCCTTCAATCGTGATCTTCGTTTGCCGTAGAAGGTTGACAATTTCCGTAAGCCAAATGACATCGCGTCCGGCAACATTGTCATACTTAGCTACCTTAAAGATTCTCACCTCCTCGCCCGCGGAGTTGAACAAGTGCATTTCTGCCGGCAGGTAGTTGTCAGCGCGAAAGAGGGTTATTGACCGCGCGATGATGGAATCGCCCGACGGCTTAAGATTGCCTTCAACTTCGTAAACCTTGACGCCGTTTAGATGTTTCTCACTCAGCAACTGATAATCGTATTTGTCCCATTCGCCCAAAAGCTCCTGCGCGGTCAAACCTCCGAAGAACATCTTGTTAGTTCCAGTTTCGCGAAACTGGTCGGTTGACGAGATGTAAGTGACGTTGATCGCGGGCTGTCCTTTTCGTTCGACGGTTAAGGCGGCGAGGTCGCTTTCATGAGCCGGTTGAATCACGTGCGTTAGCGTCAGAGTCTCCGCCGAAGTTTGCTTGCGCCAGATTTCAAGCTCGTAAACTTTCACGGGCTCGGACGGCGCGGCTATTCTCATGCGAACGTGGTTTTTGCGGTAAGGCGACGCATCGCGCTTAAGATATTCAGCGACGACTTGTGCCCCACGCTGCTGACGAATCGCCATATCGTCTGCGGAAGGAGTTGATGTCTCACGCTTGCACGAGTTGGAAGAAAGCAGGCTGAGAAGTAAGGCAGCGCAGACAAAGATGTGGGAAGTAGGCAGATTAGAAGATGGCACTTTTGATTCGAGACACATGAGTCGCACAGCAGGGGCACGCGGTAACACCTGTTTTGATCGTTAAAGCTTTCAGGGCCAGCAGACTGGCCGTCAGCAAGTTCGACGGCTAGAACGAAACGATTACCGGAGAGGGCAGTTGGTCAAACGTCGCAAGTAGAGTTGCGGCCGACAACGCTTGTATTCGAATTTGGTTCACCAGTCAATGTTTCGTCCAACAATCCAATCCGCTGCAAACGCTCGCTGGGCGCGTCACCGATGTATTCATCTGCGGCTTGAATTCATATATTCCCGTTGCTCTTTTGTTGTTTCACAAAAGGTATGCGGATGATCGATTGCTCGTTTCACCGTAGCGAGCGTGAATGTTTCCCCGACGGACAATTCGGCGTTACGTAATCTAGTCAGTTAATGAAGTGATGTTCAATTCCACCAAGCGATTAGCGAATTAGGCTGCAAGGTTACTGCGAAGCTTTGCAATGTCCCGCTGCGGCGGCGCGCCGAACAGCTTCTTGTAATCCCGGCTGAAGTACGCCGGGTCTTCGTAGCCCACTCGGTGCCCGGCGCTCGCCGCGTCGAGATCCTCGCCGAGCATCAGGCGTCGCGCCTCCTGTAGCCGAATCTGTTTCTGGAATTGCAGGGGGCTCATCGAGGTGACGGACTTGAAATGGTGGTGAAAGCCCGAGATGCTCATTCCCAGCTCGCGCGCGATCTCCTCAATCTTGAGCGGCTCGTTGTACTGCTCGCGCAGGCGCCCGATCGCCCGTGAGATGCGGCGGGTGTCTCCCCGAGAAGAAGCCACAAGATGTCCGAGGCGAGCGCCCTCGCCTCCCGCCAACAGCCGGTAGACGATCTCGCGCACGATGAGCGGCGCGAGGATCTTCCGACCGTGGGGGTTATCAACGAGCCGGACGAGTCTGACGACCGCGTCGAGCAGGTTCGAGTCTACTTGGTTAACGCCTATCGCCTTTATGTTGGCGTCGCCTTTCCTGCTCTCGAAGCCGGACTCCATCAGGACCGAGGCGACGAGGACCGGGTCGAGGTCTAGCCGAAGGCCGAAGTAGGGTTGCTCCCGCGACGCCTCCTCAACCCGGAAGACTACAGGAAGGTCTACCGTGAATAGGAGGTAATGCCCCGGGTCGTACCAGAGGACTTCCTCGCCAATTAACACTTGCTTGCCGCCCTGGGCGACGAAGCAGAAGGCAGGTTGATACAGGGCGAGAGTCGATTCCATCGGCTTAGTCAGACGGGCGAGGAAGAGGCCCTCCAATGCTTCGAGCGCACCGTCTTCGGGGAGGACTCGCGCCATTCGCTCGAGCAGTTCCTCCCTGTTACTTTGTACCCTCTGGTCCTCTCGCTTAGCTTCTCTCCTGTTCATGGGTTGATATTAGCCCCTTCTTTCCCGCCCGGCTAGGCTGAAAGAGAAATTTTTGCAGGAACGTACAATCATTCGCGAGTATCGTCATACCGCCGTGTCAGCGTGCTCCTTAGAATCACAACTGAATCAGCAGGACACAGAAAATCTTGCCGGCAACACTGACAGGTGTTTGAGAAAAGTAATGGTGAGTGTGGCAGACGCTCTCTGGGGGGAGGAAGCGAGTGGAATGATGAAAAATGTTGCGCTGAATAACGGTGTGGCCATGCGCGTCGCAGAATTCAGTCGCGCGGGCGTGTTGTTGCTCCTGATGTTATTTCTTCCGAGCTGTGTGGAAGAGAGTATGGAAGCGCAGACAAAGAACGAATATTTAACCACGAATCATCTCGTGCGCGACGTTGTTGACCACCAGGCATTCAAAGGGTTCGGTGAGTTGATGCTGCCGTGGGAGGATAACACCAGGTACTTCGACACGCGGCTGAATCAGGTCGGCTTGCTCATGCCGTACCACGGTCACGTAAATGCCGATGTCGTGGTGGCCGCACTGAACCACCTGATCGACGAAGCGGGCGCCGGCAAAACTAGCTTCGACGACTTCTATACCGAGCAACAAAGGCAGGCGGATCCGACTAAAAAAAATACCGGACTGTTTTTCTATCGAGGAAAACCGGAAGCGCCGTTCGCCATCGTTTGTCCGGGAGGAGGTTTTTCGTACGTCGGTTCGCTCCACCAAGGATTCCCGCTCGCCCGGGAAATAAGTAAAAAAGGACTTAACGCTTTCGTCATCAGGTATCGCGTCGGCGAGCAAAAAGCCACCGAAGACCTGGCGGCGGGAATCGCTTACGTTTTCAGAAATGCGGTGACGCTCGGGGTCAGCAGGCAAGGCTATTCATTATGGGGAGCCTCTGCCGGCGCACGGATGGCGGGCAATATTGCTTTACGCGGCCTTTCTGATTACGGCGGCGACAATCTACCCAAAGCGGCCACTGTAGTCATCGCCTATACCGGACAGTCTAGCTATTCAAGTGATTTCCCGCCGACATTTATTACGGTAAGTGCGGACGATCCAATAGCGAATGTGGCAACAGTAGAAAGGCGTGTCCAGAATTTAAGAAATGCCGGAGTGGAAGTCGAATACCGCAGGTATAGGAATGCCGGTCACGGCTTCGGGCTGGGCGTGGGTACGGAAGCGGAGGGTTGGGTCGGCTATGCCATTGAATTCTGGAGAAACCACTTATCCAGATGAAGCAGGGACGCACCGGACCACTAGCTCTAAGCACCCTGTTTGAGGCGGGAGGGTGACTCCTTTATTTAGCGAATCGAAAGGACGGAAATGAAACTGCTCGCTGCGACGGCCATCACGCTTTCTCTTTTCGCCTCGGCGTCCGCTCAGACGAATCAGGCGGGGACCGCCACAGGTCCGCAGGCTTCGGGCTCGCAATCAATCAGAATCATGCGCAGCGGCTCGCAGCCATCCCGGCAGGGGCCAACGGAGAACTTCACCGGCTCCGTGCGCGTCGACCCTCTATTCCAGGCGAACGCTCCTGCGCGCGCGTCCGCCTCCCTCGTCACGTTCGAGCCGGGCGCACGCTCCGCGTGGCACAGCCACCCGCTGGGCCAAGTCCTGATCGTTACGGCGGGTATGGGCCGTGTGCAACGCTGGGGCGATACGGTAGATGAAATCCGGCAGGGGGACGTGGTCTGGATTCCGCCCGGCCAGAAACACTGGCACGGGGCCGCGCCGAATAGTTCGATGGCGCACATCGCCATCGTCGAAGCGATCGACGGCAAGGCTGTCGAATGGATGGAGAAGGTCAGTGATGCGCAGTACGGCACACCCCTTCGTGTTCAGAGAGCGAGCATCGGTGCCGGCACTCAGCCTCGACCGTCTCAAAAGGCGATCGGCGACTTTGCCCCCAAGTTAGCGGAGCTTACTGACAACGTGTTGTACGGCGATGTCTGGGAAAGGCCTCAGCTTTCGAAGCGTGACCGAAGTCTGGTGACGGTGTCAGCGCTCATAGCCATGAACCGCCCCGACCAGCTCAGGTCTCACCTCGTCAGGGCGCGCGAGAATGGCGTGACGCCGGAGGAGTTGATTGAGACCATCACTCATCTGGCGTTTTACGCAGGCTGGCCCAACGCGGTAAGCGCCATCGCCGTGGCCAAGGAGGTCTTCGAGAAGAAATGAGGGCCGGGAGACGGCGCGAGTATCTCGCACTTGATCTTACAAGTACTTTGCATCACTGGAGGAGTAAGTAATGGTTAAGAAAGTTCTTGATGACGGGCGGCGGCGTTTCATCGGTGCGTCACTAGTAGCAGTTCCCGGCGCTGCCATTGCAAGCACTGGATTGCTGGCTTCTGGGGAGGCGTTGGCCCAAACCAAAAGCGTCGGTCCTGTGAAGCAGCCAGCAGTGATCGGTTATCCCAACAAGAGAGGGCTTCAGATCGAGCGTGTCACCTATCCGGCCAGGAACATGGGGACGATGATCGTCGCCAATCTCTTCAAACCAGCCGGGTTCGATAGGAGCAAGAAGTACGCGGCGATTGTCGTAACTCATCCCTTTGGCGGCGTAAAGGAGCAGACGGCAGGTCTATATGCCCAACACTTGGCCGAGCAGGGCTTCATCACGCTCGCGTATGACGCGTCGTACCAGGGCGAGAGTGGTGGTGAGCCACGCCTGATGGAAGTTCCGGCCCAGAGACTGGACGATATCAGTTGCGCCATTGACTTCCTGGTCCAGCATCCGCAGGTCGACCCCGACCGCATCGCGTCGCTCGGCATCTGCGCCGGCGGCAGCTATGCCTTGTGCAACGCGCAGACCGAGCTGCGGGTGAAGGCGGTTGCGGCAGTTAGCACGTTCAACCTCGGCGAAGCACGTCGCGAGGGAATGGGTGCGATCTCCTACGAGGAGCGAATGAAGCGCCTGAAGGACGCCAGCGAGGCGCGGTCTCGCGAAGCCCGTGGTGAGCCCGCGCAAATGGTGTCGGTAGTGCCGGACAGTCCTGCTAACTTTAGAGAGAACACGCCGCAACTCTACCGCGAAGGCTACGACTATTACCGCACGACGCGCGCTCAGCATCCGAACTCGCCGAACAGGTACGCCTTCTCCAGCCTCCCCCTGCAGATGGCTTTCTTCCCGTTCGATCAGCTCGAGACGATTTCCCCGCGTCCGCTGTTGCTCATCGCCGGCTCGAAGGCCGATACGCTCTTCTGGAGCAAGCAGGTGATGGAGAAGGCGCGGCAGCCGAAGGAACTCTTCATCGTCGAGGGTGCCACCCACATCGACATGTATGACAGGCCGCAGTACGTGACTCCCGCGGTTGCGAAGCTGAAGGAGTTCTTCGATAAAGCGTTGAATTGACATCGATCATTCGGCGAGGTGACGAGATCGTCGCCCAGCGGGCTGCGATTCATTGTCGCAATGATGTGCGGATTTACGTTTCGGGTTGGTATCAATTGCCAGGACCGTTCTCCCACTTTGCATGTAATAAACGGAAGATCTATGAAGACGAAACATCGAAAATTATTCAACGCGTTCTGTCTGATCGCAGCCATCCTTGTTACTTCTGCAAATGCACAGGAAACCAAAAAGAGCGGGCCAGAGCAGACGCCCTCGCCCGCGAAGCTGACGGTTCGTACTGCCTCAGGAATCGTGCGCGGCGTGACGGAAGAGGATGTCTCCAGCTTCAAGGGAATTCCCTATGCTGCTGCACCGGTTGGGGTAAATCGCTGGCGTCCGACCCAGCCCTGGCCCGCGTGGCGGGGAGAGCGTGATGCGAGCAAGTTCGGTGCGGCTTGTGCGCAGGCAGCCTTTCCGCGCGGTTCTGCGCCGATCGCGACGAGCTCGTCGGAAGATTGCCTCTTTGTCAATGTGTGGCGACCGGCGGGGGCCGTGCAGGGGGCAAAGCTGCCGGTGATGGTGTGGATCCACGGTGGCGCCTTCGTGTTCGGCAGCGGCTCCCAGCCGGACTTTTCGGGGATCCAGTTCGCCAAACAAGGGGTCATCCTGATCACCTTCAACTACCGTCTCGGGCGCCTCGGGTTCTTCGCGTTTCCGGCCCTGAGCCGCGAGCATCCGGAAGAGCTCAAGGGTAACTACGCCTACATGGACCAGATCGCCGCGCTCAGGTGGGTGCAGCGGAACATTGCCGCGTTCGGAGGCGATCCGAAGAATGTCACAATCTTCGGCGAGTCCGCAGGCGCTGTCTCGGTCCATACACATTTGACTTCGCCGCTTTCGCGAGGTCTCTTCCAAAAGGCGATCAGCGAGTCCGGCGGCGGACGAGATGGCGTCCTTACCGGGCGGCCGATGCGCGCGGACGGTGTCGATCCGAATTATCCGGTGTCGGCGGAGACGATCGGCGTGAACTTCGCGCGCAGGTACGGGATCGAGGGCGTGGATGCGGCTGCACTGGCCAAGCTACGCGACCTCAGCGTCGCCGAGATCGTCGACGCTGGTCAGGAAACCGCCGGTCCTGGCGGTCCTGTGACCTACTCGGGCCCCATCCTCGACGGCCGGCTGACGGTGGAGACGGCCCAGAGCGCTTACGAGGCCGGGCACCAGGTTCGCGTTCCGCTGATGATCGGATCCAACAGTGCCGATTTCGTAGGGTTCATAAGTGCAGACACAAAGGAAGCGCTGTTCTCCCAGTTCGGGGAGCGGAAAGCCGAGGCGATCGCCGTCTATGATCCCAACGGAACTACCGATCTCGCCACTCTGCTTGTGATGGCGGGCACCGATCGGGTCCAGGCCGAGCCGGCCCGCTTCACCGCGACCGCCTTTATCGCCAACGGGGCGTCAGCCTATGTCTATCGTTTCTCCTACATCCCCGCCGCGATGCGAGAGCGGTGGCCGAACGGCGTACCGCACGGCGCCGAAATCTCCTATGTGTTCGGCACGGTGGGCGCTCGCCCCGGTGCCACGTTGACTCCCGAGGACCAGGCGGTCGCCCGCACAGTCAACACCTACTGGAGCAACTTTGCCAAGACGGGAGATCCTAATGGTGCGGGCCTGCCGAAATGGCCGCGTCACGATCCTAGCAAGAACGAGATCCTAGAGTTCCGCGCCGACGGTTCGCCAGTCGCCGCCCCCGATCCCCGGAAAGCGCGATTGGACGTGACCGAGCAGGCCGCCAGGGCTGCGAAGCGTCGCTAGCCCTGGCCCGGATCCAACGGCGCGGATTAATCGAAGCGGGTTCGGCGGACATCAGCTCGTCATGATTGGGCGAATGGATGCATTGAAACCATTGTGAAGGAGAAGTTCATGAAGAAGCGCCAACTTGGCAGTCTCGAAGTATCAGCTCTGGGCTTTGGTTGCATGGGACTGAGCTATGGCTACGGTCCGGCTATCGAAAAGCAGAAAGCCATCGACGTCATCCGAAGAGCAGTAGAACGCGGCGTGACATTCTTCGACACGGCAGAAGCTTATGGCCCATTCGCAAACGAAGAACTTGTGGGCGAGGCACTCGCCCCGCATCGCGAACGCCTAGTGATTGCCACGAAGTTCGGTTTCAATATCGCTCCTGACGGGCAGCGGGGGCCTGGGCTCAACAGCCGGCCGGAGCATATCAGGCAGGTTGCCGAAGCATCACTCAAACGACTCAAGACGGAAGTCATTGATCTCTTCTACCAGCACCGCGTCGATCCAGACGTAGCGATCGAGGATGTCGCCGGCACAGTGAAGGATCTCATTCAGGAAGGCAAGGTCAAGCACTTCGGCCTTTCCGAAGCCGGAGCCAACACGATTCGGCGCGCTCATGCTATTCAGCGGTAACCGCGATCCAGAACGAATACTCACTGTGGACGACAGATCCGGAGCCGGAAATCTTGCCGCTTTGCGAGGAGTTGGGAATTGGCTTCGTGCCGTGGAGCCCACTCGGGCAGGGTTTCCTCACTGGGAAGATCAACACGACGACGAAGTTTGACAGCTCCGATTTCCGCGCCGCATTTCCGCGTTTCACCCCTGAAGCATTGAAAGCCAATCAGGCCCTGGTTGACCTGCTTGTCCAGATTGCCGCAAGGAAGCAGGCGACACCTGCTCAGATCGCCCTCGCGTGGCTACTGGCCCAGAAGCCGTGGATCGTGCCGATTCCGGGAACCACGAAACTGCACCGCCTCGACGAGAATCTTGGCGCTGCCGATGTCGAACTCACGCAGGATGATCTCCACGAAATTGAGCGGGCCGCATCAGAAATCACGGTGCATGGAGATCGCCTTCCACAGGAGATTCTCAAACTCAGCGGCCGTTGAGTATCGAGGACGAAGAAGTTCGAATGCGACGACTAGATCAACAACATCGGAAGAGTCGAAGATCTGGACATCGCTAGATTCCGAGTCGAGGAAAGATTCTATGAATACGAGGCATCGAAAATTATTCAACGCGCTCTGGCTGATCGCCGCCATAATTCTTAGTTCAGCAAGTGCACAAGAAACCAAAAAGAACAGGCCAGAGCCGCTGAGGATCCAGGAGCAAGGCAGCTTCGCCATCGGCGGGTCAGTCACCACCGCTCCCGGCACTTTCGATCCTATTAAGCAGGGCGCATACAACCCCGCCGGCACGGACCCCGCGGGGCAGACGTTGCACGGTGACCACGCTTACGTCTTCTATCAGGTTCCGGTCAACGCCCGGAAACTTCCGCTCGTCTTCTGGCACGGTCACGGGCAGACAGCGAAAACATGGGAGACTACTCCAGACGGGCGTGAAGGGTTCCAAAACATCTTCCTGCGCCGCCGCTTTCCGGTCTATTTGATAGACCAACCACGTCGCGGACGTGCGGCACGAAGCAGTCAGCCGATCACTATTTCAGCCACGCCCGACGAGCAGCTCTGGTTCGGCATCTTTCGCATCGGTGCCTGGCCGAACTTCTACCCGGGCGTGCAGTTCTCGCACGACGAACAAGCCCTGAACCAGTTCTTCCGTCAGATGGTGCCTAACACTGGTCCCTACGATGGACAGGTGAATACAGACGCAGTCTCGGCTCTATTCGACAAGATAGGGCCGGCTATTCTCGTCACCCATTCACAAAGTGGCGGATTGGGCTGGCGCACAGCACTCAAGAATAGAAATGTCCGAGCCATCGTCTCGTACGAGCCAGCCTTCGACTTTCCTTTTCCTCAGGAGGAAGCGCCGCCGGGTATGACCTTCGGCGGCCGAGAGCTGAAGCCCCTCGTCGTGCCCATGTCGGACTTCATGATGTTTACGAAGATACCGATCATCATCTACTACGGCGACAACATTCCGGGGAATCCGAGCACAAACCCGGGACAGGAGCAGTGGCGCATCTTTTTCGAAATGGCGAAGAGATGGCGGGACGCCGTGAATCGCCTAGGCGGCAATGTCAGCCTCGTACACTTGCCCGAGATAGGGATCCGAGGCAACACACACTTTCCAATGTCGGATTTGAACAACCTCGTGATCGCGGATCTTCTGTCCAAATTTCTTAGGGAGAAGGGTTTGGATTGATAGGGCGCACCGACGCGTACGGCACTGGGTAGAGCAAGCGCCGGAGCCTTCGAAGATGAAGTGGACCTGGGAGATGGGATAAGACCGATAACTTAACTTGACTCTCAGGCGAACGCCTCGGCGTGCTCACGACTTGTCTCGTGAAAGGAAGGAGACGATGTCACGGAGGTCGTCACGCGAGGCCGGAGACCAAATCAATTTGTAAGCCATGAGGCTAACTGCTTCTTGGTCTCGTCGTGTGGAATGTATTCACCGTGGTCCAGCTGATCGTGGTAATACCAAGATAGTTAAGTTCCCCTTGGCATGGGATTGTTCATGAAGCACGGATGGGTTGATGGCCTTCCGTGCTTTTCTCTTTCTGAACCGGTTTACTTTTCCTACGAGGGCAAGACTTTGACAGAATCGATATCTAAGGTCGACGGTGAAGAGATAAATGTTCGTCCAGCCATCACCTCCGTTACCGCAAGAGCCAGGTCTGTTGCGATTCGCCTCTTAATAACATAACCGGAGGCTCCATTCTTAAAAGCCTCACGCACGAAATCCTCACCTTCACTGATGGTCAACATTATTACTTTAGCGGTTGAACCACTCGCTTTGAGTTGAGCCGCGGCTTGTATGCCGTCGATGATGGGCATCGAGATATCGAGGAGACATAAATCGGGATTCAACTTTGAGGCCGCCTCCAAAAAGGTGCGGCCATCGCCCACAGCCTCAACGATTTCATATTCTTGCTCAAGCATCTGTGTGACGAAGTCGCGCATCTCCTCGTGATCGTCGGCCAACAAGATTCGGGTGCGCGCCACTTTCCCTCCTTTTGCCTGTGCTTTACTTCGAAAATCGCACACTCACAAAGACACCCTCCTCAAAGCTCCCTCGGAGCCCGAGTCACAGCGACCATACTAGAATGTCTCAGTGGGAAAAATACTCGCAAAAGTAACAGGGAGTTTCTGGAGAAAGCCGCCGTTACGCGCTAGAAGGAATTTCGCAGGACCTGGCTAATCTGTTTTGAGCGAGAATTGAGGCCCCAGGGTTGGTGTAAGGCTGAATGAGTTTTGAGCACTGGTTCAGTTCGAAATTTTTCTTTTTCACCGAGGCTAGAGCCCGGTGCACTCGGCTGCCCATAAGAATCCGTTTCAACGGTTTGATTCTCCCCCGGCAACGAAAACCAGCATTATCAGGGGACAACCTTTCAGATGTTGAAGTAATCGGAAGCGTTTAGATCATTCATCAACAATCGCATCGTTGGTTCTCAGACAGCCACCAGTGAACGCTTCATTGCATACTCGATTAGTTCCGCGCTGCTGCGAATACTAAGACGATCCATCATCGTATATTTGTGGTAAGCCACCGTTCGGGGTGAAACATTGAGAATAAAAGCAGCCCCTTTCATGGAGTGACCTTCAGCTAATAGTTGTAGCACTTCTTTCTGACGCAAGGTCAAGCGGTTGTTACGTTTCCCTTTCTTGAAGGTGTGCATGACTGGTCCAACTATCCCTTTTGTGACGAGAGGTGAAACGTAGAAACCTCCGCGTACCGCCTCACGAATCGCACCAACTAAATCCGAAGCCGCTGAAGTTTTTACGACATAGGCCGAGGCTCCGAATCGAAAAGCCTCCTTTGCTATGTCCTGATCCTGATTCTGGGTGAGATAAACCAGCTTTACTCTTGGCATCAGCTTTTTGAGCCACTCGCCGGCGATCAACCCATTCATAGTCGGCATTCCGATATCCAGCACTATCACATTCGGATTAAGGGTCGGTGCGGCCTCAATCAAGGTCTGACCATCCGTGAACATGGCCACTATTTCAAACTCAGGTTCAAGCAGATTTTTGAGAGCGTCCATAATCAAGGGGTGATCATCTGCCAGTATTACACGAGGCGGTTTCATAATATCCTCCGTTAATTACTCAATCTCGAACCTTGCTGCAACAGAGAGTGGCTCATTTCTTATTGTTTTGTAGGATTGACTCTATTTTCCGGCTCCTTATCAATAATAGTCACCAAACGCAGCGGCACAGCGACGTTAATGCGTGTACCACACCGAGGCTGCGAGCTAATCTGCATCTTTCCACCAAGAATATGCACCCGCTCTTTCATACTGATGAAACCAAGTCCGCCCTGGCTCTTCTCGGACTTTGGATCGAAGCCGCATCCATCATCTGAAACAGAGAGGCGAACAACATTGTTGGTTTTCCAAAGCACTACTCGAACAGATTGTGCGCCGCTATGCTTGACGACATTGCCCAGCGCTTCCTGCGCAACCCTGAAAACGCACAAATCTAACTCCTTTGTAAGAGCTGCAGGAAAACCGTTTTGGTGAAACACAACCTTCAGCTTCGCGCTCTCAGACATCTCTTCGCAAAGACTTCTCACGGCTGCTGCCAGTCCCAGATGGTCCAATTTGTTTGGGTGCAGCCGATGAGAGAGCCTGTGAATGTCGCTTGAAATCTCTTGTGTTTGCTTCTGAAGTTTCTTGAACAGTTGGCGACTCGCAGGGTCTTTTGCGGTCTGCTTCCCGAGCTGTTCCAACTCGATCGACAGCAGAGCCAGTCTCTGGTTAAAGTCATCATGGAGTTCACGAGCGATGCGACTCCGCTCTTTTTCCTGAGCGGCAATCAGTCGGCCGCTCAGATCTCTTGAAGTTTCTTCCGCTCGCTTGCGCTCTGAGATATCAATCATGAAACCAGACATCCGCCTGGTCTGACCATACCTGGATGTAACGCTGATCAGATTGTGAAACCAAACGACCCTTCTGTCATTGGCAATCATTCGAAACGTGAGATCGTATTGATCGGCGTGTTTCTTACAAAATATCTCGTGTTTGTCTTCCGAATGGAGGTGCAGGTCAAGGAAGTCCGGCTCATACCAATCAGTAATTGGATAACCAAGGATCTCTTTTGCCTGATTACCCACATAAGTAAAGCGCCAGCTTTCAGCCTCCGCCTCCGCCTCCCAAACCAATATCTTGGTGGCCTGG
>JAMQPH010000367.1 GCA_023717605.1 Pyrinomonadaceae bacterium
TTAATGAAATCAAGGAAATTCTGAACGGAATGGGTCTGGATTTCGGCATGGAGTTTGACGAACAGGGCAATCCCATTCCAGGCTCGGGTGGACGCGATGGCGCGGAGCCCTCCGACTTCGAAGCGGATGACGAGCAGTAACAGACTCAGTAAAACCACGAAGCATTACTGAGCATTTGGAAAACAACCAGGCAGTCAGGACTCTCGGGACGAAGTCATGCGGCACTTAAAGGCACATCGCAAACTTGGCAGGACCACAGAGCATCGCATGTCGATGCTGCGCAATCTTGCGACTTCACTAATAAACTCGCGCGAGGAGCGCATTGTTACCACCCTTCCCAAGGCGAAGGAATTGAGACCCTTTGTAGAGCGGGCGATAACTCTATCTTGTCGAGCGCGCAGCCTGGAAGGTGCTCAGGCGGTGCACCTGCGCCGTCAGGCAGCTGGCTTCTTCCACGCCGGCAACATGCAACAGACCGCGTTGACGGGAAAACGCGGACAGCTTCGCCTGCCCCGTACGGCGGGAGTATCGGCGCTCAAGCGTTTGTTCGATGAGCTGGGCGAACGCTACAAGGACAGACCAGGCGGCTACACCAGGATCCTAAAGCTGGGCACACGTGAGGGTGACAATGCTGAACTCGCAATAATCGAACTGGTTGATAACCCTCGTGAACTCGTAGCTCTGGAAAATGCAAGGAAGCGAGCGAAGCACACACCTTCAAAGAAGAAGAAGTCGGGTGATTCAAGGGTAGCCAAAGCGTCCGGTCAAGCCAAGGTTGTTGAAGAGACAGACAGTCCGGCTGCCAGCGAAACGGTTGAAGCAGCAGGGAGCAAGGCCCCCGACAGCGCCGAGGAGGTTGAAAAACCTGAGTCGCAGGCAGTGGAAGACGAAGCGAAGTAAGAAGATTGAAATCGAGCAGCCCCGCGCCGCTGGAGCAGCTAGGTTGGTAAAAAGCCCCAATCGATCATCGGCCTTAACAAACCGAGTCTTTTGGGGCTCGTCTCTTTTGTGAGAGTTTGACACTTCCGCGGAAGAACCAATGAGTAAGCCAGAGAGCGAATACAAACAGAGTCCTGAACCCCAGGTTGAGAGCGATGTTCGGGAGCCGGGAACGCAGGGTCGGCGTCGTCGTAGTCGGCAGCCTCACCTGGAAACTTCGGTGAACATGGATGAATTGCGCGAGCTCATCGCTTTGATTCAGGAAAACGGCTTTGCTGAGTTTGAGCTCGAGCGCGAAGGTTTTCGGATTCACGTGCGACGTGATCCCGCAGGCGCTGAGGCTGCCGCAGACTCTTCAGGGGGGCACATAGCCGACGCCGCTCCTTCTCCGCGAGCGACCACCGCCGGTGCAAAGGGTTCGTCGACGCCAGATCATCCGGGAGCGCGGGCCGAAACGGCGGCCTCGGAAGATCAGGATCTCCACATGATTCCGTCTCCCATTGTTGGAACTTTCTACCGGTCGGCATCGCCGAACAGTGATCCGTTTGTGAAGATCGGGAGTCACGTTGAACCTGACTCGGTGGTGTGCATCATTGAGGCGATGAAACTAATGAATGAGATTCAGGCGGAAACGAGTGGAGAGGTCGTAAAGATCTACGTGGAGAACGGTCAGCCCGTTGAATACGGGCAACCGCTCTTCGGAATTAAAAGGTAACTGTCGGCAGTTGTAACGTCCAATGTCCACGTTCCGGTTCTGGACCGAAGGACATTGGACGTTAGGTTTTTGGTTTAGGATCAAACATGCCTTCGGGAAGTCGCAAGTTCAAAAAGATCCTGATCGCCAATCGCGGCGAGATTGCGTGTCGCATCATCTGGACCTGCAAGGAAATGGGAATTCGCACAGTTGCGGTCCATAGCGACGTTGATCGCGATTCGCTGCACGTACGTTTTGCCGACGAAGCCGCCTGCATCGGGCCAGCTCCGTCGGCTCAAAGTTACCTCAACATCCCCGCGATGATCAGTACGGCTGAAATCTTCAATGTCGACGCGATCCATCCGGGCTATGGCTTCCTTGCTGAGTCTTCCTACTTCGCCGAAATCTGCGAGGCCTGCAACATTAAGTTCATCGGCCCGCCGGCCGGTGTGATTCGTCTAATGGGTGACAAGGTTGAAGCCCGAAGAGCGATGAAAGAGGCTGGACTACCCATTTTGCCAGGCAGCCCCGACCCCATCACGTCTGAAGAAGAGGCCAGAAACCTTGCCCGCCAGATAGGGTTTCCGATCATAGTCAAAGCATCTGCGGGTGGTGGTGGACGTGGTATGCGCATAGTTCGGTCCGAAGATGAGTTGGGTCGAGCACTTGAAGGAGCGTCAACGGAGGCTGCTGCGGCATTTAAGGATGGCACGGTCTACATCGAACGCTATGTCGAGAGCCCGCGTCATATTGAGATTCAAGTCCTGGCAGATGAGCATGGCGCCTGCATTCATCTGGGAGAGCGGGAGTGTTCAATACAGCGACGCCACCAAAAGCTGCTGGAGGAAGCTCCGTCTCCGGTGCTTTCGCCTGAACTCCGCAATCAAATGGGTGATGCGGCCGTGGCGGCTTGCAAGAAGCTAGGCTATTCAAGCGCGGGAACGGTTGAGTTTCTTCTCGATACCGATAACAAGTTCTATTTCATGGAAATGAATACACGGATTCAAGTGGAGCACCCGGTTACCGAAATGGTGACGCTCGCCGATATCGTGCGCAATCAGATTCGGATTGCCGAGGGCGAGCCACTGGGGTACACGCAGGATGATCTGATGATCGTCGGTCATGCCATTGAGTGTCGCATCAATGCTGAGAACCCTGAGACTTTCGCCCCGTCGCCGGGTCTCATTACCGCCTTTAACCTTCCCGGCGGGCCAGGCGTCCGCGTCGACACTTACGTGTACGCCGGCTATCGAGTGCCGCCGTTTTACGATTCAATGATCGCCAAAGTTATCGTCCACGCACGGACGCGAGACCTGGCAATCGCACGGATGAAGCGAGCGCTTGAGGCGATGGTCGTTGAGGGCATAAAGACAACGATTCCCTTGCACCTAAAGATTATGGACGATCCAAAGTTTCGCGCAGGTGATATCTCCACCAGCTTCATGGAATACTTCCTGGCGCAAAATGGAGCAAAGAAGAATGAAGTGGTGGCCACCGCGCGTTGAGGCTGATTTCAACAGCGGCGCAGCCCGCCAGCGGTCACGGGCTTCCGGCGGTTGCTGTTTGGGCGGCGGATGCCTATAATACTCAACTTTTCCAGGGGGCGAACAGTTTCGTCTGTGAGGGTAACCCGAGATGCCATACGCAATTATAAGGACGGGAGGGAAGCAGTTCTTCGTGGAACGAGGAAGCACCATTCGCGTCCCCTCTATAGGGACAGAGGCCGGCAAATCAATTGAGCTTGATGCGCTGCTGTCGACCGGCAAAGGCGCCGATTCTGACACGCCGGTGGTCGGATTAGCCAAAGTTGCAGCCACCGTCGTTGATCATGGCCGCGGGCCCAAGTTCATCGTTTTTAAGAAAAAGCGCCGCAAGCACTACAAGCGAAAACAGGGACATCGGCAAGGCTACACAACGATCAGAATAGACTCGATTGGATAGGTAAACGTTGGTGATAAGTGATGAGTAACAAGTGATGAGGAAGAAAGGGGAGGGAATTCCGACACTGTCCTGCTTATCACTCATCACTTATTACTTATCACTCGGAGTTAGTTATGGCACATAAAAAAGGTGTTGGTTCATCTCGCAATGGTCGCGACTCTAATTCTCAGCGATTGGGTCTGAAGAAGTTTGGTGGCGAACGAGTCCTGGGCGGGAATATTCTGGCGCGGCAACGAGGCACCAAGTGGAAGCCCGGCAAGAATGTCGGGCGCGGCAAAGATGACACGCTCTTCGCGCTCATCGAAGGAACTGTCAAGTTTGAGGACAAGGGCCGTGGCGGTAAGGTCATTAGTGTGTACCCCTTGGAGCAAGCATCTTCAACATAGAGCTCGAAAAGGAAAGCCAGTCCGACGCGACGCCCGAGCCAACTAATAATTGAGCCCAAGGCGTCGCTTTCGATTTAAATGTTTATTGATCGCGTCAAGATTCACGTACAAGGGGGGCATGGCGGTAACGGCGTAACAGCCTTTCGTCGAGAGAAGTTTGTGCCGCGCGGTGGCCCTTCAGGCGGTGAGGGTGGACGCGGAGGCGATGTCTGGATCGTGGCGGACTCTTCCCTCAATACTCTGCTTCACCTGCGTTACAACCCCGAACATATCGCCGGACGCGGAATGCATGGCGAGGGCTCAAATCGCTCAGGACGCGATGGCGAAGACGTTGAGGTTCGTGTGCCGGTGGGCACACAGATCTTTGAAGTAACAAGTGGGCAACTTCTGCAGGACCTGGCAACCGACGGTGCCAGATGGCTGGCTACTCGTGGTGGACGTGGCGGGTTTGGTAATGCGCATTTTGCTACCTCAACTAATCGTGCGCCGCGCTATCACCAACAGGGAAGTGAGGGGGAAGAACTCGAGTTGCAACTCGAGTTAAAACTGCTGGCAGATGTAGGCTTGGTAGGGTTTCCTAACGCCGGCAAGTCGACCTTCATCTCGACTGTCTCGGCTGCCAAACCCAAAATCGCAGACTATCCATTTACCACTTTAGAGCCTCATCTCGGAGTAGTGGATCTGGGCGATTTTAGAACCTTCGTAGTTGCTGACATTCCGGGTTTGATTGAGGGAGCGCACGAGGGAGCCGGGTTGGGCGATCGCTTTCTGCGGCATATCGAAAGAACTACTTTGCTGCTTCATCTGGTTGACGTTTCTTCTGTCTCCGGCCGAGATACAGTCGCTGACTACCAGACTGTGAATCATGAGTTGGCTGCGTACAACCCCGCACTGGCGAAACGACCTCAGTTCGTTGTGGCCACGAAGATCGACGCCCTGGAAGAACCAGAACGATTGGAGTCGCTGAGACGTCAGGCAGAGATTGACGGCAAACCATTCTTTCCAGTCTCTTCAGTGACCAATAAGGGCGTCCGCGAGCTTGTTAATGCCATGGCCGCCAAACTGAGTGAACTGAAGGAATCGGCTAAGACAAGCGATACCGTGGAGTTGGCTTTGTAGTCCGGAAGAGTTGATGAACGGCAGAAAGCGTATTGCTATCTATGGCGGAACGTTTGATCCAGTTCATATAGGGCACATTGAAGTTGCTAAGAGAGTTTCTGAGCTCTTTGAGATTGATGAACTGCTGTTCGTGCCGGCACAGGTGGCGCCCCACAAGCTCACGCGACCGGTAACGCCCGGGATACACCGCTATGCGATGTTGGTGTTGGCAACTCAGGAGGACCCTCGGCTCCGGGTGTCGACGTTTGAGCTGGAAGCCCCGGATCGATGTTACACCGTAGATACGCTGGCGCATTTTAAGTCGGAGTTTGGGGAGTCCGCGGATCTGTTTTTCGTGATGGGCTCCGATTCATGGTCCGAGATCACGACTTGGCGTGAATGGGATCGGCTGCTGACGCTCGTTAATCATATCGTGGTTACGAGACCGGGATATGACATCAGTTTGGATCTGGTCAATTCATCACTGCGCGACCGAATTGTTGTCTTGCGCGGGTCTAAACAGATTCCGAAAGTCGTTAACGAAGCGGCTGGTGAGAAGATATATATTACGGATGCGGTGATGCTGGAAAGTTCGGCCACCGAGATCCGAGGCGCTCTTCGCGAAGGCGATTGGAGTCAATTAACCAGGCTGGTTCCGTCCTCGGTGGCGAACTACATTAGAAAGTATGAGTTATACAGAGAATCGAATGAACGATAATCCCACCGCCAAAGAACGATCGCTGAATCCAACGACGCACTCCGAACTCAAGACGATACCGAAAGCGAAAGCAAGCGGGGAACTTGATGAGAGAATTCTGGGGGCGCTGCAGGCTGCCAATGACAAGAAAGCTCTCGACCTGGTGGTTCTTGATATGAGAGAAATTGCCACCTTTACCGACTACTTTGTAATTGCCAGCGGAAACAACGAGCGTCAGGTTCAGGCGATCTCTGATGAGGTGTTTGAGAAACTGAAGAAGTCCGGCACCGCCGCCGCGCGAGTTGAGGGCTACAAGAGCGCCGAATGGATCTTACTCGATTATGGTGACTTCATAGTTCACGTGTTCTTAGACAAGGCGCGAAAGTTTTATGAGTTGGAACGACTCTGGCGAGAGTCTAAACGCATTGCCCTGCCCGCCGAGGTCGGGGGCGAGTCGAATAGTTCTTTGAGAGACGAATAGTGGTCGAGATATTTGCGCAGTCAGAAGCGATGCGCGAGGCAATGCGTCTCGCCGAACGCGTCGCGGCGACTGATGCGAATATTCTGGTGACTGGTGAATCTGGCGCCGGCAAGGACGCGCTAGCGTTTCATATTCATTCGCAATCAAGTCGTGCTGCCGGAGCCCTGGTGAAGATCGATTGTGCGACCTTACCCAGCGACCTGCTTGAGGCTGAGCTTTTTGGTTATGAACGGGGGGCCTTTACGAGCGCTATCGAAGCTAAGCCCGGACGACTCGAAGCTGCCCACAAAGGCACCATTGTGCTCGACGAAATTGCTTACTTGACGAAAGACTCGCAGGCAAAACTTTTGCGGGTTATCGAAACTCGTGAGTTTGAACGGTTAGGTGGACGTAACACGATCAAGGTAGACGCGCGACTGATTGCCCTGACCAACGTGGATCTAACGGCGGCCGTGAATCGGCGCGACTTTCGCGAGGATCTTTTTTACCGACTAAATGTGGTTCACATTCAGTTGCCACCCTTGCGAGAGCGGACGCAGGACTTACCCAAGCTGGTGCAGGCATTTTTGAAGACCTACACAGCCAAGCACGGCCGCAAAGTAAGCGCCGTTGCGCCGGAGGTGCTGGCCTTACTAAAGGAATATGAGTTTCCCGGCAACGTGCGTGAGCTGGCAAATACGATCGAGAGGGCAGTGATCATTACGACCAGCAACCGGGTGGAGGTAACGGATCTCCCGGAGGCGATTCGGGCGGCCGTGTTGGTGCAGCGTAGGCGACAAAAGCCGCAGTCGCTCGCCGAACTGGAAGCCGAATATGTGGCCGAAACGCTAGCTGCTACGCGCGGGAATAAGACCGAGGCGGCACGGATACTGGGAATCAGTCGCAAGAATCTTTATGAAAGACTGGCGCGGCTCCCGGGAGATACGGAGACGCGGGGAAGCGGAGACACGGAGACGGAGAGACGGGACGACACCGAGTTGGGGACGTAGCGAATCGTGAAGGGCGCGAAGTGCACAATCGACTTTTAGCAAATAACTCAAGAGGCTGGTGCAAGGCTTTTCGCCGTGTCTCCGTGTCACCCCGTCTCCGTGTCTCCCGTTCGCCGCGTCACCCTTTCCCCGTGTCGCTGGTTTGAAAAGATGCGCTTGCGTCTCATTTGGGCAGGTAAGACGAGAGACGCCCGACTGAAGGCGCTGATCGACGAGTATTTGAAGCGACTTTCGCACTTTGCGCGCTCGGAAGTGACTGAGCTTAAGGAGACTACCGGGTCGAAAGCAGGCATCGATAAGGATTCGAAACGCATCTCAGACCGGCTGCCCAGCGGCGCAGTGACGGTTTTGCTGGATCCCGAGGGTATCCAGTTAAGTTCAGAGGAAATGGCCGCTCAGGTGAGAGGCTGGGAGAACAACGGTATTAAGGATGTAGTCTTCATTGTGGGCGGACCGAATGGTGTTTCGCCTGAACTTTCAACTAACGTGACGCAGCGCTGGTCACTTTCCCGCTTGACGCTGACTCACGAAATGGCCCGAGTGGTTCTGGTGGAACAGTTGTACAGAGCGTACACGATCATTCATGGCTTGCCTTACCAGAAGTGAGAACAAAAGGGGTTGGATCACGGTCGGACCCGATGGTCCTTTAACGAGTCGGTGGAGGATTAATTAAATAATGGAAAAACGAAAAATGAGAGTTTTCCGCGACAGGTTGCTTGGCCGCCGGGAAAGTTTGGTGGGTCAGGTACAACAGGCTGAACTCTATAGCCGGGAGCGTGATGCGGAGGCGACTCAAGATCCGGCCGACATGGCGGCAAATGCGTATACCAAAGAACTGCTGGTCTTCATGTCTGACAATGATCGCCGATTATTGAATCTGATTGATGAGGCGCTGGAGCGAATAGATGGGGGGAAATATGCCAAGTGTGTACATTGCGGTGAAGCCTTGCCTGACAAAAGGCTCGATGCTGTACCGTGGGCCCGTCACTGTGTTCGTTGTCAGGACCTTCACGAGCGCGGCCTGCTCGATGTGGATGAGGATTAGTACTTAGATATACCTGATGACATAATGACGGCCTCCTGAGATCAGCTTAGGAGGCCGTTGGTTTTTGGCCCACATTCCTCACGCTCATACGTCCATGTCCCTCACGCGCATCGTCAACTCCTGTTATGACGCCCTGCTCTCTATCGTCTATCCGCAAGCGTGCTCGCTCTGCGGCGGCAGCGTTGAAGACCGGTGTCTGGGTGTTGCTTGTGCGCACTGCTGGCGCGAGACTCGAACATTTACCAATGCGGATATCGTCTGTTGGAAATGTGGCGCCTTATCGTTGGGTACTATCGACACGGAAAAACGAGATCAAGTTCGCTGCCGGCGTTGCGACGATGATGAATTTATGGCAGCCCGTGCGTGTGGCGCTTATGAGGGAGCCCTTCGCGCTTCGGTGTTGGCGCTCAAACGCGAGCCGTACATTTCTCAGCGTCTGGTTAGCTTGTTGGTAGAAGCACAAAAACGCTCACCATTGGACGGAGCGACGCACGTCGTTCCAGTGCCACTTCATCGGGATCGTGAAAAGGCCAGAGGTTTCAATCAGGCTGCGGTAGTGGGTCGCGAGCTGGCGCGCGCGGTGAGGCTGCCGTTCGACGAGGTGAGTCTCATTCGCAAGGTTCATTCCGAAAGGCATCGCGCCGGCATGGACGCCAGGGGACGCCGAGAGACGGTTGCGGAGGCCTTCAGCGTGCGTTATCCACGCTTGATCGAAGACGAGAGCGTCTTGATTGTTGATGATGTCTTCACCACCGGAGCCACTGTGTCTGCATGTGCGGCGGCCTTAGTGTCTGCGGGGGCCAAAGAAGTCTTCGTGCTGACGATCGCACGGCCAGTGAACTACTGAATCAAGCAGGACCACTCAACGCACCGGCCCGTAGACAATGGTCTCCGCACTCAACCCACCAGGAGCGACTCAACGCACAGAACCATTTGCGGTAGCCAATGGATCCCAGCACTCAACACGAGCAGGAGCCACTCAACGCCAGCAGGAGCGACTCAACGCACAGAACCATTTGCGGTAGCCAATGGATCCCGGCACTCAACACGAGCAGGAGCCACTCAACGCCAGCAGGAGCGACTCAACCCACAGAACCATTTGCGGTAGCCAATGGATCCCAGCACTCAACACGCTACCGCAAACGG
>JAMQPH010000387.1 GCA_023717605.1 Pyrinomonadaceae bacterium
AGCCTCTGAATCACTTCCTCGGGCGAATAATCGCAGGACTCCTGAATCACGTTCTGCAACCGCGCAAGGCCGAAATCCTCACCCTGGGGATTCTCCCACTCGTAGAAGCCGTCGGTGACCATCACAAACATGTCACCCGGAGCGAGACTCACCTCAATTGCGCGGCCGTACTTGATACGTGGCATTAGGCCGAGAGGGATCCCTTGTGCCTCAAGGTTCTGGGTTTCACCAGTGGCGGCCCTGTACACCAGCAGCGGGCCCTGGCCCGCCGAGAGCATTTGCAGCTTTGACCCGGAGGAATCAAGCAGGGCGACGGCGAAGGTGACGAACCGCTCCGGCGGAAGATCTTCGAAGAGCAGTTGATTGAGGTGATCCAGCACGGTGGTAGGGTCGCCGCTGGTCAGAAAATTGGCCCGCGCATAGGCGCGACACGCCGCCATGACCAGTGCCGGTCCGATGCCGTGGCCAGTCACATCGGCGAGGCTGACGGCGACCCGACCATCGGGCAACTCCTGCCAGTCGAAGTAGTCGCCACCGGTTTGATCGGCGGGTTAATTCCAGCCGGCAAGCTCGAAGTTGCCCAGCTTCGGTGAGCAGGCTGGGAGAAGACCCTGCTGGATAGAGCGTGCGACGTCGAGATCGTGGTTCACCCGCTCAAGTTCGCGCTGCAAGTCGGCTTCCCGCAGGGCCGCCAGGACATGCGACCTTATCTGCCCTGCCACAGCGGCGGCAATGATCCCGCCCGCGAGTATTAAGCCGGCGTAGAAGAAGTATAGGACCGAGGGAAACACAACTGTCCCTGCGTCAGGGTTCGCGTATTGCGCGAAGGTGTAAAGGGTGACGGCGAGATAGCCCAGAGCGGAGAAGACCCCGGTGAGCAGGGAGAGCATAGGACTCAACCGAAGCGTCGAAAGGATGATGAAAAGGAGATAGACAAGAACGACCGGTGCAACCAACGAACGGTAGGGATCTATGTATTGACTCTCGATCAATAGGAGCAGGCCCAGGGTAGGAAACAACGACTCCATCAAGACATTGAGCACCCACACCGCTGGGTGAACGTCTCGCCCCAGGCGAACCGCTCTTTTCACGATGACTAGCACCAGGGCTTCGCCGGCCACCGCAAATGAGAAGAAGAGAGTTTGGGTTACGAGGAGGCGGAACTCACCGGCCGCGAGGTCGCGAGCAATTGCGAAAACGAAGACTGCGCATAAGACACAGAGTAAGCCAATAATCCGGTACGACTCGCTTTTCAGGGCCGCACGTCGGAAGGCTTCAGATTGAATCGACTGAGTATTCATAATTTGCCCCGTGGTTGAAGCTTTGTGCAGCTTACAGGTACTTTGAGGTCAACAAATTCGGATTGTTTGGACCCGCCTGTCAATACTAACAGTTACTAACGGATCATCCGCGTTGCTAGACTCTCCGACGACTAGTATCCATTACAAGTCTCTCTCAACTCGTGAAATCCGGATGCCTGCGGATGGCCTGCGGATGATCCATAGCACTGAGAGGATCTAAGACTGATCCCAACGGGCTGGAAGCTGACCGCGAGCTGTTCAAAGTCCAGCGTGCGCTCGGCCCAGGTAAGCTCATGAGCTAGCCGCTGTGGGCCAACTATATCGCGTGCCGGGCGACGGACGTAAACGAGCCTGAGAAAGAAGACGGAAAACGTTCTCGTATCACTGGAAAACGGCGCTAACACTGTATGGCGTGGATCTCTCGCTTCGGCGCGAGGCCACGATCGCTGATCTCATGCATCACGAGCGAAACGTAGCGGCCAGCGAACGCGCGCGGATCTTGCATAACCTTCAGTCTCTGAACATCGAACTCTATAGTGGGACTTGGATGGCAGGTAAACAATGCTTCGAGGATTGATCGCCAGTTTCATTCTTGTATCACTGTGCGTGGTGATTCATTCCCTCGGTCTGGTGTTGCTTGCTGACTGGTTGATTAACCATCCGTTGAGGACAAACCCGCAATTCAGCATCAGGCGCTACACCTCGCTATTAATCTCAGTCTTTGCCTTTATCACTCTTTTGCATCTGGTAGAAACAGTTGTTTGGGCCGGCTTCTATTATTGGTGGGGCCACTTTCGTGATTTCGAGACCTCCTGGTATTTCTCGCTGGGAAGCTATACGACGATTGGCTACGGAGACGTGTTGCTGCCGGCAATGTGGCGAATGTTAGGAGGCATCGAGGGGATCAACGGCGTATTGTTGTGCGGGTTGTCAACAGCCTTTCTTTTCGTAATCGTTAATAACATGTTTCGGACCCGCTGGCGACATCGGTCCACGCGTTCCACGAGCGAGGCCGAAACGACCCTCGTTAGCGACCGGACAAGTTCTTAAGCAGAGAAAACATAGAACGATGACATGTTGGCTAGTTACTTCATCGCGCCTCAACCGCTTGAGCTGTCTTTCCGCCGCGCCGAGACCGGCTCGTTGTTCATGGGGTGTTAATCGCGGCTGTGGTCTGCGGCGACGGCCAGAGTAACTGGTACAAAGGCGTTCAGCTGATTACGGTCTACATGATCATCGCGCTCATGTTTTACGTCATGCCGGAACTTTCTTAGCCGCTTAGAGTACCTGTAAAAATTGACAGTTACCTGCCATTTAGCGCATGGGTTACTTTCTACTCGAAAAAGGATTGGAGCTTGAGATTTCTGTTTCTGCACTTACAGCAGGGAGCTTTTTAACCGAGTCTGTTTCCATACAGGAGCTGGGTCAAATGGCCAGCGAACTCGTCGCGCCGCAGGACACAGCAAAAACTCACCACCCTTTTAAGCATCTGATGCAATCTTCTACCACTAAAGTAGTAGACCAAAGTTGTATAGATTTTTGTCGACGATGGCTCTATCGTGCTCCACCATGCGCGACGCGGAGTCGCTGATTTGACAGTGCCCGGCGTTGACTCCCAAAACGCCCCAACTCGGAAGCGTTAATCGAAATTCACGTTTAGAGGCAAAATATGAAAAAGTCCAAAAGTGCCGAACGACTCGATCGGAAGAAGTAGGAGGAAGAGTTGCGCAACCTTCAGGCTGGCCTCTGTGAGGTTCAGGAGTGGGTCAAACACAAGGGGCTCCGCGTCGTCGTGATTTTCGAAGGACGGGACGCTGCGGGTAAGGGTGGGACGATCAAAGCCATCACCGAGCGTGTCAGTCCTCGCGTGTTTCGGTCAGTGGCGCTGCCTGCCCCGTCCGACCGTGAGAAATCGATGATCTACTTCCAGCGGTACATGGCTCACCTCCCAGCGGCTGGAGAGATCGTGATTTTCGATCGCAGTTGGTACAACCGTGCCGGCGTCGAGCACGTCATGGGTTTCTGCTCAAAGGAAGAGTACGAGCGGTTTCTCGAGCTAACTCCGGTGGTGGAAAAGTTCCTGGTCGAAGGCGGCCTCCAGATCATCAAGTTCTGGCTCGAAGTTAGTGACGAGGAACAGAAACGCCGCTTCAAAGCGCGCATCGACGACCCCGTGCGCCGGTGGAAGCTCAGCCCGATGGACCTCCCGTCGCGGACCAAGTGGTTCGAATATTCACGGGCGCGTGATCGGATGCTCGAGGCCACCGACACCGAACACGCGCCGTGGCACCTCGTCATCTCGAACGACAAGAAACGCGCGCGGCTCAACTGCATCGCGCATCTCCTGAGTCTGATACCCCACGAGAAATTGCCGCACCCCAAGGTGAAATTGCCGGAGCGCTCGATGAAAGATGAGTATGACGATCAAGCGACGCTGAAGGGACGGAAGTTCATCCCGGAAAAATACTGAGTTCGATGACACCGACTGTACAGATCCACCCGCCTCCACCCACCGCGTCTGCAGGTTGGATACCAGCGCTTAAGTGGCTGCGTTCGTACGATGGCGGCTGGCTTCGCGCGGATATTGTTGCAGGGATCACGCTGGCGGCGTACCTGTTGCCGGCAGGTATCGGCGACGCTTCGCTTGCCAATCTGCCGCCCCAGGCTGGGATTTACGCCTGTCTGTTTTCGGGGCTCGTGTTCTGGCTGTTTTGCAGCTCCCGGCACACTGCGATCACAGTCACGTCGGCCATCTCGCTGTTGATTGGCTCATCCCTCGGCGGGATCGCGAATGGAGACCCATCCCGGTTTAGTGCGCTGGCGGCGGGCACGGCCATACTCGTAGCGCTCATTGCGTTTATTGCCTGGCTAGTCAAGTCGGGCTCGATCGTCAACTTTATTTCTGAGAGCGTGCTGGTGGGGTTCAAGTGCGGCGTCGCGCTGTTCCTGGCGAGCACGCAGTTGCCTAAGTTGTTAGGCATCCATGGCGCGCACGGCAATTTCTGGGAGAACAGCGGTTCTTTCCTGAAGCACCTCAACGAGACCAATCCCGCGTCGCTCGCGATCGGAGGATCCGCACTGGCGGCGCTCGTGCTCGGAAAGATTTTTCTCAAGAACAGACCCGTGGCCATATTCGTGGTCGTCGGCGGCATTGTGGCTTCGGGCTTGCTCGGCCTCGACGCGCGCGGAGTGAAGCTGCTGGGCGAAGTGCCGCAAGGGCTGCCGGCCATCGGCCTTCCCGCGATTCAATGGGCCGACTTAAACGCACTACTGCCGCTGGCGGTTGCCTGTTTCATGCTGAGCGCCGTGGAAACGGCCGCCATTGGTCGCACGTTTGCCGCGAAGCACGGCGGGCGACTGGACGCCAACCAGGAATTTCTTGCGCTCGCCGCGTCCAATCTCGCCGCGGGACTGGGCCGTGGTTTCCCGGTCAGCGGCGGCATGTCGCAATCACTGGTCAACGAAGGGAGCGGGGCCCGCACGCCGCTGTCGGGCGCCTTTGCGGCGGGAATCCTTCTGGTGGTGACGCTATTCCTCACACATTTGTTGAGTGCATTGCCGCAACCGGTATTGGCGGCTGTCGTGCTCGTGGCAGTAGCCGGGTTGTTCCAGCTGTCCGTACTGAAACACCTCTGGCGCTCCAGCCGGACCGAGTTTGCCGTGGCGATGGCGGCCCTCCTGGGTGTGCTGGGCTCAGGACTGCTGCGCGGAGTGTTAATCGGCGCCCTCCTGTCTCTGGTGCTTCTCATCCGGCGTGCGTCACGACCCCACGTGGCTTTTCTAGGACGCATCCCCGGCACGCGTCGCTTCTCCGACCTCGAGCGCAATCCCGATAACGAGGCTATCCCTGAAGTACTGATTTTCCGCGCCGAATCGGGTCTGTTGTATTTCAACGTCGATCATGTGCGCGATACAGTGATGGAGCGGATACGCTCCCAGACTCCTTCGCCCCGGCTGGTCATCTGCGACCTGACGACTTCACCCCACGTGGACTTGCACGCTGCCCAGGTCCTGGGCGAACTGGCGACCGAGCTCGCTGCCGCAGGCATCCGGACGCAGGTCGTCGAAGCCCGCGCTTCCGTGCGCGACACCTTGCGAGCGCAGGGACTGGAGGAAAAGCTGGGCAGCATCAGCCGCCTTAGTTCGATCGTGGATGTCGTGGACGATTTTCAGACACAGGGCATAACTCAAGAAGGTGCCACTGAAACCACTGCAAAATCAACTCCGTGAAACTCTCACAAATCCTGTAATAATTGACAGTTACCTTCCGTCCCCGCATGAGCTATTTTCCCCCGGACGCCGTCGGGAAAGAAACATAGTCTGTCGTTTGACGACCGCATGTTTCGCGACATCAGTGAGTGAAGCTCAGTCTTCACCATCATCACTCTCGCGGCTCTGGGAGAAGCAGTTGCGTAAGCAGCCTTCTAAGGACCATCTGGTGGAGCCGCGACGATGGAGACTCAGCATTACCAGGCGGCGTTTTTGCCGCTGCTGTTCGGTGTGGGGATCGCGATGATCCTGTGCTTGTTTTTGAAAGAAACCGGTCCGGCAGCCCGACTCTTCCCAGAATTCGCAGATTAGGAGTAAAAATGAGTCAGCAAATTGGCACTGGAAAATATGAGCGAGTCTTGGCGCGGTGTCAGGGCTTGGAGCCGATTCCAACCGCAGTGGCACACCCGTGTGAAGCTACCGCCTTGTCAGGGGCTGTCGAAGCCGCGCAACGCGGGTTGATCAGACCACTTCTGGTTGGACCGGCTGCCCGGATTAGGGAGATTGCCGCTTCAGAAGGGATCGATCTCGGCGATCTCGAAATCGTCGACGTACCGCACAGCAATGCGTCAGCAGCAAAGGCTGTAGAGCTTATCAAAGAAGGCCGGGCTGAAATACTGATGAAAGGGAGCCTGCACACAGATGAGTTAATGTCGGCGATTGTTTCGCGCGAAGGTGGGCTGCGTACAGCACGTCGAATCAGCCATGTGTTTGTCATGGACGTTCCCACTTATCACAAAGTGCTGATCGTCACCGACGGTGCAATCAACATTGCTCCAACCCTCGAAGATAAAGTTGATATCTGTCAGAACGCGATTGATCTGGCGATTTCACTAGGTGTGGAGAAACCAAAGGTCGCCATTCTCTGCGCAGTCGAAACAGTCACCTCGAAGATGCCCGCCACCATCGATGCGGCTGCGCTTTGCAAGATGGCTGAACGGGGACAGATCAAGGGTGCCATTCTGGATGGACCGTTGGCCTTCGACAATGCGATTAGCAAACAGGCGGCCCAGACGAAGGGTATTAAGTCTGAGGTTGCCGGCGATCCGGACATCCTGTTGGCCCCGGATCTTGAAGCCGGAAACATTCTTGCCAAGCAACTCAGCTTTCTCGCGAACGCCGACAGCGCCGGCATGGTCCTGGGAGCGAGGGTTCCGGTGATTCTAACCAGCCGCGCCGACAGTGTGCGGTCACGAATTGCCAGTTGCGCGGTTGCGATGCTGGTTGCTCACGCACGTCGCGCTAAGCCGTAGGAGATTGGTATGGACGATTACGCCCTGGTGCTCAACGCCGGATCATCAAGTCTGAAGTTTTGTGTCTTCCAGCGGCCCATGGCTGAAGGCTGGCGACTGGAAGCGCGTGGCCAGATTGAAGGCATTGGAACGTCCCCTCGTTTATCCGTCAAGGACGGCAACGGTGAGATCCTGACAAAACAAGATCTGGATGCCGGGGTCCGTGACGGACGTGACGCGGTTGACGCTCTCGGTACCTGGCTGCGGTCCAAATATGGTGGGTCGCGCGTGCTGGGTGTGGGACATCGAGTGGTCCACGGAGGTTCTCGATTCAAAGGTCCGACAATATTGGACCGCCAGGTTCTCGCCGAGTTAAACGAGTTGGTTCCATTGGCTCCGCTTCATCAACCTTACAATCTTGCGGCCATCGAAGCAGTCTTCGAACGATTACCCGGTGTGCCGCAGGTTGCCTGCTTCGACACCAGCTTTCATCGTGGTCAATCGGCGGTTGCGGAACTCATCCCGCTTCCGCTGGAGCTTCGCCAGGCAGGGTTGCAGAGATACGGCTTTCATGGACTGTCGTACGAGTACATTGCTTCCGTCTTGCCGCAGGTTGCTCCCGAGATTGCCAACGGTCGCGTCATCGTCGCTCATCTCGGAAGCGGCGCGAGTTTGTGTGCCTTGAAAGATGGGAAGAGCGTGGACAGTACCCTTGGTTTCACCGCGCTCGATGGTCTATGTATGGGCACGCGACCAGGCGCAATTGATCCTGGTGTTGTCCTGCATCTCTTTCAAGGCCTGAACATGTCGGCAAAAGAAGTCGAGACCCTGCTGTACAAAAAATCCGGTCTCCTCGGAATCTCAGGGATCAGCAACGACATGCGCGACCTGCTGGGCCGCAGTGAACCTGAGGCCCGCCTGGCAGTTGATTACTTCGTTTATCGTGCCGCAAAGGAGATCGGAGCATTAACTGCGGCGCTCGGAGGACTCGATGGGTTGGTCTTCACCGCAGGTATCGGCGAGAACTCAGCCGAGATACGGCAACGCATCTGCAACGCGTCAGCCTGGCTGGGCATTGGAGTCGATGAAGCAGCCAATTCGAACGGTGAGGCGAAGATCTCTACCAGCCTGAGTACCGTCTCGGCTTGGGTGATTCCCACAAACGAAGAGTTGATGATCGCGCGGCATACCGGATCGCTACTCGGGCTAGCGAAGGCTGCTTGATGAAGGAACTTAAGGAGGATTGCAATGGCCACCACCAGTCACCAGATCGTCAGTGAGAAGGTCGCGCCGGGATGGGAAGGGTTCAATATTGGTCTCTGGCAGAACGAGATCAACGTCCGCGACTTCATTCAGCAGAACTACGAGCCGTATGAAGAAGATGAACAATTTCTCGCGGGCCCAACAGAGCGGACCACAAAAATATGGGGTCGGCTGAACGAGCTGTTTATCGAAGAGCGAAAAAAGGGCGTACTCGACATTTCACAGATCCCCGGCGCCATAACTTCGCATGGGCCAGGCTATATCGATCAGGCAAATGAAGTGATCGTCGGTTTGCAGACCGAGGCGCCGCTCAAGCGATCCATCATGCCAAACGGTGGCTTGCGGATGGTTCTCAGCGCCCTTAAGACATATGGTTACGAGCCTGATCCACACATAGTCGAAGCGTTCACGAAATATCGAAAGACACATAACGAAGGAGTCTTTGATGCCTACACCGCCAACATCAGGCGTTGTCGTAGCTCCCACATTCTGACTGGACTGCCTGATGCTTACGGGAGAGGTCGAATCATCGGCGATTACCGGCGGGTTGCGCTGTACGGAGTTGCGCGGCTCATTGAGCGCAAGCAGGAAGAGAAAAATAGTCTCGACTCTGCTATGTCGACCGATGAGATCATTCGCGATCGCGAAGAACTCAGCGAACAACTTCGCTCGCTGAAAGAGCTGCAAGAAATGGCCGCCAGTTATGGATTCGACATTTCAGTTCCTGCTCGGAGCGCGCGCGAAGCGGTCCAGTGGCTCTACTTCGGTTACCTGGCTGCGGTGAAAGAACAAAACGGCGCGGCGATGTCGCTGGGCCGAACTTCTACCTTTCTTGATATCTATTTCCAACGGGACTTGGAATCGGGAATTCTGACCGAGGAACAGGCGCAGGAGATCATCGACGACTTCGTTATCAAGCTTCGCATCGTCCGCTTTCTACGCACACCTGAATATGACGAACTCTTCGCCGGAGATCCGACCTGGGTTACCGAGTCGATTGCCGGGATGGGCGACGATGGCCGGCCGCTGGTAACGAAAACGAGCTTCCGGTTTTTGCAGACACTGTACAACCTCGGTCCAGCCCCTGAGCCGAATCTCACCATCTGGTATTCACCGCGACTGCCAGACGGTTTTCGTAGTTTCTCTGCCAAGGTGGCGATCGACACAAGCTCCATTCAATTCGAGAGCGATGAAATGATGCGTCGCGCGTGGGGCGACGATGGGGCGATCGCCTGCTGTGTTTCACCGATGGTAGTGGGGAAGCAAATGCAGTTTTTCGGCGCGCGGGCCAACCTGGCTAAATGCCTTCTCTATGCAATCAATGGCGGCAGAGATGAAATGACCGGCAAACAGGTGGGACCCGCTACTGGTGGAGTTGAGGGTGAGTTTCTTGAATTCAACGACGTCATCAACAGGTTTGAAAAGATGATGGACTGGTTGGCTGAAGTTTATGTCAATGCCATGAACGTCATCCACTACATGCACGACAAATACGCTTACGAACGCGTTGAAATGGCGCTGCATGATTATGCGCCGGTCAGAACAATGGCTTTTGGCATGGCTGGCATGTCGGTGGTCGCCGACAGTCTGTCAGCGATTCGTTATGCAAAGGTCCGAGTGATTCGCGATGAAACAGGACTGGTGACAGACTATCAAACCGAAGGCGAATACCCTCAGTTTGGCAACAACGACAATCGAGTCGACCACCTTGCATCGTGGCTCGTCAGCACGTTTATGGGCAAACTGAGAAAGTATCCTACCTATCGAAACGCACTGCACACTCAATCGATCCTGACCATCACTTCAAACGTCGTGTACGGCAAAAGCACCGGCAATACTCCCGATGGCCGGCGACAGGGAGAGCCGTTTGCGCCGGGCGCAAACCCAATGCATGGCCGCGATAGCCATGGCATCCACGCGTCGGGCGCTTCAGTAGCCAAGATTCCTTATCGGGATGCCGCCGATGGAATTTCTCTTACGGCCTCGCTGGTGCCGGAAGGTCTCGGAAGAGTTGGAGAAGATCGCGTCGCTAATCTGCGTGGCATACTCGACGCGTTTTTCGGGGCTACGGGTTTCCACATGAATGTGAACGTATTGAATCGCGAAATGCTGATCGACGCGATGGACCATCCCGAGAAGTATCCTCAGCTGACTATTCGCGTTTCGGGATATGCCGTGCATTTTGTGCGGCTTACCCGCGAACAGCAGATGGACGTGATCAATCGAACGTTTCATGGAGCACAAACATAATGAGCGAAGAGAAAGTGTTGGAACAGACTTCGATCGAGGCGACGAGTCCGTTTGAGCTTCGCCTAAACCTCGGCACTGGGGTTCCGGAGAATGCGGTAAAGACCGCGCTCACCACTGGAGACATGGGGTTTCTTCACTCATTCACAACTGGTTCAACTGTCGATGGCCCAGGGGTGCGTTTAGTAGCCTGGACAGCCGGCTGTCAATGGCGTTGCTTGTACTGCCATAACCCCGATACCTGGAGCATGGTCAACGGAATGCCAGTGACTCTTGATCACGCAATAGATGAGGTCCGCAAGTATCGCCATGGCCTCAAGGTCATGTCGGGCGGACTCACTTTAAGTGGAGGGGAGCCCCTTATGCAGGACCGTTTTGCAGTCAGGCTCCTTACCGCTGTCAAGAAAATGGGAGTGCACACCGCTATAGAAACCAACGGGTATTTGGGCGACCGTCTGACCGACGAAGAAATCGAGCAGATCGACTTAGTGTTGCTGGGTTTGAAAACGGCTCCGGCGCGCCACCTTCATCTGACGGGAAAAGAGATGGGGCCGACATTGGAGTTTGCGCAACGGCTCTCGCGGCTGGGTCGAAAGATCTGGGTTCGATTTGTCTTGGTGCCCGGGTTAACCGACGACCCGGAGAATATCGGGGAGATCGCCAAGTTCGCCGCCAGCCTTGGGAATGTCGAGCGCGTGGAGGTGCTCCCGTTTCATCAGATGGGTAAATATAAATGGAAGGAACTCAAACTTAACTACACGCTCGATAGCACAGAGCAGGCGCCTCGTGAATTAGTTGAACGCGCTTGCGCTCAGTTTCGTGCAGAAGGACTCAAAGCTGATTGACAAAGAAGTCGTTCGCGACCGGAGGGAGCGAAAAAGAACGCGAAATAATCGTGAAGCAATGAATACCTTGAAACCACACAAGACTAGCAAGCCAAGGGCTCAATGGCTCCGGCTCCTATTAGTTTCATTGTTCCTGGGACTTAGCGTTGAGGTGGCTTTACCAGTTAGCGCCGAACCCGGCGCAGATCAGGCGATATCGGCCAATGCCGCCAAACAAAGCGAACCAGCAACGAGCTTGGAAAAAATGGAGCACGGCCTGTCCCAAGGGGCGGTCGAAATCGGCCGGATCTTCGGTTTCCCAGTCAGCAATTCCATGATGGTTAGCTGGTTCGTTGCTTTCGGTCTCATCATTTTTGCTCGTTTTGCGACGCGGCGCATGGATAGGGTCCCCAGTGGCGCGCAGAATTTTCTGGAGTGGCTGATTGAAAGCCTCTATGGTTTTCTCGAAAGTCTTCTGGGAAAACATTTGGTCGACAGGACGTTCTGGTATTTTGCCACTGTCTTCATCTTCATACTTTCCGCTAATTGGGTGGGCCTAATTCCTGGGGTGGGTACGATCGGGTGGGGGCATGCGACGTCCCACGGTTTTACGATCGATCAACCGTTGTTGCGTGGTGCCAATGCCGACGTCAACATGACGCTTGCGATGGCCCTGGTCTTCTTCGCCTGCTGGATTGTCTGGGCCCTTCGGGAAATTGGGCCAGGAGGATTTCTAAAGGAACTGTTTGCGCCCAAGGGTGAGAGCACCGGCGTACTCAGGGTAGTACTCGTAGTGGTCTTCTTCATTGTTGGTTGTTTGGAAGTTATTTCGATTTTGTTCCGACCAGTCTCGCTGAGCTTTCGGCTCTATGGCAATACGTTTGCCGGTGAGAACATGTTGGAAACTATGGCCGGTGTGGTCCCCAGTCTGGGCTGGTTGCTGCCAGTCCCTTTTTATTTTCTAGAGCTGCTTGTTGGCGTCGTTCAGGCGTTGGTCTTCATGCTGTTGACGGCGGTCTTTACGCTGCTGATTTGTCAACACGAGGAGAAACCTAAGGCCACACGAACGAACTGATCAGCGGGAAAGGAACGATAGTTATGAACGGAAACTTGCACGTAGGTATGGCGGCGATCGGGGCGGCGATCGCTGTGGGTATTATCGGCATGAAGGCTTCGGAAGCAGTTGGTCGCAACCCCGAGGCTTCGACAAAGATTCTGGTTCAGTCAATTTTGGCCATTGCTTTCGCCGAAGCGATCGTGTTCTACACCCTGTTCCTTGTGAAATAATTAAGACCGAAAGCTCAAGCCTTCGTTTGGGTGTTCGAAATCCAGGAGTGTAAGACTATGAACATTCTTGTCTTGTTTGCTCAAGCAGAGAGCGGCGGGCAAATCGAACAGATTGCCAGGACTTTCGGCGTAAACTGGCCGCATCTGATTGCGCAGATAATCAGCTTTTCAATCGTTTGCGGCCTTCTTTATCTGCTCGCCTACAAGCCGATTCTCAGGATGTTAGCTGAGCGGCAAAAACTCATCGCCCAGGGCCTGGCCAACAGCGAGAAAATCAGTGCCGAGCTGGCGAAGACCGAGACGCAGCGCAAGGACGTGATAGCGCAGGCGAATGCTCAGGCAAACCAGTTTATAGAAGAAGCACGCAGTGCGGCTGCCCAACTGCGAGAGCAGGAAACCCAGAAGGCCATCGCTGCCGCTGAACAGATAATGGCCAAGGCGCGCGAGGCCGCCGCTCAGGATCATACGCGCATGCTGGCCCAGCTCAAACAGGAAGTAGGACGGTTGGTGGTTCAGACTACCGCGGCTATCACCGGTAAGATTTTAACAACTGAAGACCAACGACGCCTGGCTGAAGAGACCGCCAGAGAATTGACCACGCGATAGCAGGGCCTAACCGATGAAGACGATCAGACAAATCAAACGCGACGCCAGACATCTGTTTCGGCTATGTCTCGTCAATGGAGTTCTGGAGCAGGATCACGTTCGACAGGTGGTGCAAAGCGTGCTCGGAGCCAAACGCCGCGGCTACCTGGCTCTGGCGACGGAGTTTGAGCGCCTGGTAAGGCTCGAGCGGATGCGGCATACGGCCACGGTCGAAAGCGCCACGCCGTTGTCTGCTGATCTGCAGGCAGAGGTCGTGGCGAGTTTGGCCAGATTGAATGGTCCTGGAATAAGCACTTCGTTCGCAGTGAACCCAGCGCTCATCGGTGGTATGCGGATAAAAGTAGCCAGTGATCTCTACGACGGCAGCCTTGAGGGTGGGTTGGCTGCACTGGAGAATAGCTTTTAGATTACAGCCCCGATCGTTATGGCTGGTGAGTTGAAGGGAAAAACAGATGGCTGACCTATTAATGGAAATTGAAGCTCAACTCGCGGGAGCCAAAGCTACCGCAGCCAAGCAAAACGTAGGTGTCATTCGCGAGGTCGGCGATGGCGTCGCTCGAATTGAAGGTCTTAGCGATGCAATGCTCAACGAAATGATCGACCTCGGCCACGGCCTCACGGGACTCGCACTGAATCTCGACGCGACCGAAGTCGGAGTGGTGATTCTCGGCGACTACACGAAGCTTGAAGAGGGGGATGAAGTTCGCGCTACCGGAAAGCTTCTGCAAGTGCCAGTCGGAATGGGACTGCTGGGCCGTGTCTTGAATATGCTTGGCGAACCATTAGATGGCAAGGGACCTGTCCAGAGTGACGTCGCCTACCCGGTCGAGAAACTCGCTCCCGGCATCATCAGGCGCAGGCCAATCAGACAACCGGTGCAAACCGGCATCATGGCAATTGACGCAATGATTCCGATTGGCCGAGGTCAGCGAGAGTTGATTATCGGAGACCGTTCGACAGGCAAGACGACCATCTGTATTGACACGATCATCAATCAAGCCAGGCTAAACCAGGCGGCAGGGGCTGCAGGCGATAAAGATTTTCGTCCGCTGTATTGCATTTACGTCGCGATTGGACAAAAGCAATCCAGCATCGCGCGGATAATCACCGTGCTTGAAGAAGCTGGTGCTATGCCGTACACGATAATTGTTGCTTCCCCGGCTTCAGACTCGGCCACGAACCAATATCTGGCGCCCTTTGCAGGGGCAGCAATCGGCGAATGGTTTATGGACAATGGCATGGACGCGTTGATTATTTTTGACGATTTATCCAAGCACGCAGTGGCTTACAGGCAAGTATGTCTGGTATTGAAGCGGCCATCCGGTCGCGAAGCGTATCCGGGCGACGTGTTTTATCTTCATAGCCGGTTGCTTGAGCGAGCGGCACGGGTTGGAGAGAATTACGGCAACGGTTCGCTTACGGCATTGCCCATCATCGAAACACAGGCGGGAGATGTTTCTGCTTACATCCCCACCAACGTCATATCGATCACGGACGGACAGATCTATTTGGAAACGGATTTGTTCTATCAAGGCGTGCGCCCCGCCATTTCCGTGGGACTTTCGGTTTCTCGTGTGGGTTCAGCGGCGCAACTCAAAGCCATGAAACAAGTCGCCGGACAACTCAAAGGTGATCTCGCGCAGTTTCGCGATCTCGCTGCCTTCGCGCAATTCGGCTCGGAGTTGGATGCCAAAACGCAAGCGCAGATCGACCGTGGTAAACGCATCGTCGAAGTTTTCAAACAGCCACAGTACAGCCCGATACCAGTTGAGCAGCAGGTGGCGGTGCTCTGGGCCGTCCAAAACCGATACATGGACGATGTACCTGTTGAGCGGATTAGAAATTTCCAGACCAAACTGATGGAGTTCTTGAGCCTACGCAACGCCGAGCTACTCCAAAAAATTGCTGGCGAGAAGACGCTGAGCGACGCGTTGGCGGCTGAGCTGTCGGCCGCTGTCGATGCTTTCAAACAGACCTGGGAATGAGCTCATGCCTAGTACTCGTGATATCCGAAGACGTATCCGTTCAGTCGGAAGCACGGCGCAGATCACCAGAGCAATGCAGATGGTGGCGGCGTCAAAAATGCGCAAGTCCCAGCAGGCCGCGATCGCTGCACGACCTTTTGCTCAGCAGATTTACCGTTTCCAACGCGCAACAACCACCCAAATGCGCGAGTTGGCCCATCCGTTGCTCGACGTCCGCCCGATCCGTAAACGCGCTGTGATCCTGATCGCCGCGGATAAAGGGTTATGTGGTGCGCTCAACAGCAATCTGTTTCGAATCGCTGCCCAATTCGACCCGGAGTCCACTATTTTCATTACGGCCGGGCGTAAAGCCGCTCAGTTTGTCGCTGCCACCAGACGGCAACTCATTGCCGAATTCGCATATGGCGACTCGCCGCGATTTCCCGAAGCGAGGGCAATTGCCGCGTTTGCGCGCGACCTCTTTCTGAAGAAAGAGGTCGACGAAGTTCGAATATTGGCCACCCGCTTTGTCAACACACTGACTCAGCAACCCCTGTCGCTTGAGTTTCTTCCGGTGGGCGAAATCAAAGGGATGAATATCCCCGGAGCCGAACCCGAAGAGGAACTGGCATCCCGTAAGGAGTGTTTATTTGAGCCGAGCCCGGAGGTATTCCTTGGCTATATGCTCTCACATTATCTCAATATTTATGTCTATCAGGTTTTGCTAAATGCCAAAGCCAGTGAGCAAAGCGCTCGGATGGTGTCGATGAAGAACGCCACAGACAATGCTGAGAGTCTGATCGATGATTTGAGCCTTGAGTACAACAAGCTGCGGCAAGGAAATATTACGAAGGAATTGCTGGAAATCGCCGGTGGCCAGGCCGGTTGATCCAGGAAGATTTTTGGCAACCAGATAATTGAAGGCAGGTTTCAAATATGGGTAAAGGAAAAGTCGTTCAAGTCGCCGGTCCAGTAGTCGACGTGGAATTTCCAGACGCGCTACCAGGGATCTACAACGCACTGTCCGTTGAATACATAGTCGAGGAGCAGCCTGTCAAGCTCACACTTGAGGTGCAGCAGCATCTTGGCGACAAGCAGGTCAGGACGATTTCCATGTCTGGCACGGAAGGTCTCAAACGTGGCTATGATGTCGAGGATACAGGTGGGCCAATTATGATGCCGGTCGGTGAAGGTGTCATGGGCCGAGTGTTCGACGTGACGGGAAACCCGGTGGACGAGCGCGGGCCGGTTAAGGCAGAAAAATACTATCCGATCCAGCGTCCGGCGCCGCTGCTTGTGGATCAATCGACTTCCCCGCAAGTGCTGGCCACTGGAATCAAAGTCATTGATCTGCTCTGCCCGTTCTTAAAAGGCGGCAAGGTGGGTGCATTCGGCGGCGCCGGCGTCGGCAAAACAGTGGTCATCATGGAGTTGATAAACAATATTGCCAAGCTGCACGGAGGAGTTTCGGTATTTGCCGGTGTCGGAGAACGCACGCGCGAAGGGAACGACCTCTACAACGAAATGTCCGAAGCGGGAGTCATCAACCAGAAAGACCTGTCGGCATCCAAAATCGCCCTGGTTTATGGGCAGATGAATGAGCCGCCAGGCGCTCGGCTGCGCGTGGCTCTGTCCGGTCTTGCGATCACCGAGTACTTTCGCGACGAGAAAAATCAGGATGTGCTGCTCTTCATCGACAACATTTTCAGGTTTTCCCAGGCTGGGTCCGAAGTATCGTCGCTGCTAGGCCGCACCGCCAGTGCCGTTGGTTATCAGCCAACGCTCGCTACCGAGATGGGCGCCCTCCAGGAGCGGATTACCTCTACTAAGAAAGGTTCAATTACATCCTTCCAGGCAGTGTATGTTCCCGCAGACGACTTGACCGATCCGGCGCCGGCGACAACTTTCGCTCACCTGGACGCAACCATCGTTCTGGAGCGGGCGATTGCCGAATTAGGAATATATCCCGCGGTGGATCCTCTGGCCTCAACCTCGCGCGCGCTCGAGCCCGAGATTGTGGGCCAGGACCACTATGACGTAGCGCGTCGAGTTCAGACAGTGCTGCAACGCTTCAAAGACCTGCAGGACATCATTGCGATTCTCGGCATGGACGAACTTTCGCCGGATGACAAGTTGACAGTGTTGCGGGCCCGTAAGATTCAGCGTTTTCTGAGTCAACCGTTTAGCGTGGCTCAAGTTTTCACCGGACGCGAAGGCAAACAGGTTCCGGTTGCTGACACCGTTCGTGGCTTTAAGGAGATTCTTGAAGGCAAGCACGACGATGTGCCTGAAGGCAACTTTTACATGAAGGGAGCTATTGAGGAAATCAGGGTGGGGTGACGCTCGCCTGGGTATCAGAGACAAGGGACCAACATGGCTAAGACTCTAAAACTGCAAATCGTGACGCCGGAGGGCACGGTTTACTCCGATGATGTAGAAGTGGTTGGATTGCGAGGAGTCGACGGACAGATCGCGATTCTCCCTCATCATATCTGCCTGATGACACAAATGTTGCCAGGCGAACTGATGGTGCGAAAAGATGGACATGATGAATTCCTGGCCGTAGGCGAGGGTCTTGTGGAAGTCACCGGCGACCACGTAACGATCGCTACGGACCTGGCCATTGCTGCTGCAAGTATCGATGAGGCAAAGGCAGAGGAAGCGCGTCAACGGGCCGCGGCACGCCTTCGCGAAAAGATCTCAGACGAAGAAATAGCTTCGGTTAATGCATCTATGGCTCGCTCGCTGGCGCAACTTCATGTCAAGAGACGCCGGCGGAGATGATGGTTCAGGTCAGAATGAATATAAGTATCCAAGGCTGACCCAGTTCAGCTTCTGGTTAGAAGATGGCTCCCTGGCCCAATCCGTCAACACCCTTCGATACTCGAGGGCGAACGTGAAATTGGGAGAAAATTTATACTGGCCATTTATCATGTAGGTTTGGTTGCGCTTGCGAATGCCGACAAGCAGGTCTTGATCGCGATTGTCTTCGATTCCATAACCAAAATTCACACTTAAGTTCTTCAACGATCCTTGATAGCCCGTTGGCGCTTCACCATGCAACTCGAACCAGCCGCCCGTGGAGTTGATACCTCGCGCGCGGCCGGAAATCACGACAGCGCTCTGGGCGATATTCCCTGAGAATATTCCCAAAGCGCGACCGTGAAAGGCCTCGCCGGTGATACGGAAGCCCGAGGAGAGCCAAACATTTGCATCTGCGCTTACGCCATAGGAATCGATCGGACTGCGCAACGTTGTACCATCGGGATCTCCCGCGACGCCGAGCAAGCGTGAATAATGCCCACTCACGCCTGCCGATGACTCTTTGCCGCGACTGGGCGTCGTGAAACCGACGCGCCCCTCAAAGGCAGGCAGTGAACCTCGCTCGCCTATCCCCATCAGTCGAAATGCAGGATTGCCGGAATTGTCCCCCGCATTTGGATCGAGGAGCGCCGCCGTGAAGATGAGCTTCGACTTCTCGCCCTCTCGATGCTCATAACGGATCTGCGGCATTCGATTCCAAAGATTACCTGAAGTCGAAAAACCGGTAATTGCAAATGATGCCAGCGAAGTCGGATTGAGCGGCGCGAAGACTGCCCAGTCCTGCCCGGCTTCCAATGAGTCGTTCGCCCAGTCGATGCGTCCGTAGGCCAGCCGCAGTCGGAAGAGGTCAAAATTCATGCCGTTGGGAAACCCGGGTTTGCCGCCGAGCAAATCGAATTCGAAGACTCCGGTGAGCTTCGCGTCATCAAAGATTTTACCGTCGTAGCGCAGGCCGAACCGGCTCTGACGGAGCGTTGCGTTGAAGTTCTGATGATTCTGTTCCGAAGAGGTTCCCTGTTTTTGCGCGAACAGCGGAATGTCGATGTTGTTGGCGCCGCTGCTTAAGTAGTTGGCGTTGAACAAAATGCTCCCGTAAATCTTTATCGGTATTTTGGAAAGGGTGGTCACGGGCCCTTCAGCTTGGACCTGCGCGGGGCCAGCGTCTTTCCCTGGCGCCTCTCCAGGCGTCCTCGCTGAGTCGACGGAGGGCGCCTCAGAAATATGCGTCGCGGCGGGAATCACGCGCGGAGTTGATGCGTCCAAAGACGCAGAACTGGCTTCCCGAGTCAAAAGCGTTTGCTCGTACTCCTCACGGGTGATCACCCCTTTCGATACCAACAGCTCAGTCAATCGACGCTCGGCCTGGGCAGGCGTAGGAGCCTCGCTGATCATTGCTGCTTCTTGTTCGGTAATAATACCTTTCGTCTGCAGCAGCCGGACGAGAGGGTTCCTTTGCGAGTTATCGTCCTGCAACTGAGCAAACGCTTGATATGAGAACGCCACAATGGCGAATGAGAAGACCATCAGTTGAAATAGCCTATTCATCGTTGAACCTCCTCGGATGAAAGTGAGCTGAGTTCCGTTCGTGGCTTGCGAAGCACGCCAGCGTCGTGTTTCTA
>JAMQPH010000398.1 GCA_023717605.1 Pyrinomonadaceae bacterium
GGTGGTCTTAGCCGCATTTCTCGCCGTTGGTTTCGGCGTGCCCATGGCCTTCGCCGATGAGCCGGCGCCTGCCGGGCAGAAGGAAAAGAAGGATACGACCAGCGGCAAGGCCGATGACGGGCAGAAGAAGGACGAGAAGAAGGACATGGGCGGAAAGTAAACCTCTGCTTCAGGGCGCAGTAGTAGCTGCGCCCTGCCTGCTGCGTTGCAGTACATTTGTCAGACAATCAGTGTACTCTTCCCCTTGAACTGTTGTGCCCCAGTGACAACTGCTCCTCCCGAGAATTATGTATGTTACGTGCTCAGCGTAATCGGGAATAGGTATCGCAATGCCGAGTATTCGGTCCAGAATGTGCCAACCCTACACAAGAGATCGTTACACATCCAGCCCCGTCCCAAACCGATCCTCCCCCCGCCTAAATTTCCTCGACTCATAAGCCGTATTCAGGACGAATGGGTCAGCCCCTGGGTGAGCTATAGACAGGACGAGTCGCAAGACCCTGCATCGGTGTATCCACCGGCGTTGGCCCAACCTCGCTACCATTGCATGGACCAGTGACGGCGACGAAAAAGGCTATGGAGCCCAGTGCCGTTCAGGTCAACTGGACCGAGAGGTCTTCTCGTGAAGGCCCCACAGGACACCAGGCATGTTGATTGGATGAATTTCAGTAATCTGAGGGAGTGACATCATGATTATTACTCTAAGGCGATTGAACATGCAGACACTACTTATTGCTTTTGTCCTCTCTGGGTTGCTCATGTCGTGTGGTGGCGGTAAAGAAAGCACCCCCCCTACGCCCGCTACGCTCTACAGCTACCCGCTTACCATGGCCTCCACGTCGCGCCATCTGCAGGATCAGAACGGCAAGCCGTTCCTGCTGGTTGGCGACGCAGCCTGGAACCTGTTCGTCAACCTCTCTAAATCGGACGCGGACTTCTACCTCGAGAATCGCAAGCAGCTTGGTTTTACAGGAGTTATAGTAAGTCTTATCGAACCCCTACTCGCGGCAAACGCCCCTCAAAACCTGCACGGAGTCGCTCCCTTTACCGGACAAGCCTTCACCACCACGCCAAACGACGCCTACTTCGCGCATGTGGACTACATTATAAAGTCAGCGGCCGCGAAAGGCATTATCATCCTTCTCTTTCCAGTGTACCTCGGGGCTAATTGCGGCAGTCAGGGCTGGTGTGCCGAAGTGGAAGCGGCCACAATCTCGGACATGAGGGGTTGGGGTCAGTACGTCGGTAACCGATACAAGGACACTGACAATATAATCTGGGTGATCGGTGGGGATATGGACCCAAGCCCAGTTCGGGAAAAAGTGCAGGCTGTGGTCGACGGAATTCGCTCCGCTGATTCGCGCCATCTATTCACCGCCCACAATGACGTAGATCAAATGGCGGTGACGCCATGGCCTGGCGCTGCTTGGCTCAATGTCAATACTGTCTACACCGCGAGTTTCACTCTTTATGAGTCGATTCTCGCTGCCCGTTCAAACTTTCCGTCAAAGCCAGTGTTTCTTCTGGAATCGAGATATGAGAATGCCGGCCTGCCCACTCCCAAGGAGCTTCGCGCTCAATCCTACTGGACTCTTTTGAGTGGAGGATTCGGCCATGTTTTTGGAAACTGTCCTCTATGGGGATTCGGTTTTGCAGGTCAATTCTGTGCTTCAACGGATTGGAAAGCCGAACTCAACAGTGTAGGATCCTTGAATATGCAGCACTTTCAGGCTCTGTTCCATTCCCGACATTGGCACTCCCTTGTCCCAGACACGTCTCATACCGTCCTTACAGCAGGGTATGGAACGTTCGGGGATCCAGACTACGCACAAGCTGCTTGTGCCGCTGATGGGTCCTCTATCCTTGCCTACCTGCCATCTTCTCGTCCGATCACAGTCACTGGAGCGTGCCTTCAGGGAGACATGATGATCGCCTGGTGGTATGATCCCAGCAACGGAGCGGCAACCCAGATCGGAACGTTTCCCAGCACCATGCCGCAGACCTTTTCGCCTCCGACCAGCGGAGACTGGGTTCTAGTAGTAGACAGTTCTGTCGCGTCTTTTCCTGCGCCAGGTATGTAGCATCGATCTTGCCGAAGGAGAAGTAGTTTCAGGTACAAGACCTGCCCAGGAAGAGCACCCGCGCACACCTGTTGTGCCCCGCTTACATTGTGAACAGGTAGCTTCGTCAGCTGGATGCCGAAGTTCGTCCTGCGCTAAGTGAAGGGCACTGCAGTTGTGCTAATGAAATGGACCCAGCCTTCTTCCCACACGAGTCTCACACGAGGCACAATGGGTGGTGTTGAGCGCAACCCACACTCATCGGTAGGAAGAAAGGAGAGGCGGTTATGCACATCACGACCTTAGGGATTGATGTGGCGAAGAATGTGTTTCAGTTACACGGGGTGGATGCACGAGGGCGCGCGGTACTCAGTCGATGCGTGACACGCAGCCAGTTGTTGCAGGCGGTGGCGAGTCTGCCGCCCTGTGTGATTGGGATGGAAGCGGGCGGGAG
>JAMQPH010000431.1 GCA_023717605.1 Pyrinomonadaceae bacterium
CAGTTACGAAGGAAAACTTAAAGACAACGGTTCCGAAATAGCAGGCACTCTCAAGCAAGGTCCTGCTACTTATCCGGTAACGTTCAAGCGAACCGACAAGGCTCCAACCCTCGGCCGGCCGCAGGATCCGCAAAAGCCTTATCCCTACAGCGAAGAAGAAGTCAGCTATGAGAACACGATCGACAAGGTCAAACTTGCCGGCACCCTTAACCTTCCCCCTTCCAAAGAGCCAGTTCCTGCAGTCGTTTTGATTACCGGGTCAGGCGGGCAGGATCGAAATGAAACGATCATGGGCCATCGGCCGTTTCTGGTTCTTGCCGATCATCTGACTCGTCATGGGATTGCCGTCCTGCGAGTCGACGACCGTGGTATAGGCGGATCCGCGCCCGGTTCTCCCAAAGCCACGAGCGAGAACTACGCCGAAGATGCTTTGGCCGGAGTAGCATTCTTAAAGGGACGTAAGGAAATTAACCCACGTAGGATTGGACTGGTTGGTCATAGCGAGGGCGGCATGATCGCTCCCCTCGCCGCGGTCAGGACTAAGGATGTGGCGTTTATTGTGATGATGGCCGGGATCGGGCAGACCGGCACCGACGTGGTCCTGACGCAGGGCGACCTGCTGCAAAAAGCGAGCGGATCAGATCCCGACATGATCATCGAGGTTCGCAAAGCCTTTGAGCGGATCTTTGCAATCCTCAAAGTTGAGAAGGACAACGCAGCTGCCGAGAAGGAGATTCACGAATCAGTTGCGAACCAGATGGCCAGCATGACTGAAGCGCGGAAGAAAGCGTTCGCTCCCGTACTCTCAACCATAAATGCTCAGATGAAGATGTACGTGTCGGATTGGTTTCGTTACTTCCTACTCTTTGATCCCGCTCCGATCCTCGTGCAGGTCCGCATCCCCGTTCTCGCGATCGTTGGCGAAAAGGACTTGCAGGTGCCACCCAAAGAGAACCTGGCGTTGATCGAGGCGGCGTTAAAGAAAGGCGGCAACAAGAATTACACGATCCTTCTCATGCCCGGCCTCAACCACCTGTTTCAAACCGCTAAGACTGGATTACCCGGCGAGTACGGTGTCATCGAAGAGACAATCTCGCCCACCACGTTGCAAACCATTTCGGATTGGATTCTAAAACAAACAACCCCTCGCAGAGGGACGCGGCGACGGTAGACGGGGGAGACGCGGAGACGGGGAGATAGGGAGAAGGGGAGATGGGGAGATAGGGCAGATCCATTTTCCATTTCTCATTTTCCATTTCTCATTTGTCATTCGGGGTTGATGTAGTTGTCTGAACGCAGCGTCGACAGGCCTTTAGCGCCTCAACGAAGGCGGCTCGTCAAACAAGATGACCAAATGGAAAATGGAAATGAATTGCCACCTCACGCCCGGTCTCCCATCTCCCCGTCTCCCCATCTCCCCATCCCCGCATCTCCCCGTCGCCCACCCAATCGCTCATCACTAAATCACCAAATATGCGCTACAATCAGAGCCATCCCGACAACCCGCGTCTCCAGTGTCTGATACCCTGACTCATTCCCTGAACAACATGCCTCTCCAGGAGGATCTCTTTCTCACGCGCCTGCTCGACTCCAGCGTCGACGGCATACTCGCGTTTGACCTTGGCTGCCGCTATACCGTCTGGAATCAGGCGATGGAACGTATCTCCGGAATAGCCCGCGAAAACGTAGTCGGCAAGCACGCGTTCGACGTTTTCCCTTTCCTCAGACAAACAGGCGAGGACAAATGCTTCTTTGCCGCCCTGGGAGGCGAAAGCACCGTTTCCGAAAACCGGCCGTACACCATACCAGAGACGGGGCGTGAAGGCTTTTTCAAGGGCTACTATTCACCCCTCCGCGATCAGCATAACAACATTATCGGCGGCATCGGCTTCATTCGAGACATCACCGAGCAGAAACGCTCGGAAGACGCCGCCCACGATGCCTATCAGCGCATGATTTTTCATGTAGAGAATTCGCCGCTGGCCGTTATCGAGTGGGACCCGGACTTCCGAATTTCGCGCTGGTCTGAGTCGGCCGAAGCCCTTTTTGGCTGGAAGGCGGAAGAAGTGATTGGCAAGCACGTCGGTGACTGGCATTTCGTTTTCGACGAAGACGCAGACGCAGTCGAGCAAGTGACTAACCGGCAGCGTGTCGGAGAAGAACTGCATGGAGTTCAGCGCAATCGTAACTACACCAAGGACGGCGCGGTGCTCTATTGCGAATGGTACAACTCAGTTCTACACGACAATGCCGATAATCTCGTGTCAGTACTCTCCCTGGTTCTCGACGTCACTGCTCGTAAACGCGCGGAAGAGGAACGCGCCGCCTTCCTGGTGCGCGAGCGTGAAGCGCGCCGTCAGGCGCAAGAATCTGATCGACTCAAAGACGAGTTTCTGGCCACGCTCTCCCACGAGCTGCGCACACCCCTGACGTCGATTCTTGGCTGGGCCACACTGATCCGCACTGGAGAAGTTGAAGAAGTCAACTTCGGTCGTGCGATCGAAACGATTGAGCGTAACGCGCGCTCGCAGGCGCGACTCATCGATGATCTGCTGGACGTATCACGCATCATCACCGGCAATCTCCGCCTCGATATTCGCCCGATCAATCTCGTCACGGTGGTAGAGGCAGCCAGGGATGGATTGCTTCCTACGGCTGAGGCTAAACGGATCACACTTCAGACGGAGTTTGAGCAGGAAAGCTGTCTGGTGAAGGGCGATCCGAATCGTCTGCGCCAGGTGATTTGGAACCTGGTCTTAAACGCGATTAAGTTTACGCCGCGCGGCGGCAACGTGAATATACGTCTGGAGTGTATTGAGACCTATGCGCGCCTGACAGTTCGCGACACGGGCGAGGGGATTTCTCCGGAGTTTCTCCCTTATGCTTTTGATCGTTTCCGTCAGGCGGAAGGTTCAGTTACACGCAGACAAGGCGGGCTCGGTTTGGGTCTTGCCGTGGTGCGTCATCTTGTGGAGTTGCATGGTGGAAATGTCCTGGCCGAAAGTAGCGGAAAAGGGCAAGGATCCACTTTCACAGTAGATCTGCCGCTTGCAGAAGAGCGGCGCGACCCAGCCCGCTCTGAGGAGAGGAGACTAGAGATTGAAAGAAGACGCAGCGCCAGTGGGCGCGGCCAGAGCGGTGCGTCTGATCTCTTAGGCATCAAGGTGCTCCTGGTTGAAGACGACGACGATGCGCGCCGGCTGCTCGCTCTGTTGCTTAAGCGCCATGGTGCTGATGTTACTTCCGTCTCGTCATCTTCCGAAGCGCTGCGATCCTTTGTCAGTACCGCGAGCAACAGCAACCGGGTCGAAGGGTCACCTGTTGGTATTGTGAGCGGACCGGCCTCTCCAGGCGGGCAGGCCGCGTCAGGTGGTCGACCGCCTGATGTAATCATCAGCGACATCGGGATGGCGGAAGAAGATGGCTACGAGTTGATGCGCAAGGTGAGGGCGTTGCCGCGTGAGCAGGGAGGACTGGTGCCGGCTATCGCTCTAACCGGCTACGCTACGCGCAAAGATCGCGAACGCGCCTTGGCAGCCGGCTATCAACAGCACCTCGCCAAGCCGGTTGAGCCAGACGAGCTGATGGCTGCGATTGCGAGATTGGTGCAACGAAGACATTACGTCCGTGGGTAACGACTGATAGGCTGCACCGTCCCTCGACTTACGATTCACGCCCTCTGAGCGCAATGCGTTATCAAAAGAAGATAGAAGCGATCATGCGATTCGCGAGGATCACTGTGAGCATCCTCAGCATTCTTGGCGTCGGGGCGCTGGCGCAACGAGTCTCTCCACAGTCCCTTGCCCAACCAGCAAAGGCCAAACGCATCGTGATTGCCGCGAGCGCGGTGCTTGATGGCAAGGGCCGCGTGCTGCGTAACACTCGCATCGTGATCGAGGCCTCAAAGATTGTGGCCATTGACCCAAAGGCCGGGCCGGTGGACTACGACCTGCGAGGTCTGACTGTGTTGCCGGGCTGGATCGACGCGCACGTACACATTACCTGGAGCTTCGGCAAGGATGGGAAAAATGCGGGCGAGGGGGCAACGACACAGGAGTCCGCGTATGCAGCAGCCTCGAACGCGTGGGTGACGCTGATGGCGGGCTTCACGACAGTGCAAAACGTAGGCTCGGCCGCTGCCTTGCGCGATGCCATCGCGACCGGCATGTTCCCCGGTCCGCGCATCCTCACCGGCATCGAAGCGCTCCCAGGGCGAGGCGATCAGACCGGAACTCCCGATGAAATCCGCACGTACGTCCGGAAACAAAAGGAAGCAGGCGCGGATCTGATCAAAATCTACGCATCTGGGGGCATGCTTCAAGGACGGATGACACTTTCTCAGGAACAGTTGAACGCGGTCTGCGATGAAGCAAAGAAGCAGGGCCTGCGCACTCTCGTCCACGCGTACAGCGATGCGGTTCCTGCCGCAAGTCTTGCCGGGTGCACACAAATTGAACACGGCCTGGGTGCGACGGATGACGATCTGAAATTGGTGGCCAAAAAAGGAACGTACTTTGATCCTCAAGCCGGACTGCTGCTTGAGAATTATCTCCTAAACAAGCATAGGTATGCCGGCACTCCGTTCTTCCCCAAAACTGAAGAGGGTTTTGCGGCGATGGAGAAGATCCTGCCGATGAACCACGAGCTGATGCAACGGGCGGTGAAAATTCCGGGGCTGAAAATTGTTTTCGGCACCGACGCCGTGGCGGGCGCGCACGGGCGTAACGCCGAGGAGTTCATTGACCGCGTGCATGACGGCGGAGTGGATCCAATGGCAGCGATGGTCTCAGCCAACTCACTGGGGGCGGAAGCACTTGGCATGGCCGACCAGATTGGTTCGATCGCGGCGGGTCTGCAGGCGGACATCATTGCGCTCGACGGGGATCCGTTGAAGGATATCACGGCCGTTCGGCGCGTCGTATTCGTAATGAAGGGCGGGGTTGTTTACAAGAACTGGGCGCGCGCCACGATTCACTAAGTTAGGACTTTGGACTTTGGCCTTTGAGCTTTGAACTTGGTTCTTTGTACTTTGTTTGTGTTTCGATCGATCCAAGTTCAACATCAGCAGAGGAAGGTTCAAAGCACAAAGCACAAAGCACAAAGTACAAAGTTCAAAGGTACAAAGACCGAAGACCAAACTCCTACCTTACTGATTCTGTCTAATCTGCGTAATCTGTGGATCCTCCGTATGTCATTCCAGCAATCACCGCCAAGTCTCGGGAACCAATACAAAGATGACAGAGTGCTCCGTTCGTACTTAGCGCGCGTACTTCCCGAGACAATGCTTAGAGAGATAGAACCCTCACTCATGGAGTTGGGGCGGCTGGCTGGCGGCCATCTCTACCAGATGCAGCTCGCCGACCGACTCAATGAGCCCACATTGACGCAATGGGACGCCTGGGGGAACCGCATCGATCATGTCGAGGTGACGCCCTTGTGGCGTGAGGCTGAGCGCATCGCCGTTGAGTACGGGCTGGTAGCCACTGCCTACGAGCAGAGGCACGGCAGTTTGTCGCGAGTGCATCAATGTGCGCTCGCCTATCTCCTCACACCCTCGACCGACATCTATAGCTGCCCTCTGGCTATGACCGATGGAGCAGCACGTACGCTTCTCAGTTCAGGAAATCAGGCACTAATTGATCGCGCCGTACCGCATCTGACCAGTCGCAACCCCGAAGACTTTTGGACCGCCGGTCAGTGGATGACTGAACTCACCGGCGGATCCGACGTGGGCCTTTCGGAGACGGTGGCTGTCAGAACCGGGAGCGGTAGCGACCGGGTTTCAAGTGATGTCCAAAATCCAACGTCCAATGTCCAAAGTTCGTATGACTCAGAACTCAGTACTCAGCACTCAGAAGCTGACAGCTGGCGTCTTTACGGCACCAAGTGGTTCGCTTCCGCGATTACTTCACGGATCGCTTTGACCTTAGCCCGGCCCGAAGGAAATCCTACCGGTGGGCGTGGACTTGCTCTGTTCTACCTTGAGTTGCGTGATGAATCCGGTCGGCTACGCCGCATTCAGATCAATCGCCTCAAGGACAAGCTCGGCACACGCAAAGTTCCTACAGCGGAATTAACTTTGGTTGGAACACCGGCCCAGCTCGTGAGAGGAGCCACCGATGGCGTCCGCAACATAGCACCGCTGCTCAATATCACTCGACTGTGGAACGGCATCAGCGCGGTCGCGCTAATGCGACGGGGGCTTGCCCTTGCGTCTGACTACGCGCGCAAACGCACAGCCTTCGGTGCGCCACTCTGCGAAAAACCTCTGCACATGGATACTCTCGCCACATTACAAGCCGAAGCTGAAGCCGCATTTCACCTCGCCTTCTATGTTGCAGAATTGACTGGTCGCGCCGAGACCGCTGCTACGAATGCGATGCTTGTCACAACCGCGGGCGGCAGCGACCGGGTCGAAGTGTCGCCTCTCAGTAATGCGCGCCATGCAGTCACCAGGATCGATGAAGACGAAACCCATTTGCTGCGCCTGCTCACACCGGTAATGAAACTAACCACGGGAAAACAGGCTGTACTTGTTCTGAGCGAAGTAGTCGAAGCCTTCGGTGGTGCGGGATACGTTGAGGACACGGGTCTGCCGCAACTTTTACGCGACAGCCACGTCCTGCCCATCTGGGAAGGAACCACCAACGTGCTCTCACTCGACACTCTCCGAGCCCTTGGCGTGGGAGGTCCAAAGTCCAACGTCCAACGTCCAACGTCTGATCATCAAAGCCCTGTAAGAACAGCGAGCGGCAGCGACCGGGTCGAGACGCCAAATCCGTTCCAGGCACTCAAGTCGGCGGTATTCAGCTGCCTCAGCGAAGCCCGCGATCCAGGTCTCACGGAGCCCGTGAGCATAACTCGATCGGCACTATCGCACGCCGAAACGTGGTTAGCTCAAACAGAAAAAGAAGGGCAGCCTATGTTAGAGGCTGGAGCTCGCCGCTTTGCCATGACGTTGGGACGCCTAATGGAACTCGCGTTATTAATCAGTCACGCTCAATGGTCCCAAGATCACGAATCCGACGGACGAGCCACTGCCGCTGCCCGGCGCTTTGCCAATTCCGGCGTCGATCTTCTGGTCGAGCACGCCCCAGACGATGTAAGGGCGCTATTCTCCTAGGAATTTCGGATTGCGGATTTCGGATTGCGGATTTCGGGTGACGAAGGTTGCAGTGTCTCCCTTGCGGAGTACGCCCCGTCAAATCCCACACACACCTTGAGCAGACAAAATTCGAAATCCGAAATCCGAAATCCGAAATTCAGCTCCCACTGATGCAATACAGCGAATTCTTACTGCGTAGGAACAACTGACCATCCGCAATCACTGGTGAAGCAATGAACATCTGATCCTCAAGTGTGTTTGTGGCAACCACTTCGAATTGTTCTCCCAGTTTCAAGACAATCACGTCGCCTTCTTCGCTTGCGAGATAGAGCTTGCCATTTGCCCCTACAGGCGAGGCCTTAAAGTTATAAGGCTTGGGCAAGCGCACTTGATGATAGTAGGGCTCGCCGGTCGTTACATTAAAACTGCTTACCTGACCTGAATCAGTGACTACATACAGTTTGCCTTCATGCAGAACCGGTGACAGTGTGTACGAGAGCCCACGCGTCTGACTCCACAGTACGGCGTCTGTTCCGCTCAAGTCGCCCTCCTTGCCGAGCTTTATCGCCATCAGTTTCGGATCGCGATGTCCGCTCATCACAAACACGACGCCGTCCAGGTAAACAGGCGCCGAGATCACATTCGATCCCAGTCCAGCGCACTCCCAGATTAGTTTCCCTGTCTCGACGTCGTAGCTGCGCACTTTCCGCGTGGCAGCGACTACGACCTGTCCGCGGCCGGAGTGTTCGATCACCAGCGGTGTGCTCCATGAACTCGGCTCGTCACGCTCGGCTCGCCAGAGTTCTTTGCCGGTGCGTTTGTCGAGCGCGACGAAAAAGGAGCCGTTTTCGTGGTCGAAGGTTAGAAAAACCCGATTATTATCCAGTGCCGGCGCGCTCCCTTCGCCAAACTGCAAGCGCATTCGCATTTGCACGCCAAGGTCCTTCTCCCAGATGAGCTTCCCGTTTAAGTCATAACAATAGATGCCCCGCGATCCGAAAGACACGTAGAGATATTTGCCGTCCGTGATGGGCGAGTTTGAGGCGAAGCTCCCGTAGGTTCGATGATAACCCTCGTGAGGTGTAGCGATTCGAGCGGTCTTTTGCCAGATCACTTTGCCGGTCTTTCGATCCAGGCAGATAAGCAGGAACTTGTGTTCGATCTGTGCGCCAACGCCGCCTCCTGGCCCACGTTGCCCACCTTGCCTGCCGCCACGCCCGGGAGTTTCCGCACCGGCACTTGGCGCCCCGGTAGGTGGCGCCGCGGTATTCGGTGCTCCTGAAGGTGATGCTGTGGGAGTCGGCGCGCTGTTAGATGGTGCCGCGGTTAGCCCCCCGGTAACAGGCGCAGCTGCAGCCTGCGAAGTTGATGTCGAGGTTTGGATGGCTTCCGGAGTCTTTCCTGTCTGGACTGCCGTTGTGAGGAACACTTTGTCTCCCCAGATCACAGGAGTAGAGAAGCCGCGCCCGGGGATCTCAGTTTTCCATTTGATGTTCTTCGTGTTACTCCAACTGGTTGGCGCATCTCCTCGGGCCATGCCGTTTCGATATGGTCCACGCCACTCCGGCCAATGCGCTGCATCGCTGTCGACAGCACGCAAGTGTGGTTCAAGACCATCCGAGATCCGGAGTCTCGAGGTCAGGAAGGGCGGTTTAACCCCGGGTGTTGACTGCCATTCACTCTGTGCCTGACTCGCGGGTAATCCAACAGTTAACCCGAATCGGTGTGGTAGCCCGACTGATAACCCCAAGAGTGTTATCAAAATAACGATCGAGATCTTTCTCATGAGCATATTCTCCGTTAGCTATCGGTTTTTGTATGCGTCGTTCCGGCGGAACCACTGGCCCAATTGTTGGCTCTCCTGACCGAACATCAGGGGATCCTCTTCGACGAATTTGCTGAAACAGCCAGATGTTACTTGGGTGACATCGCTTTTTTCAATGGTGTTCTCTCGGTCGCGACGTCGTTCGAAGATTTGTTTTCCGCTGTCTCGGCCAGCAATTATGATTTACGCGTAAGTTTCAAGGCAGCAGCAACAATCGGCTTAGCCCACCCGGGAGTGTGTGTCAGGTCTCTCGGTCCAAGAATCTTTCCTCGTTCCATAGACAGCACCAGTATCGGTTTTGGTGTTTTACCGCCGGCGGGATCCGCTTCCGCGCTGTTATCAAACATTCGTAGTGCGCGAAGAACCGGCAGAAGATCGATTAGGTTAAGGCGGCTTTGTTCATAGCGTCGCCGTATGTCTGCTTCGGAGATGTCGTGACCGCCGCGGGCAACTCGCGACTTTACTCGCGCGATGTGAAGTTCGGCCCCGTCCAGTCCGAGATACCAAACATAGATTTCGACGCCTGCATTTGCCGCTTTCTTCAGCAGGCGTGGAATCGTATTCGCGCCCAGCGTAGTTTCGAATGCAAAGTCGAGCTGTTCGCCGATGGCGCGTTTGAGAAGCCTGACGCCTTCGTGCCAGGCGGCGCTATTGGCTTCTGTTTGTGTCAGAGTGGGATTTGCCGCCAGGAATTTTCGCGCGGCTTCATCGGGGTTGTAGTAATCAGCGCCCACTTGACGAAGGGTTTCACCTGCAACGCTGCTTTTGCCGGCGCCATTGACGCCGGCAATCACGTAGACACTCGGCCGCGGGCGTGGAGGAGTCATCGACTCTCTGGGTGATAATGCAGTGAAGCCGGAGGTTCTGAGTTCTGAGTTCAGCCTTCAGGCTGCGGCCCTGCGGTCCGGACAATCTAGAGCTTGATGAACTCTAAAGCGCATCAGTACCATTCATTTCTTTCTCCGTGCACCTTTTACTGCAGCGCGGCCAAGCTCGGCCGGTGAAGCATTGAAAGCAGCTTTCATCCCTTTGCGAGATTTTTGCGTCTGCATGCCTGCCAGCAGTTCGTCAAACTCGTTGCTGAGTGCATCAAGAGTCCTAGAGCGTACGTTGACGAGCGATTCGAATTCAGCAACTGAAAGCAGCACCGCTTTCGTAGTATCATGCCGCGTGATGGCGACCGCGCCGGTGTGCGTTGCCTGTTCGAGAATCTGACCAAACTCATTTTTAACTCGTGTAGCAGCGACGGTGGGAATATCAACCAACTCCCCGCGACTGTTTTTAAAGGTCAAATTGGCCATACCGAACCTCCCAGGAAAAATCAGTAGCCATTATAGCTAATTTAGCCACTGTGTCCAAAAAGGAGCGTTATGAAAACAGAATCCGCAGATTACGCCGATGCCGCAGAAGACGGAGAACAATTTAGTGAGAGTACCTGATCTCGGAATATCACAGCCTTAGATGAGGACTGGCCACCGATCTGAGAGAACTTCAACTCAAAATCACAATCTGAAGTTGTAGGTAATTGTTCCTACGACCTCGCCGCTGCCAGGAAGCTTCGCCGGAGAAAAGGTGGCCTTCTTTGCAGCTTTCAATGCCGCCGCTCGTAGTTGGGAGTCACCTTCCAAGGTGCGCCACGATATGACCTTGCCCGCCCGGTTCACTCGAACCAATACTTTAATTGTGCCGTAGATCCCCTTGCTCTTAGCCTTTTCGGGGTAATTCGGCCGAGGCAGATTGCGTTCTGACCCAGCGAGGGGTCCGCCGACCACAGGGTAATTTTCACCTACGTTCGCCACAGATGATCCAGTTGCAGCCGACGATCCCGTCGCAGACGGCGAATCGGTTTCCGCCGGCATTGGCGAGCCGGTCGCCGCTGGAGATTCTGTTTGCGCTACGAAGTTGTAGGTGATGGTTCCTGACAAGACTCTTCCCTGGACAGCAAGTTTCTCGGGGGAGAAGGTGGCGTTCTGTGCCGCCGCAACGGCCGCCGCTCGCAGACGCCGGTCTCCGCTGGAACTGCGGGCCAAGACGACCCTGCCTTTCTTGTTCACCTGAATCCGAACCTTGATTGTGCCTGAAACCCCTTCAGCCCTGGCCTTAGCGGGGTATTCCGGTTCCGGCACATCGACTTCCATCCCGCTAAGCGCGCCGGATACCAATGGCGAAGCATTCCTGGTCACTTCCGGTTGCTCCGTTTGAGTTGCAATCGGAGAAGTGGAGATAGCTGCAATCGGCGCACTGGCTACTTTCTCGCTGGAGCGATAATTGTTCATCAGGTAGCCGAGAGACGCGCCTAGTACAGTTATAATCGCTACCAACACCCACAGTGTCTGCCGCGACCAATCCCTGGCTGCGGAGTTATTGGACATCGAGACATCGACGCTAATTAATTTGGCAGCATCGTAAGCGCAATACCTGACAAGTGGATTGTCATAAGCTGTATTGCATTCCGGGCAGCGTTTTACGGGCAGTGGATTGAACGACTCGCCGGTTTTGGGTTCAATCACTACCGGCCGAGTGGAAATCTCGGGAGGGCGACGGTCGAGAGTGGTGTCGGGATCATTGGAGTCCAGCGCGCTCCCCACGCTTGTTGGTGCTGGCCAATGGGACTTCGCGGGAACTTCACCTTCACTTCGTTGACTGGATTCCTCCAGGAGTCTCAGATGTTCTATTGTGGCTGCTATCCTTGCTGACTGCGTCGCTGCCGTTTGGGCCTCGTTCTCCCGCCGCTCTGGCTCGGACTTGGTTCTCCGCTGCTCGTCCGCCACCCTGTGATCATCCCGATGAGGTGAACTCTTGGTTTCGATCGGAGATGCGTGATGCACCTCTTCCACCTGGTGCGTGGCGCCGGTTGCAGATCGGGTTTCTACCGCTCCCTGTTCTGACTGGAGACTGGCATCCTGCTGACGCGCAGTATTTGTCTCGATGGGAGTTGAGCAGTGGGCCTCTTCCGCTTCCCGATGCGCCTGTTCTGCATTACGGCGTGCCTGAGCGGCCATTATCTGCTGGTGAAACTTCATGAACCTGACGGCATCTGGTTGTCGTGCAATCCTTGGCTCCGTCGCAGGTGCGTGCGCCTCTTCGATTTGGGGTTGCGTTGGGCCGGGTGAAGACCAGGTCTCTACCGCTTCCTGTTCTGACAAGGACTCCGTTTTCAGTGGTTGGGCGTTTGAGAGTAATTGGGCGACGTCCCACGAACCTCTTCGATCAGCCCAATCCTTTGCAGTTAAACCAAGGTTATCCTGAAACTGCACGTCTGCGCCCGCGGCAAGCAAAAGGCGCGCAATATCGACATGGTTAAAGATGGCGGCGACCATGAGAGCCGTATGTCCTCCTCGACCCCTTTGGTCTACGTCGGCACCCTCAGCTAACAGGGTACTCATCGCATCGGCATCGCCGTTAGACGCTACGCGGATGATTGAAGGACCGGCAGAGATAAGATTCTCCCTTTCAGTTAGCACGATTAGTCATCCCCTGAGTACAGACGCGACATTTTAGAGGCTGTCACTGGGAAAATCCACGGAATTCTCGGATTGGGGAATTAAGCAACAAGGATTAGACCGCGGATGAACGCGGATTGGCAGAAAGAGAGATACGTGATGAGTAGGAGCAGTCGACAATCGGCATTCAGCACCAGTAACTCCCAGTCGTTCGCCCGGGTGGTGCCGGCAAAGCAGAACTAGCGGTTAACAATCAGCTCGAACGGCTTCTTCAAAATGCTTCCGGTCTTCTTGAAGAAGCCAACCACCTTCGAGCCTTTACTGTGATGGGCGGATTCATTAGTCACCCAACCCGCTCGCTGGTTTGCCACCCTCGCTGTGCTGTGCTGCTGCCGACCACGCTCCCGTGAACGGGGTCTCGCTTGATTTCTCGCTTGCGAGTTTCTGTTAACCTTCTCGGTCTTGCGTTTGGCTACCATCCGTTTGGAGCTCGATGGACCACGTTTGGTCGCAACCTGTTTGGAGGTCGATGGACCACGTCGCAACTTAATCGATCGCGAGCCAGAGCCTTCTAGTAGCCGCTTGACCATTGACGACGTCAGCTCATCAGCTCCGATTCTTCGCTGCGTGGAGATAGCCTTGGGTCGATCAGTCTGGCTCGCAACCTGCCCCAGCGGATCAACCTGAGTCGACGGAGCGCTATTCGCCTTATCGGCTCCGGTTTGAGAAGCCGACATTTTGACATTGGGTTGATTCGCAGCATCGTAGTAGCCGATCAATAGCGCGCTTAACGCAACACCGGTCACGGCCAGGACTGCCAGTCCGGCGGGCGACCTAACAAGGCGCCGAACGGATAACCCGGAGGCAGCCGGCGCCAGCGAAACGCTTTTGAAAGAGGGAGGCTTCTCCGGAACAACTCTAAGTTCTGAGCCGTCGAAATCGCATAATTCCTGCCGGTCGTCAAAAGTGAACTCGCACTGTGGACAGTGTTTCATATCCAGACTCCCTGAAAATAAGAATATTAGGCGAGGTGCGGAAGGGAAAGTAGCACGTCTCGGGACGACCGTGGAATCCGCAAGACAAAAGATAGCTGCCAAGATGCCAGGATGCAAGGAAATCGGTGAATAAGGAATTGGTGATTTCGGATTGCGGAATTAAAGCGAAGGCAGATGAACGTGAAAGGATTCAAGGGGATGTGAATGGCGATGCAGCAGGGGTTGCCGCTGGTGACGGAGTTGACGTGGATCTTTTATCGATCGCTTTGATTTGGTCGCGCTTTAGAAGAGTTACAACACCGCGCCGTCGATACCAGATTCCTTCTCCTGTTTCCCACACCTCGTCCGCCTCAACGCTAGTGCCGTTGGTGAGCCGAATCGTAACTGGCCCGCGCCTGGTCTCTTCGCTTCCGCCTGTCGACACCGGACTGGAACTCATGGCGACGCGAGCAGATTCCTTTCGAGGCGCAGGCGATGGCAATGCACTCGGTGAGGGAGACGGTTCGGCCGAAGGAGAGGCGCTGGCAAGTGGCGTGGGAGGCGAAAATAACAGAGGCATTGGTTGCTGAGCGACAGCCTCATTGGATGGCACGTTAGAACTTTGCTCTGGAGCCTCACGCGTCATCCGGTGGTAAACGATAAACAGGACCACTCCGATCGCTACACCAGCGACTGCCACGATGGCGAGAATCTTCCAGTTTTTCCAGACTCGCTCCTCTGTCGAATTTTGATAAGCAACTGCCTCGACTATCTCACCTGGGCCGAGCGCCTGGGGACCCGGGTCCGCGGGTTGTACTAATAAGTTGGGATCACTATCCGAATAGTCTGCGACGAGTTGAGTCCCGTCAAGGTCGCAGAACTTATAGGTATCAGGAAAACTTGAATCACATTGCGGACAACGTTTCATAGGGATGCTCGCTAGGGTGACCTTGAGTGGTTCATTGCTCGAACGCGGTTGGGTTTGAGAAAGGTGACGATGCCTTTACGGCGGTACCAGATGCCGGCCTTTGTCCTCCAAACTTCATCGGCCTGCAAGGTGGAGCCGTTGGCAAGTCGGATGGTTACTGGACCACGGCCGGAGTTTGCGACGTCGCCTGTCGAAACCGGATTCGAGCTTACGCTAAGACGCGCCGAATCAGGTCGAGCGCTGAGAGTCGTCTTTGCCGCTGTAGAAGATAAGGGCTTGGCTGAGGGAGAAACATTGTCATGCGGCTCGGCGAGTATTTGCGATGCTTGTTGCGCGAGAGCAGCTTTGGCGGCAGCCTCGTTTGAAGCTAGCTTTGCAATTTGGGTCACACGGGAAGCTTGGGAAGTCTGAGCCTGGGAAGTTGGCGGAGCCTGGCTGGCCTGGAGAGTCGGGCGCATCCTTTGATAGCTGAGCAGTAGCAGGCCAATAATGAGACCGGCGACGGTTGCCGCTAACACGGTCTTCAGGTTCAGCTTACGCTGGTGCACTGCGGCGGTCAGTGATAGCTCCTCAGGCTTCTGCTCCGATTTTTCAACCAAGCTGACATCGCTGCCTACGTCGTCGGTAATGAGGAGTGTTTGGTCGAGGTCGCAGACCTGATCCGAGTCAAGATAAAGGAAACCGCATTTTGGACAATGTTTCATATCGAACAAATCCTACCTCAGACATTATGCCCTATTTTAGCGCCGCCGTGTGGCGGTTGATTCTGGGCGCCATTTAACTGAATAAAAGAAGGGGTCGGGCGGAAGTCTCCGCAGGGGAGCCCTCTGGTTGGAGATACCCGAATGTTCTCTGGAACAGGCGAGGACGAAATAGCGGCAGAGCTGGAGCCACCTGGTGCCCAACCCTCCAGCAAATGTTCTGCTTTTGTCTAATGTCTTGCCTTTGGTTTACTTGCGCCAGTGGATCCCTCCGTGTCTACCCTGCCCGTAATATGTCTTGCCTGCGGGAGTCACTCCCCGCTAGTATTTAGTCCCGGCCTCACTTGGCTGCCAAGCACCCGATCCAGTCACAATCTCTTGCCCAAAGTAGGTGTCTCATTAATTGGTGGCGTCTCCTGAGCTACGGGAGGAGTTTGTATGAGAATCAGCAAGATAAGAATCTACGGGACGACAGAGGCGTTGGGTGTCGGGTGCCGTAAGGCAGGTGCGAGGTTCCGGGTGTCGGATGTCGGACGGGCGGCTGCGTCTGTTGCGTTAGGTCTTCTGTGCTTGAGTAGTGCGCGGGCACAGGAAACTCAAGGGCAGGATATTCAGTCCCCCGAAAGAGCTCACGCGCAGGGGTGTCCTGATCCGGCGCCGCAAACCTCTGGCTCTCATGGATTCCGCCGGGAGGGAGAGACGATAGATATTCCCATCACCGTCGCTGATTGTCAGCCGATTTCTTTTGTCTTGCGTTGGTCCAACGGGGGCAACAAAGGCAGCTTGCTTAATGTTACTTTCCTGGATAGCACGAATCAACCAATCCACTCGCGATTGCTTTCGACTTTTCTGACCGGCAGCTTTGAGTTTCCCTTCGCGTCCCTCGATCAGCAGCCTTGGTTTGCAAAAGGATCAATGGCTGCCGTGCCCGCAACCATCGTAATTCAGGCACTCGCACCTTTTGCCGCAACGGCACATATCTCTTATACGGTAACTCGCAGAGCGGCGCCCATGCGATCAAAACCTCGAGCGGAGGTTCAGCCAGTAGCTGTGCCGAATTCCCAGCCTGTTTCCGCAAGATCTCAATTCCTTGACGATCAAGTAGCGATGAAACTGCGAACCGCAGAAGGTCGACTACTCTCACAAGGCCAGGGTTCAGGCGCCGCAGAATCAATCCGGTACAAATTGAAGGAAATAGCGTTGCCTGAGCCGAGGGTGATGGAGATTCATGGCCGCAGAGAGAAAGTGGAGTCTGCCTATCGTCTCACGCTTGCTGGAGCGGAATTGCGAAGTTCCCAACTGATCGGCCCAGAGCAGGTACCGGCGCTTTCCAAGTTTGGATTGATTTGGCTCGATGACGCCGCTTTGCCAGCGTTCTCGCTTGACGCACGGGAAATCAGTACTCTGATATATGATCGTTCCGTCTTGAGGGATGGAGCGGAAATATCTGTGTCAAACGTCGACGGCAGCAACATGCATTCGTTAGTGGAGCGGCTTACGTTAGCGTCCAATGTCCAAAGTTCAACGTCAAATGTCCAATCTACAAAAGGGGAAGAGGGGAATGAGGTGGTTGGCATCAGGAGTGCCGTCAGAGTAATTGGTGCCACGCGGATGCCGCTGGTCCAGATTGAGTTGAAAACAAGCCGACCGTTTCCACCGAAGGAAAGTGCGCTGCAGTTGCAGATAGGGAGGCGATTCTTTCTCAATGAGCTGACTGGCGAGCATACCGGTCGTACGCTGATGCTAACCCTCACGCAGGAGATGTTTGCAGAGCTCAAGCAAGGCGCAGAGATTGTCGCGTTTTTTGATAAGCCCGATCGCAGTGGTTTTGCCGGGCGAGATGTTTGGCATTTTGGCAGACTGGATAAAGGCAACCGGTAGCGGAGAGACGCGGAGACGCGGGGACGGGGAGATGGAGAGACTCGAGGACGGGGAGACACGGAGATGGGGAGACTGGGAGACGGGGAGACGGGGAGGATGCCGGCTTCATTTTCCATTTTCCATTTTCCATTTCTCATTTTCTCATTCGATATTCTGTTCGACGAGCCGCTTCGATCGGGCGGTAAATATTTCTGCGAAATGCTGTGTCCAGGAAATTGAGGTCAACGCACAATGACAAAATGAAAAATGAGAAATGGAAAATGGGAAATGAAGCTGGCATCCTCCCCGTCTCCGTGTCTCCGTGTCTCCCCGTCCTCTGAGTCTCCCCATCTCACCGTCCCCGCGGTCTCCGCGTCTCCTCATCAGATGTCCGGTTCAGTTCGGAGATTGTCCGGAGGATGCTTGACGGGCTCAATGCCGGCGAGGCTTTCGCGTTGCTGGCGTTCTTCCCACTCTCGATTGAAGCTCTCGGTAAATTCTTCCCACTCTCGTCGACGGTCTTCCCACTCCTCGCGCGCGCGCAAATCTGAAAAGGCGAAGTCGTCGTCCATGTGCGAGCCGTCGAGATGCCAGAAGCCGACTTCCATTCCCAATTCCGCGTCATTGGCCATCATCTGACAAACAGGGCAGTCGTCATCGATTACCATGTCGTGGACGCGCATGGCGATCGGCAACCGGATCCGTTCATTTTCTATTAGAAGCGCCGGAATCCTGTTGTCGTAATCCTCCTGGGGTTGCTCCAGCCAATCTGTTTTGAACTGTTCAAGTCGAGCGAGTTGCAGCAGATATTCTGTTTGCGGCACTGGCTCAGCGGGGAAAAAGCGCTGACAAGATAGCGCACTGCAAAGCAAGTGACGCACGAGATCGTAGTAGACGACCCATTCATGAGTGCCGAAACCTGAGAAGCGATACGCGAAAGAATCGGTGGCGAGGCAGGGCGGTCCTTCACCCAGCATACTCCACTGCATCGAACGAGTGTGCAGGTCGTAGTCGATGAAGTCCTGCCTGGCGAGTAACACGTCCCTGGGCGACTGGCCGCGTAGGTCATCCCGCGGAGTCATCAGCCAACGCGCATGAATCGCAGAGATCTCGTTGCGTAGCGCGTCATCTGGATTGAGGCTCTCGTCGTTCGAAGGTTCCAGCTCCTCGCGATTGGTTGCCGTTTTGTACTTGGGGTCGGCACAGAGCGAACTCTCTTCGACTGCAGGCGAGACACCTGCGCTCGCAGCGAATGCCGCGTCACCGATTGGGCTGTTCGGCTGAACTGCCTGATGAGGTGCCGCCCTTCCAAATGCGGCAGCCTCGCTAGTGTAGACGGCGCTGACAATCCACTCGAGCAATGGTCGTCCGTAGAGAACATCTCGCGCGTCGACTCGAGGTGTAGCCGCACGCTCCTGGCGACGTCCCTCATGTAGGCATTCGTATTCCTCGATTGAGTCGAGAAACAGCCAATCGTCGGGAAGCCGATAGAAAATCGATGTGTCGGTGCCGCATACACCATCGTGATAGCGCACTTCGCCCTGCCGTCCGGGTTTGGAGTAAGTTGACTCCGACGCGATTATGCGCGCTGCGAGATCGATGACAACAATTCCGGCATCCCAGGACACCGCGTCTATCTCCGAGGCTTTACGAAACCATTCGAAGGGACTGATATCACCGGTCGGTTTTTGGTACCGCGCTAGTGCGGCTTCAAGTTCGGTGATTGTTTCCGGTTCCGCAGACAGTGCGGCGACGCACGCGTCCGCCACTGAACCGTGAATTGTTCCACTGATTGTGTGCTGAGCATCTGTGAGGTTGAGTTTGATTTCGCTCATTGTGAGGTCCTCCGTAGGTTAGAGTCGGTTGTTGATTAGCAGTACTGGTACCAGTGCCGAGTGTGAGTACTCAGTAGCACCGGAGTGCCAGCGTTGAGTCTTAGCGCCGAGTGTTGTGTGTTAGTACTGAGTGTTAAGTGCTAATAACGAGTGTTAAGTGCTAATAACGAGTGTTAAGTGTTAGTAATGAGTGTTGAATCTGAGATGCCGAGTACCCCGGATTGAACGTTGCTCGCGACCGCCGCGGCGGCTTTGCCGCATCCCTTGCGGAAAGCCTCCGGCTTTCCGGCCGGCCCCCCCATTTCAATTTAGCGCGAGGCTGCGCCTCGCTTGTAAGCGCGCCAGGCGACCTTATCGATGTCAATCATCAAAGGTTCATCTTCTCGCACACTGCCTGACCAGCAGCGCACGCTAGACCATTGATAGTCTTCAGCGCGCTTCACCAAGCCGGCGCGAACAGGGTTCTGGTGGACGTAGTTAACCTTCTGCAGAACCACATCTTCGCTGGTGAGGACTTTTGCTTGTGGATGGTGATCCCAGAGAGAGTAGTGGTATTCACGATCCTTTTTGGCGTGCCTTAGCTTTTTGGGCGAGAGTTCGTGCCCGTTCGTCTTTAGAAAGCCTATTACTCGGTGTGCGACGATGCCGTTGACGTACTGCAGCACCTTGGATGGTTTTAACTCGGATCCGATAATAGCGTGCAAATGGTCGATCATCAGCACGTGTGCTAACAGCAGGAAGCCAGCCGACCGACGAGCTTCGTCCAACGCCGCGCAGGCAATGTTCTTCAATGCTGTAGTACGAAAAACTGGTAATCGATCTTTTGCTACTGAAGTGATGTAGTAAGCAGGCGAGTCTTTCGAGATGCGAAACATGAGGTGCATCCTTTCGTGTGAGGTTGAAAAGCTGGGAGGGAGCATAGCCTTTCTCCGTAAAAAAAGCGAGGCGTAGCCTCAGAACATTATGGGTGGAATCGTGTCGGAAAGCCCGAGGCATTCCGCAAGGGAGGCGGCGGAGCCGCGACGTTGAAGCTTCGAGGAGAGGTTAAGCCCTGAGGGGCTGGCTTTTGGCGCGCGGTTCCGACGACCTGACACCGGCACCTTCCCAACGCACCTAAAACTTGAATGGCCTTTTCAGTATCTTTCCAGTTTTTTTGAAAAACCCGCGAATTCCTGAGTCCTTCTTGTGATTCGCTTTCGCCGGTTCGGATCTTGCCGATTTCTGCTTGGGGTTGGTTGAAGGAAAGCGTGATATTGAGCTGGCAAGCGGAGTCGCTCGGTTGCCTGTTACTTTGGTCTTGTCAGACCTGGGTGAGTAGCTTGGCGCGGGCGTGGGACTGACAGCAGGAGCGGGGCTGATAGCAGGGGTGGCATGGATTCGATTTGGTTTGGACTGGGGTACGCGAATGACGTTCGTCGAAGCACCCTTCGAGTTCTGTGGCACGTTTTCGCTGGTGAAACCGGAATAACCTACGCACAGAACGGTTCCTATGAGAACAGCTGTGGCGGCAAGGAGAACTAAACGTCTTCCCCGTAACTTCGCGGAAGGAGTAGACGGCTTGGTGGCTGCCTTTATTTGGAAGGATTGAAGCGTTGGCTCATAGACGAGTTCTTGCCCATCCATGTCGCAGAGTTGCTGATCGTCCTCATAAATAAAATCACACTGTGAGCAACGTTTCATCGCGACCCCTCCTCCTGGTCAGAGTTGGTAAACAGGGGCCGCGGATGGAAGTCTTGAGGACGTCTTAGTGAGAATCCGCAGATCAGAGATTACACATATTGGACAGAACCTTCAACGGGTTTTCTATTCAGCGCCAAATTGAAGGGTTTTTGAGCGTCGACGCCCGCCGTGAGGCCATCGACGATTGCCAATTGCAAAAAGATCCCCGTTCCCCCCGCCTTGGTAACCCTTGAACCTTTCCATTGAGCCGTATAAGCCACTTCAGAAGGGAAAGACGAATTACCGAAGATCTACTCTTCAATCGGCAATTGGAAATCGACAATCGGAAATGAGTTGAATTGTCACAGTCTCTCTCCTCATGTTACTTTGGGCGGCAATCTAAAATTATTAGCCGTGAACCTTTACCCGTGAAACGCAGCGCCAACGAATACTCAGTTAAAGAGTCCTCAAAAAGCTCTTCGGCAACCCAATCCAATACGCGCTTAAGAGAGTTGACGGCCGAGTTGCAACAACTGGAAGCGAAGCTGCGCCTCGGTGGCGGGCCAGAGAAGATCGAGCGTCAGCATAAGCAAGGGAAGCTCACTGCTCGCGAGCGCCTCGAGCTTTTGCTCGACAAAGATACGTACGTGCAGGAAATCGGCCTGCTGGTCGCTTATGATCAATACGACGGCGGCGCTCCCGGCGCCGGTGTCGTTACCGTTGTCGGTCGAATCGAGGATAGAGAAGTTGTAGTTGTCGCCAATGATGCAACTGTGAAGGCGGGCTCATGGTGGCCGGAAACCATCAAAAAGATTCTGCGCGCGCAGGAGATCGCTATGCGCTCGCACTTGCCAATTATTTATCTGGTCGATTCCGCGGGAGTGAATCTGCCGTACCAGGGCGGAGTATTCCCGGGTCAGTATGGCGCCTCGCGAATCTTCTATTACAACTCCCTGATGCGGCGGTATCTCAGGATTCCGCAGATTTCCGCCGTGATGGGACCATGCATCGCTGGCGGCGCATACCTACCCGCGCTATCAGATGTCATCGTGATGGTTGAAGGCACCTCGTTCATGGGGCTGGGTGGTGCGAATCTGGTAAAAGGAGCAACGGGTCAAACCATAGACAATGAAACGCTGGGAGGCGCACGCGCACACAACTCAGTGTCAGGCGTTGCCCACTACCGAGTCGCTGACGACCAAGCCTGTCTCGCCAAAATTCGTGAGTTTGTTTCTGAGTTACCGGTGAAGCCTTCGAGCGTAGTTCCCATCCTGCCGAGCGTGGATGCGGCCCGACCGATTTCCGACCTCTACAACATCATCCCGGAAGATCACAAGCAGCCTTATAACGCTCGTCACCTTCTTGACTGCATGCTGGATGGTGGTCATCTGGACGAGTTTCAAGCCGATTATGCCAAGGAGATGATCACTGGGCATGCGCGTGTTTGTGGTATTCAGGTGGGGGTTATCGCCAACAATCGCGGCATGATTCGAGCGCCGGGCGGCGGACCGCCGCGGTTTGGCGGAATTATCTACACGGAATCGGCCGAGAAGGTGGCCTACTTTATTGACACGTGCAACCGGCGTCAGACTCCTCTGCTCTTCATCCAGGATGTTTCCGGTTTCATGGTAGGTCCCGAAGCCGAGCACTCGGGAATAATTCGCGCGGGGGCGCGCTTTGTTGAAGCTATGGCAACTGCTTTGGTGCCCAAGATCGTGCTAACAGTGAACCATGCGTCCGGAGCCGGCTACTATGCGATGGCCGGGCAGGGATTCGATCCCGACTTTATTTTCAGTTGGCCAACCGGGCGCATGGGCGTCATGGAAGGCGACTCTGCGGTCCAAGCGGTGTTTGGCAGCCAGCTCGACAAGTTGAAGAAAAACGAACAGGAGCCCGGCGATGAGCTAGAGGCTGAGATGGATCAGGTTCGCGAGACTTACGAGATGGAGTTGGATGCAAAATATGCAGCGGCGCGCGGTTTTGTCGATGCAGTGATTACACCTGAATTCACGCGCGATTCGCTGGAGCTCTCGTTGCGTACCAGTCTGAACTACAGCGGTCCGCATATTGGGCCGTTCGTGTTGCCGCCCGGTGTTGTGTAGCGATCATCCGCAGATTACACAGATTCCGCAGATTCATGAAACAGAAGATTCGCATTGCTGCCGGCCAGGGTTTCTGGGGCGATCTGCTTGATGCACCAGTGCGCCAGGTTGAAGGTGGGCCGATTGACTACCTCATGCTCGACTATCTCGCCGAAGTGACGATGTCGATCATGCAAAAGCAACGCTCGCGAGATCCGAACGCCGGCTATGCGAAGGACTTCATACCCTTGATGAAGCAAATACTGCCGGCGTGCGTCGAACGAGATATTCGTGTCACCGCAAATGCCGGGGGCGTGAACGTTGAAGGTTGCGCCGCTGCCGTGCGCGAGGTTGCTCGGGAACTCGGACTCAGCGGCAAGCTGCGAATTGGAATCGTAACTGGCGACGACATTATGCCCCGGCTCGATGAACTGCTGGGGCGGAGAATCGAATTGCGCAACATGGACACCGAAGAACCGTTGGCGACTGTGCGCGATCGAATTCAAAGCGCAAACGCCTATCTCGGCGCCTGGCCCATGGTTGAAGCGCTGAATGGAGGCGCGCGTATCGTTATTACCGGTCGAGCAACCGACACCGGCCTGACGCTCGCGCCGTTGATTCATGAGTTTGGTTGGGCGGCAGATGATTGGAACAGACTGGCTGCAGGAACAATCGCCGGGCACATCATAGAATGTGGTGCCCAGTGTTCCGGCGGCAACTGCCAATATGAATGGCGCAGCGTCCCAAACCTTGCCAATGTGGGTTTCCCAATTGTTGAAGCGGCACCCGATGGCACGTTCGTTATCACTAAGCATGAAGGCACCGGTGGTTGGGTGATTATCCCTTCTATCAAAGAACAACTGGTGTATGAAATGGGCGATCCGCACGCGTACCTTACCCCGGATTGCGTGGCGGATTTCACCACCGTGTGTCTCGAATACGAAGGCCGCGACCGCGTGCGTGTTTATGGAATTGAGGGGCGACCGGCAACTGAATTTCTCAAAGTATCGATAAGTTACTCGGCCGGACACAAAGCTGTGGGGACGCTGGTGTATTCCTGGCCGGATGCGTACGCGAAGGCCCAGGTCGCCGACAAGATCTTACGCGCGCGCCTTGATCGACTTGGTTTGAAATTCGATCAGGTGCACACCGAGTTTGTTGGAGCCAACGCAACGCACGGCCGTCTGGCTGGTGAGCCGTCAGGAGATTTGCCGGAAGTGCAACTGCGCGTCGGTGTGCGTAGCGAAGATCGCAGTGCCGTGGAGAGATTTACAAAGGAGATTGCCCCGTTGGTTCTAACCGGTCCACCAGGCGTGACCGGCTTCGCTGGCGGACGGCCCAAGGTGGAAGAGATTGTTGCCTATTGGCCGGCATTGATTCCCAAGGAAGAGATCGTTCCGAAGGTGCAGGTAATTGAGGCGTGACTCTTAAGAGGTCAGTTGTCAGTTGTCAGTGGTCCGTTGCGCGTGCGTTCTTCTGCAACTGACAACGGACTACTGACCAAGCTCCATAATGAAAATCCAACTAACCAAACTAGCCCACGCTCGTTCTGGAGATAAAGGTGACACGGCCAACGTGGGTCTGATTGCGCTGCGCGATGAGTTTTATCCGATTCTGGTTCGGGAAGTCACCGCCGAGCGCGTCAAGGAACACTTCGAAGGTATCTGCAACGGCAACGTGGAAAGGTTTGAGTTGGAAAACCTCGGAGCGCTTAATTTCCTACTGCATGAAAGTCTGGGCGGTGGTGGAACTCTGTCGTTGATGACTGATGCTCAAGGCAAGACGTTCTCAACCGCGCTGCTGAGAATGAAGATTGATATTTCCGATGAGGAAGCCGGAACTTTGGAACTCGGTTAGCATGACCTACATGTCATTTGCGAACTAGCTGCGGGAGCGCGACCGCCTCTGCTATTAACTGGCGGCGGAAAAGGCTGTGTGAAACGCAAAAACAAAGTTACGCTAATTTGCAGGTCAGGAAGGCGGACCCTGTCCCCGCCTCAAGCTTGAAAGCCACTGAGAGTGAGAGCGGGGACAGGGTCCGCCTTCCTGACCTGCAAATTGGCGAGGCTTGAGTCGTCCTTTTGGGGTTGGTCTAATGATATCTGGAGAACAGGCCCAAGACGGCACGTCAGAAGCGGCAATACGGCACGACTACGCAAACGTAAACGGGATTCGCCTCCACTATGCGGAAAGTGGTAGTGGAAACGATCTTGTGATCTTGCTGCACGGCTTTCCAGAGTTCTGGTATTCATGGCGTCATCAGTTGATCCCACTGGGGCGCCGTTTTCACGTCGTTGCTCCGGATATGCGAGGCTACAACTTGAGCGAAAAGCCTCCGCGAGTTGAGGACTATTCGATCGACGTGCTCGTGAATGATGTAATTGGTCTAATCGATCACTTCGGCGCAACAAAGGCGGCCATCGTCGGGCACGACTGGGGCGCCGGTGTCGCCTGGGCCGTTGCCCAAAAGTATCCCGAACGCGTTTCCAAACTGGCGGTGTTACAGGTTCCTCCGGCTGCTGCATGGCGTGCCAATCTCACTATCAGCCAGTTACTAAGAAGCTGGTACATGTTTTTCTTCCAGCTTCCGCGCATACCCGAATGGGTAATCCGAAAGAACAATTTCAAAGGCCTCGACGGCGTTTTCAAAGAAAAGGTCGTCAGAGCCGGCAGCTTCACTGATGCTGATGTTGCAGCCTACAGAAAGGCTCTCAGTCAGCCGGGTGCGTTGACCAGCGCAATCAACTATTATCGCGCGAACGTCTTTCGAATAATGCGCGGATCAAAACCGGCAGCGACAAGTGAACCGTCAACTCAAACGGAGATAAGGAAGGGTAGGGGCGTCCGGGTGCCGACACTCTTCATTTTTGGCGAGCAGGACTTCGCGATTCTTCCGCGGACGGTGCGTGGGGTTGCGGACTACGTCGATGCGCCTTACAGCGAGTTGCGAATAGCTGATAGTGGCCACTGGGTGCAGAACGAGGCAGTGGAGGAAGTAAACGCAGCGCTGTTGGAGTTTTTGGAGATTTTGTGAAGACTCAAACATTGACGCTAACGAATGGTGGTTCACGCAAAGACGCAAAGGGGGCAAAGACGCAAAGAGCTCCTTTAGCAAACGGGCTCATCGCTGAGACATTTCAATATCTTTGATGTCTTTGTCCCCTTTGCGTCGTTGCGTGAAACCGACTTTGTGGGCGTCGACTCTCGAGTAATAAACTAATTCAAATTAACTCAAATGACTGACGAAAACTCACCGGTTCTATTTGCCATCGATGGAAGCGTTGCACGCATCACGCTCAATCGGCCCGAGAAAAGAAATGCGCTCAATGAAGCGCTCTTAAGTGGCATTAAAGCAGCATTGCGCACGGCGAATGGTGAAGTTGCGTTGCGCGTTGTGGTAATCGCCGGCGCTGGTCAGGACTTTTGCTCTGGGGCGGATCTCGAGGCGCTGCGGAAGGTATCGCAAGCATCGGTGTCTGAGAACGTGGAAGACGCGCGCTCTATGCTGGATCTCTTTGAGCTGATTCGGCAGGTGCCCGTTCCGGTTGTGGCTGCGGTTCGAGGCAGAGCCCTGGCCGGCGGGTGTGGATTGGCCAGTGCTTGCGACCTGGTGCTGGCGGCAAGCTCTGCTCGCTTTGGCTATCCAGAAGTGAAGATCGGTTTTGTTCCCGCAATGGTGCAGGCGATCTTAAGGCGCAATGTGTCAGAGAAACGCGCGTTTGAACTGCTTACTCGAGGCACAGAGATCAGTGCAGAGGAAGCGAAGCAGTTTGGATTAGTGAACCATGTATTCAAAGACGAGACCTTTGATAATGATGTGAACGCCTACGTTAGCGTATTCGAGAAGGTGAGTAGATCTGCCGTAGCGCTTACCAAGACCCTGCTCTATCAGACGGACGGAATGGCGTTTGCCGAAGCGCTCGAAACGGGAGTTGACGTCAACGTCATTGCGCGCATGACTGAGGACTGCCGCAACGGAATTGCCCGCTTTACGAAAAAATGGTGAGCGTCCAAAACTCCGGAATCCGAAAAGCATCATAAATCCACGATCGTAAATTTATCTTTCCTCACACCAGAGTTCACTTTGGTTCTTCGTCGAGTTTTCTTCTTCAAAAGTCTTGGCTGAGTCCCGCCGCGCTTTCTTGGAACATTGGTTGCTTCACGAGAAATGCCGGACTTCCCGTGAAGTCCCTACACCAACTCCCCATCTCTTTATCCAAATAACCGTAGGAGGTGTCCGAATGAGTCGCTACGCTCAAACGCTACGCACATGCGCGTTGGTATTCACGGCAATGATTCTGTTGACCGTTCCTGCTGTCGCACAGGTAACAACTGGAAACATTTCGGGTCGAGTTGTCGACAGTCAGGATCAAGCTGTTTCGGGCGCGACGGTGACGGCCACTAGTTCAGGAACCGGCACAACTCGTACGGCGACTACAGGCGAAGCAGGCGACTACACGATTACCGCTCTGCCTGCGGGAAAGTACGACCTCACGGTTGAGGCTCCGAATTTCAAGAAAACGATTGCTGAGGGTTTTGAGCTGAATGTTGGCGCGAATGCCGCGCAGAATTTCCGGTTGGAACCCGGAGAGGTAACGGCAACTGTACAAGTGTCTGCTGATACGCTTGCGGTGGAAACGACGACGTCTGAGCTCGCCAAGAGCATTACGCCTGCCGAAGTTCAGAACCTTCCTTTACTGAATCGCACCTTCGCCAGCCTGTCAGTCATTGCCCCGGAGGCGAGGCCCGTCGGCACTTTCGATCCTACCAAGACACATGTTGGAACCGTTTCATTCAGCGGAGGCGATGGTCGACAAATCGACGTCAACGTAGATGGTGGTGATAACAAAGACAACGTCGTTGGCAGTATGCTGCAAAATTTCGCCTATGAGTCGATTCAGGAATTTCAGGTGTTGCAACATCGCTGGACTGCCGAGAGTGGCCGTTCAGTTGGTGGCGTGGTCAACGTCATATCCAAATCCGGCACTAACGACCTTCATGGTTCGGGCTTCTTCAACTTCCGCAACCAGTCGTTGCGATCCAGGGACTTCTTTGAGAAACAGTCGACCGATCCCAAGCCCAGTTACGATCGAGAAGAATTTGGGGGCTCAATAGGCGGTCGCATTATTAAAGACAAGCTCTTCTTTTTTGGAGCGGTCGAACGGTTTCGCGAACGGCAGAACCTCCTGGTAAACCCGGCTCTGCTCCCACAGATTGCCGCAATCCCTGGTGTTACTGCGTCCCCGACTATCCCGCTTCCTTACAACGACACGCTGCTAACGATAAAAATCGATCACGCAATCAGTGATAAGCAGACGATGTTTTATCGTTACGCGTTCCAGAAGAATGATTCGCCTAATGATCAGTTCGATCCGACACTGCCGGCCGACTTGGCTGGTGGAAACACGAATAACAACAAGCTGAGTAGTTTTGTTGTGAACCACACCTACACTGCCAACCCGCGACTGGTCAATCAGTTCTCGTTCCAGTACCAGAATTTCGAAAATAACATTCTGGGCGTAACGACTGACCCCAACCTTGTCTTCCCCTCAGTGCAGAGTGGCGCAAACGTTAACGTGCCGCAACAGACGAAGGAGCGGAAATTTCAACTTCGCGACGACATCTCGTTGTTGCGGCACAATCACGCAATGAAGTTTGGTGTAAATTACATACACACCTCGCTCAATGGCTTTTTCTTCTTCGGCGCCAACGGTCATCAGGTCTTTTTCTTCGACGATCCACTGGTAATCACAAACAACACCAACGGATTGTATCCGCAGGGATTCGCTACTCCCGGCGCGGTCAATGAGATCACTTTCAATACGGGTGACGGGGATACCAGTCAACCTCCATTTCACCAGTTGGCGTTGTATTTCCAGGACGACTACAAAGTTACTCCCCGTCTGACTCTGAATCTTGGCCTGCGCTGGGATGCGAACATAAAGATTCTGGTTGATCAGACCAACAACCGTACGATCAGGCTGTTGGGACAGCTCAACAATGAACGCGCCCAGGCGATTACCGGAGATCCCAGTTTGGTGAGCAAGACAACCAGCGGCTATAACGAGTTCCAACCGCGCCTCGGGTTTGCCTGGGATGTTACGGGAACGGGTGAGACTGTGATTCGCGGCGGCTACGGGATCTTCTACGATCAGATTTTCCAGAATCTGACACTGTTCGCAAAGCAGCAAGCCAACGCGACCATCTATCAGACCGTGCTTGACCTGGTAAACAGCTCGGTAGGTGTTGGTCAGTTGGCTACTTTCCGCTTCGGCATCGATCCATTGCCTACTCCAGCAGTAATCAATAACACTGAACTCGAGTTTGGAGGATTCGGTCGAATCAATGACCCTGACTTGCAAGACCCTTATGTACAAAAGTGGTCGCTTGGAGTTGAGACCAAGCTTGGAGAGAAGTACGTACTCTCCAGCGACTACGTTCATACGCTGGGCCTGCACGAAAACCGGGTGCTGAACATTAATCCGCGTATCCAGAGCTGCCCGCCGGGATCGGCGGTCACTGTCGCATGTCCGCGAGGCGGGGACACGCGCTTCTTTGACACTGCGTTCGTAGCTGCGGGACTGGGTGCAGGCCGGCTTGAGCAGATCAATATGTTCACGTCCACCAACCGCTCGAGATACGACAGTTGGGCCACGTCGTTGCGTCGCAGAACTCGCAACTCGCTCTTTTCGGTGAGCTATATCCTGGCCAGTTCCAAAGGCTGGGGAGGACAGCCAACAGCGTCCTATAGTGGTAATGGCATAGCCATCACTCCCGAGAATCAGTTTAGTCCCGGCGAATTTGGCCCAACCCGAATCGATGAACGCCACCGGATAGTTGCCAGTGGACTTTTCGATCTGCCCTATGGTTTTCAGATCTCGCCAATTCTCCAGTTTGCGACAGCACGACCTTATTCGATCAACTCCGGTAGCGACCTCGACGGCGACGGTCGATCTACTGTAGACCGAGTCTGCACAGGCTTTGAATCGCAGGCGTTGCTGCAATCGGTTCTAAATGGAACAGTACCTGCAGGAGCCATCACTCCCGGTTGTACGCAGGTTTCGGTAAACAGCCAGCGAACAGGTTTTATACCAAACGGTGGGGTTCTCGACGAACGAAGCGGCCGTTTCTTCAACGTGGATACACGCGTTACAAAATCCTTCCCGATTGGCGAAAGAGTCCGACTCAAGGCGTATGTCAACTTCTTTAACATCTTCAACCGCGAGAATCTTTCCTTCGGCGATCGCCTCGGACTTAGCCCGCTTACTGCGGCGGACACGTTCTTGCAGCCAATCTCACTCTATGGCCCCGGCTTCGGTCCACCAGTCGGCTTACCCTTTACGGTTCAGTTTGGAGGGAGAGTCGAGTTCTAGAACAGGGTACCGGGACACTATTCTCGTAAAGGCGCCGAAGTTAATTTGGCGTCTTTTCCTTTGGTGAAGTCACGCGAATAGTGGCGAGAGCAAACTCGAGAACCGGATCACAGATTCCGCTGATTAGTCCGATCTCGAGGGATTCCTGGCTTGAAAGGCGACGGGCAGTTGCGAAAAACTCCAGAGCGCGGGCTTTGCCAATTAGCCTTGGTAATCTTTGAGTTCCACCCCAGCCCGTGATGATTCCCAAGCGAGCCCCGGGATGAGCGAAAACGGCATTCGCTGAAGCGAGCCGAATGTCACACGCGAGAGCGAGGTCGAGTGCGCCGCCCATGCAGTAGCCGTTGATCGCCGCGATTGTTACTTGTCGTGCGTCGGCAATCTGCTGGAACAGTTCCTGCCCCATTTTCGAAAACTCTCGCGCCGATGAGGGGTTGAGAGTGGTCAATTCACGAATGTCCGCGCCGGAAGCAAAAACATCGTCACTGCCAGTGAAGATGATCGCCTCAACATTCGAGTCTGCCGCCATTGTCGAGAGCGAGGTTCTTAACTCGTTGAGAGTGGTAGTTGATAGTGGGTTCCGCTCGGCGGGACGATTGAAGCGGATGATGGCGATTGACCCGATGAGTTCTGTGGTTAGTGAGGAAGACGGTTCACTCATTACCTAATTCAGATGTCTCTCTCTGGGCAGTTCCCTAAATTTCCCGGTCTGCCAGATCATTCCCTCGGCTTAACATTCTCACGAAGAAATTTCACGATGTCTTCAGTCGAGGTGCCCGGTAGAAAAATCTCTGCTACACCTTCAGCTTTTAACTTCGAGATGTCTTCCTGGGGCACTATCCCGCCGAGCAGTACTAGGCAATCGTCCATCCCTTGTCCCCTAAGCAACTCGACTATGCGTGGGCACAGGGTGTTGTGGGCACCGCTCAGAATTGAAACTCCGACGGCATCGACGTCCTCCTGCAAAGCCGCTGCAGCAATCATCTCTGGTGTTTGGCGCAGACCGGTGTAGATAACCTCCATCCCGGCATCACGCAGCGCCCGGGCAATGACCTTCGCGCCACGATCGTGACCATCGAGACCGGGCTTGGCTACTAGTACGCGGATTTTCCGATCATTCATGGAGTCCATTCTACCTTAACGGACGAATTGACCAAGCGGGCCGGTGGGATTCAGATATGGCGTGAGTTCTGAATACGAAAAGAAGTAGCGTCCTTCCGGCTCGAAAGCTTGTATCGCGTGCGGCAATCCAGCATCGTAAAGAAAGGTAATGCCTTGGGCTCCTACCTCGAAGTCTTCAAGATGCTCTGGTCCGAACTTCATCTGTTCCAGGCCTTCGACGATGCTCTGGAATTCTGTAGCTTCGAGATTAGAAGTCACTTTTGCTTCTGTTGTTATCTCTTTTAGTTCCGCCTGAAGCTTCTGGTCGACCAGCGCCGCCAGAGCCCCAAACTTGTCCACCAGAAAGGCGTCCGCCGCCTTGATGATTCGACCGTTCTTCAAGTTTATTAGGAAGTGTTTACTCTGGTCATCAGGATATGCAGCCACACCATTCTGGTTGAAAGTGATGTCGAACAAGAAATTGCGATTGTAGTTTACGGTGTAACTAAATTCGCTTAACCAGGCATCGTCGCGATATTCCTGAAGCGAGTAGTCGAAGATATTTTTGAAGTCGAGTAGAGAACGGATCCGCCGCAACACGGCGCGGTCGCCCAGGCCGCTAATCACTGGATAGGTGACCGTTGCAGTCTTTCGATCGGGAAACTGTTTTGCGAGCTTTGCGCTGCGCACCAACACAATTCTGCGTGGCCGGACGATGAGGCGATCCTGCAGGAGGCCGGCGCTGACGCGAATCGGCTGGCCAGCGTAAGTAGTGAGGGCCAGGACTGCCAGGAAGACCAGAATCAATCGCTGCATTGAGTTCTTGAGAGGCGGCAAAGATCGTCAGGCGTGAAGTTAGAACGCCGGCTCTTCATAAACGCCGTAAACATCGCGGAGGGCGGAACAAATTTCGCCCAGCGTAGCGTAAGCGCGCACAGCATCTATTGTGGCCGGCATTGTGTTCTCGTTGTTCTGTGCAGCCCTCTTGAGTTTCTCGAGGGCGTTAGTGACCGAACCCGCATCTCTGCGCGCGCGCGTCTGTTCGAGGCGTTCTACCTGGTGGTCGCGAACAGATTCGTCAATCACGAGTGTGGGAATCTGGGATTCCTCCGCCATCTCGTACTTGTTTACACCAACGATCACTTGCTCGCCCCGCTCGACGGCTTTCTGATATTGGTACGCCGAGTCTTGAATCTCGCGTTGTGGGAAGCCTTTCTCAATGGCTGCAACCATACCTCCCATCGAATCAATCTTCCTGAAGTAATCGCGGGCACCAGTTTCCATTTTCTGCGTCAGCGCTTCGAGGAAGTATGAGCCGCCTAGCGGGTCCACCGTGTTGGCTACACCCGTCTCTTCGGCAATTATCTGTTGCGTTCGAAGCGCGATAAGTGCTGCGCGGTCGGTTGGCAGCGCTAACGCTTCGTCGTACGCGTCGGTGTGCAAGCTCTGGGTGCCGCCGAGCACGCCTGCCAGCGCTTGAATTGCCACCCGCACGATATTGTTAAGCGGTTGCTGGACGGTAAGCGAGACTCCTGCAGTTTGAGTATGAAAGCGTAACTTGAGTGTGCGTTCGTTTGTCGAACCAAAGCGATCACGCATCTCCCTGGCCCAGATACGGCGTGCTGCCCGATACTTGGCGATTTCTTCAAAAAAGTCGTTATGGGCGTTAAAGAAAAAAGAAATGCGCGGAACAAACCGATCGGGATCGAGGCCCGCCTTAACACCCCACTCAACGTACTCGAGTCCGTCGCGTAACGTGAAGGCCAATTCCTGAATAGCGGTGGCGCCGGCCTCTCGTATGTGATAACCGCTAACGGAAACCGGATTGTAACGAGGCACGTGCTGGTTGCAGAACTCAAACGTGTCAATCACCAGCTTCATGGCCGGTCGGATGGGATAGATCCATTCCTTCTGAGCAATGTATTCTTTGAGAATGTCGTTTTGCAGGGTCCCGGAAATTCTCTTCCAGTCCGCTCCCTGTTTTTCCGCAACCACGAGGTACATGGCCAACAGAACTGATGCCGGCGCGTTAATCGTCTGCGAGACTGTTACCTGGTCCAGAGGTATTCCATTAAAAAGCACCTCCATATCGGCCAGCGACGAAACCGCCACACCACATTTACCGACCTCGCCTTCAGATAGTGGAGAGTCGGCATCGTAGCCCATCAGAGTGGGTAGGTCATAAGCTACTGACAGGCCGTTCTGGCCTTGTTCCAACAGGTACTTGAAGCGAGCGTTCGTTTCTTCTGGAGTGCTAAACCCGGCAAACTGGCGCATCGTCCAGAGTTTGCCGCGATAGCCTGTGGGATGTATGCCGCGTGTGTAGGGAAACTCGCCGGGGAAGGAGATGTCTTCAGCGAAGTCTTGATCGGAAGTATCTGCCGGAGTGTAGAGGCGGTTCACTTCCTCGAGCGATACGCTCTCAAAGCACTTCTTTGTTTCCGGATTCTTCGTTACTGTGGGTTCGAGGGTTTCACGTTCCCAACGTTTGACTTCAGCTTGCGCGCGTGAAGGAATTTCCTTGGTTTCAGGCATAACCATCTCAAGTATTAAGCGTTCGCTCGGAAGAAATCGATATTAGTAGAGGGGTAGGGGAGTGTCAACCACGCTTTGTGGGGAAGTTGCATCTGCGCTGGTTGGGAAAGATCGGTCAATTACAGAACCGAAGAGCGGATCATTTTCCATTTGTCATTTGACATTTTTCACTGGTCATTTGGCTTAGTCTCCTTCTTGTTCGTGTCCGTTCGTGTGATTTCGTGGATCGTT